>NZ_JBIUVK010000048.1:0-49184 GCF_044742865.1 Pseudomonas sp. NPDC087814 | reverse complement strand
AGAGCGTTTTGCTTACTTTTGCGCTGTTCAAAAGTGAGCCGCTGTAAGAGCGGAACCATAAGTGGCCGTTACCTAAATAACGGATATACACCCAACCCCTGCGGGCTACTTCAAATTCCCACTCAAAAACTGCTGCAACCGCTCGCTCTTCGGATTACCCAGCACATCCTCCGGCGAACCCTGTTCCTCCACCAGCCCCTTGTGCAAAAACAGCACCTGGCTCGACACCTTGCGCGCAAAGCTCATCTCATGGGTCACCATGATCATCGTCCGGCCTTCCTCAGCCAGACCCTGGATCACCTTCAACACCTCACCCACCAACTCCGGGTCCAGCGCCGAAGTCGGCTCGTCAAACAGCATCACCTCCGGCTCCATCGCCAGCGCCCGGGCAATCGCCACCCGCTGTTGCTGGCCACCCGACAAAAACGCCGGATATTGACCGGCCACCCGCGCCGGCAACCCCACCTTGTCCAGATACCGGCGAGCGCGATCCTCGGCGTCCTTCTTGCTGCAACCCAGCACCCGGCGCGGCGCCATGGTGATGTTCTCCAGCACACTCATGTGGCTCCACAGGTTGAAATGCTGAAACACCATCGCCAACCGCGTACGCAGGCGCTGCAACTCAGCATCATCCGCCACGCGCATCCCATGGCGGTCACTGACCATGCGAATCTGCTGCCCATCCAGCGTCATCGCGCCATCATTGGGCTGTTCAAGAAAATTGATACACCGCAAAAAGGTACTCTTGCCCGAGCCACTGGCGCCGATCAAGCTGATCACATCACCGGTCCTGGCCTTGAGCGAGACACCTTTGAGCACCTCATTGTCGCCATAGCTTTTATGCAGGCCTTCAACGGTCAATTTGTACATGGGGCGTGCATCCTCAAGGCGAAAGTAGGTAGCCGCTGCGATAGGCTTCAGTGCCGGCGACATGGGCAATGACCATCCCGGCAGTGGCCATGCGCCGCAGCGAACGAGCGTAAAGCAGCCCGGCATTGCGGCAATGCACTGGCGTTACGCGGTCGGAAATGGGGTCGATGATTTCGGCGATCAGTTGCCCGGCTTCCACGTATTCCCCAGGCAGCGCGCTGAATACCAGCAAGCCGCCCACGGCTGTGGCCACCGGCTCGACGCCCGCCAGCGGTGTGGCGGGGTAGGGCAATTCCGGCAGCGGTGCCGGCTCGCCGCTGATTGCGCCGAAGTGAATCAGGTAATCGATGATCGCCTGGCAGTCGAGGCTGGCCAGGCCGTGGTTGACGTCGCCCTGGCCGCGCAATTCGACGGTTACCGAAAAGCTGCCCATCGGGATCGGGAAGTGCTCGCCAAACCGTTGTTGCAATTGCCACCACACCAGCGTGAAGCATTCATCGAATGACTGCCCGCCGGAGTCGGTGGCCAACAGGCTGGCTTCCGAACCGATATAGCGCGCCAGCGGCTCCACCCGGGGCCACGCTTCGGGGGTGGTGTACAGGTGCGCCACGGCTTCGAAGTCGCAGTGCAGGTCCAGCACCATGTCGGCATCACACGCCAGGCGTTGAAGCACCAGGCGTTGGGATTCCAGTTGTGTGACGGGCGTTTGCGCCGCCAGGGCCATGGTCAGCGCATCGCGGATCAGTTCGACGTTGTGCGCAGGATCATCTCCCAGCAGGCCGTCGACTTGATTGCCAACCTCGTCGGACAGGTCGACAAACAGGCGGTTGAAGTTCTGCCCGCTTTCCAGCTCATAGCGGCCCAGGGGGATGTCCATCAACACCTGTTCCAGGCCGGTCGGGTTGGCGATCGGCACCAGCACGATCTCGCTGCGCAGGCGGCCGGCCGCAGCCAGCTCCGCCAGGCGCGCCTTCAAGTGCCAGGCCACCAGCATGCCCGGCAATTCGTCGGCGTGCAGTGACGACTGGATGTAGACCTTGCCTTCGGCCTGCTCCGGCCCGAAGTGGAAACTGTGGATTTGTCGCTCCGTGCCCGGCACCGGCGCCACAAGTGGATGAATCTGATGACGCATGAAGGCTCCTTAGTGGCTGGGGCCGAGAAAGGCCAGCCAGCGACGCTCCGCCAGACGAAACAGACCGACCAGGGCAAAGGTCACGGTCAGGTAGATCAGCGCAGCGATACCGAATGATTGAAAGGTCATGTAGGTGGCCGAGTTGGCGTCCCGGGCGACTTTCAGGATATCCGGGATGGTCGCGGTGAAGGCCACCGTCGTCGAATGCAGCATCAGGATCACTTCATTACTGTAGTACGGCAGCGAGCGGCGCAGGGCCGACGGCATGATCACGTAGGCATACAGCTTCCAGCCGCTGAGGCCGTAGGCTTTCGCCGCTTCGACTTCGCCGTGGGCCATGCTGCGGATCGCCCCGGCAAAAATCTCCGTGGTGTAGGCGCAGGTGTTGAGGGCGAAGGCGAGAATCGTGCAGTTCATCGCATCACGAAAGAACGCGTCCAGCACCGGCTGCGCGCGAACCGCCGCGATGCTGTAGATCCCGGTGTAGCAAATCAGCAACTGGATATACAGCGGCGTGCCGCGAAACAGGTAGGTGTAGAACTGCACCGGCCAGCGTACCCAGCGATTGCGCGACACCCGCGCAATGGACAGCGGGATCGATACCAGGAAGCCGATGAAGATCGACGCGCTGAGCAGCCACATCGTCATGGCCAGCCCGGTGATGTGCTGGCCGTCGCTATAAAGGAAGGGGCGCCAGTATTGCTGGATAAGTTCGATCATCGCACTGCCTCCCGGGAGCCTGCGGAGTAGCGCCGTTCGAGGCGGCGCAGGACGAAGTTGGACGCGCTGGTGATCAACAGGTAGATAAACGCGGCGATCACCAGGAAATAGAACAGCTGATAAGTACTCTTGCCGGCATCCTGCGCGGCCTTGACCAGGTCGGCCAGGCCGATGATCGACACCAGTGCCGTGGCCTTGAGCATCACCATCCAGTTATTGCCGATGCCCGGCAGGGCGAAGCGCATCATCTGCGGGAAGGTCACGAAACGAAACCGCTGGCCACGCGTGAGCCCGTAGGCCGTGGCGGCCTCCAATTGGCCACGGGGCACGGCGAGGATCGCGCCGCGAAAGGTCTCGGTGAAATACGCACCGTAGATAAAGCCCAGGGTGATCACCCCGGCGCTGAATGGGTCGATCTCGATGTAGTCCCATTCCATAAAGTCGGTAAAGCTGGTCAGCCAGATTTGCAGGCTGTAGAAAATCAGCAGCATCAGCACCAGGTCGGGCACGCCGCGAATCAGGGTGGTGTAGATCTGCGCGGGAACCCGCAGGAACGGCAGGCTGGACAGTTTGGCAGTAGCCCCGAGCAGGCCCAGCAACACGCTGACGGCCAGGGAGAACACCGACAACTTGACGGTCATCCAGGTGCCTTGCAGCAACAGCGGGCCGAAACCCTTCAAACTGAAGGCACTGAGCCCCAGGGTTTGCAAAAGATCTTCGAACATAAATCAGGACCTATGGCGATAAAAAAGCGCCCCTCCAGAGGAAGGGCGCCCCAGGCATTATTTGCCGCTGTACAGGTTCAGATCGCCAAAGTGTTTCTTCTGGATGGTGGCGTAGGTGCCATCATCGTGTAACGCTTTGATACCTTTATCCAACAAGGCCTTGAGGTCTTTGTTACCTTTTTTGATACCGACCGCAGTTTTGGACGGCAGCAGTGGATCGTCGATGGCCTTGCTGACTTCGTAGTCAGCACCGGCTGGCGACTTCAAAAAGCCCAGTTCGGCTTGCAGCATGTCCTGCACGGAAGCGTCCAGGCGGCCGGAAGTCAGGTCGGCGTACACCTGGTCCTGGTTGGCGTAGGCCTTGGTGGTGACACCGGCCTTGTCCAGTACGGCCTTGGCGTAGGCTTCCTGGATGGTGCCTTGCTCGTAGCCCACGGTTTTACCCTTCAGGGACTCAGGCGTGGAGTAGTTCGCGCCCTTTTTGAACACCAGCGAGGTTGGGCCGGAGAACAGCTCGTTGGAGAAGTCGATCGCCTTTTCACGGGCTTCGGTCACGGTCATCGAGGAAATCACGCCGTCAAACTTGTTGGCGTTGAGGCCTGGAATCATGCCGTCGAAATCACTTTCGACCCACTTGCACTTGACCTTCAGCTCGGCACAGATGGCATTGCCCAGGTCGATATCGAAGCCCACCAGGCTGCCGTCAGCGGCTTTAGACTCAAACGGCGCGTAGGACGGATCGACACCAAAACGCAATTCCTTGTATTCCTTGGCCAGCGCGGAACCGGCGGCCATGCACAGAGCCAGTGCAGAAAGGGTCAGCAATGCTTTTTTCATTATGTAATCCCTGGAAACCAAGATAAGCGCTTGTGGCGCGGTTAGGACTGTTACTGAACGGTGTCAGACCGGACTCAAGTAGCAATTTCTGCACCATAGTTCCGAATGGTCGTTTTAAAAGGTGAGATTAAGGAGTTGTGCCAGTAGGAAATGCCCGAAAATGGGCATTGATCAATCTATGCATTATTTTGGGGCGTGTGAGGTTTTCAAATGTGGGAGCGGGCTTGCTCGCGAATGCGGTGGATCAGTCGGTACATGTATTGACTGACACACCGCCTTCGCGAGCAAGCCCGCTCCCACATTGATCGGTGGCGTTGGTGAGAGACGTGTCAGGCCAGTAAATCCTGCAGGGTCGCCAGGTTGTCGGCTTCCTCGACGGCCTTGTCCTGGCGCCAGCGCAACATCCTCGGGAAACGCACCGCAATTCCGCTCTTGTGCCGCTTGGACAGGGCAATCCCTTCAAAACCCAGTTCAAACACCATGCTCGGCGTGACGCTGCTCACCGGGCCGAATTTCTCCACGGTGGTCTTGCGCACGATGGCGTCGACCTTGCGCATTTCCTCATCGGTCAGCCCCGAATACGCCTTGGCGAACGGCACCAACGTACGCTCAGTACCGGGCGGGCCGTCCCACACCGCAAAGGTGTAGTCGCTGTACAGGCTGGCGCGCCGGCCATGGCCGCGCTGGGCGTAGATCAACACCGCATCGACGCTGAACGGGTCGACTTTCCACTTCCACCACACGCCCATGTCCTTGGTCCGGCCCACGCCGTAGAGCCCGTCCCGGGCCTTGAGCATCATGCCTTCCACGCCCAGGCTGCGGGACGCCTCACGCTGCTCTGCCAAGTCTTGCCAGCTATCGCCGATCAGCACTGGCGACGTGCGCAACGTTGGCTGGTCGCAGTCGCTGACCACCAGCTCCAGTTGCGCCCGGCGTTCGGCCTGGGTGTGGTTGCGCCAGTCTTCGCCGTGGTGTTCCAGCAGGTCATAAGCGAGCACGGCGACCGGCGCGTCTTCGAGGATTTTCTTGCCCAGGGTCTTGCGGCCGATACGCTGTTGCAGCAGGGCGAAGGGTTGCACCGAGTCCTTCCACACCACGATTTCGCCGTCGATCACCGTGCCATCGGGCAGGCTGTTTTCCAGGTCATGAAGCTCCGGAAAGCGCTCGGTGACCAGTTCTTCGCCCCGAGACCAGATCCACAAGCGGCCTTCGCGCTTGACCAGTTGTGCGCGGATACCGTCCCACTTCCATTCCACTTGCCAGTCAGCAGGGGAGCCGAGCAAGGCATCGAACTGCTCCACCGGCTGGGCCAGGCCATGGGCCAGGAAAAACGGATAAGGCTGCCCGCCACGCTGGGCGTGTTCGTCGGACGATTCGGCGGCAATCAGCTTCAAGTAGCCTTCGGCCGTCGGACGGTTCGACAGGTCGGTGTAGCCCACCAGCCGCTGGGCCACGCGTTTGCTGTCCAGCCCGGCCATGGCGGCCAGGGCGCGGGTGACCAGCAACTTCGACACACCGACCCGGAAGCTACCGGTGATCAGCTTGATGCAGAGCATCAGGCTCGGCTGATCCAGCTGTGCCCACAACGCGGGCAGGCGTTCTGCCAGTTCTTCTGGCGGCAGGCCGCGCAAGGGCAGGAGTTTTTCTTCCAGCCACACGGCCAGACCATCGTCCGAGGTGTGGGGCGATTCCGGTAACAGCAGGGAAATGGTTTCCGCCAGGTCCCCTACCGACTGATAACTCTCTTCGAACAGCCACGGCTCAATGCTCGCGGCTTCGGTGGCCATGTCCCGCAGCAACCGCGTGGGTACCAGTTGTCGGGGCCGGCCGCCGGATAAAAAGTACACCGCCCACGCAGCATCTTCCGCGGGCGCCTGTAGGAAATAAGCCTGCAAGGCGGCGAGCTTGGCGTTGCTGGAGGTGGTGGCGTCGAGGTTGGCGTACAGCTCGGCGAAGGCTTTCATGACGTGGCCTCCTCTTCGTCATCGCCGTATTCGGTGGTGAATCCCTGGGCATCCAGGCCCTTTTCCCGCAGGTGCCTGACCAATACGCCCACAGAACCGTGGGTGACCATTACCCGCTCGGCACCGGTTTGCTCAATGGCCCATAACAGTCCGGGCCAATCGGCGTGGTCCGAGAGCACAAAGCCGCGATCCACGCCGCGCCGCCGCCGGGTGCCGCGCAGGCGCATCCAGCCGCTGGCGAAGGCGTCGCTGTAGTCGCCGAAGCGGCGAATCCAGGTGCTGCCACCGGCGGAGGGCGGGGCGATGATCAGGGCCTGGCGCAATAAAGGGTCGGTCTTTTTGAAGTCGCCGGCGTAGAGGGTTTCAGGGATATAGATGCCAGCTTCGCGGTACACCCGGTTCAAGGGTTCGACCGCGCCATGGCTGAGGATCGGGCCGATGCTGGCGTCGATGCCGTGGAGAATCCGCTGGGCTTTGCCGAAGGAATAACAGAACAACACGCTGGCCTTGCCGGCGGCGATATTGGCCTGCCACCAGTCGTTGATCCCGGCAAAAATCTGCGCCTGGGGCTGCCAGCGGTAGATCGGCAGGCCGAAGGTCGATTCGGTGATAAACGTATGGCAGCGCACCGGTTCGAACGGCGCGCAGGTGCCGTCGGGCTCGACTTTATAGTCGCCGGAGGCGACCCAGACTTCACCCTGGTATTCCAGGCGCACCTGGGCGGAGCCGAGGACATGGCCGGCGGGGTGGAAACTCAAGGTGACGCCGTGGTGGCGCAGGCTTTCGCCGTAGGCCAGGGTTTGCAGGTTGATGTCCTGGCCGAGGCGCGAGCGCAGGATACCTTCGCCGGGGGCGGCGGCCAGGTAGTGTTGGTTGCCGGTGCGGGCGTGGTCGCCGTGGGCGTGGGTGATGACCGAACGTTCCACCGGGCGCCAGGGGTCGATGTAGAAATCCCCGGCGGGGCAGTAGAGGCCTTCGGGCCGGGCGATAACAAGGTCCATGGGCGTGCCGTGGAGGTGGGCTTGTTAATTATGAGGCGAGGGCGGGTGGAGAAGTTCTATCGGAATGCATGCAATCAAATGTGGGAGCGGGCTTGCTGTGGTGAGGGGGCTTGTCCCCCGTCGGGTTCACCACAGATTGATGGGGCTGCTTCGCAGCCCAACGCGGGGCAAGCCCGCTCACCACAGCAAGCCCGCTCCCACATTTTGATCCGGTTGAGTCAGGGAAACCGGGTTACTTGCCCGGCACCAGCGTCAACCGCGTCTTCCCGTACACCCCGTCAAAGTTCTGCGGCTGCATCGGGAAGCTCAGGTATTGCGCCTTCAGCCACGGGTCGATGCCATTGGCATAGTTCGGGCTGGCCGGGTTGCCGGATTGGCCGATGCCGCTTTGGCCCATCATCGGTTCCGCCAGGCCGAAGTCGACAATCATCCGCAGCGCCGGCACCTGGGTCGTGTCGAAACTCTGGCCCCAGCTATACGGTGCGCTGTTCAGCGTGTTGTGATCGCCGCCCGCGGCCAGTGGGCCGCGAATGGCCTGGCCGCTGGTGTTCTTCCAGGTGTAGCTGTGCAGTTTGCCCCACTGCCAGGCCTTGTGATCGGCGCCCAGCGCGCTGTCGCCTGCGGTGATCGCGGCGGCCAGGCTACGGGCGAGGATCGCCGGCTTGTCGGTTTTCTGCCCGGTGCGGGCGTCATTCCAGAACGGGCTGTCTTCGCGCCCCAGCAGGTGGTCGGCCACCGCCGAGTACGACAGGTTGGCGTTACCGATAAAGGCTTTCCAGGTGGCGCTGTTTTCCGGACCGAGTTCGTCGAGGAAAATCTGCTTGGCGCTTTCCTGCAGGAACAACTCATAAATCGCCGCGTCGGCGGAGGTGGGTGCCAGCCGACCGTCGAAGGCCATCAGGCGGCTCAGTGCTTCCCGCGCCTTGGCCTGGTCTGCCACCGGCAATCCATCGATCGCCTGTTTCAGCGGCTGGGCCATGCCCGGCGCCTGGAACATGCTCTTGAGCTTGGCGGCAAACGTGGTGGTCTGGTCGTACTGCATGGCAATCATGCTGCGGCTGTCATGCTTGCTGCTGCCGGCCAGTTGCGCGATACGTTCGGCGCGTTCCGGCGCGGCCCACGAGTTGGACAGTTGCATGCCGTAGCCACGGGGAATGGTGCGCTGGTTGGCCGTGCCGATCCAACCCTGGGCCGGGTCCTGATCGTAGGGGTGCAGCATCGCGTCGGCGTAGCCATCCCAGTCGAAACGCCCGTCCCAGCCCGGCGATGGCACCAGGCCTTCGCCTTCACGGCGGTTGGGGAACCGCCCGGTCACTTGCCAGCCAATGCTGCTGGCGTCGGCGAAGACCATGTTCAAGGCAATTGCGCGAATTTCCCGGGTGGCGTCAGACGCTTTACCGGCGGTTTGCGCACGTGACAGGTCGAAGAACGCGTCCAGGCTCTTGTCGTCCTTGAAATCGGCGGTTTGCAACGCCAGGCCGTAGCCGCTGGTCAGCGACTGGGCACTGTTGAGCAGCGGCCCGTGGCGGGTTTCGTACACCGCTTCGCGAATCGGCCGCTGGCCCTTGGCGAAGTAGGTTTCATTGCGCACGATGGCGGGCAGCCATTTGCCGTTGTTTTCGTAGTACAGCGCGTTGCCCTGGCGCTTGACCTTCTCCAGGAATACGTCCTGGGTGTCACCCGAGACCTGGCTCATGCTCCAGGCCACCTTGCCGTTGAAGCCGGAAAGCAGGGTTGGCAAACCGGCGATGGACACACCGGCGGCCTGGTATTTCGGCGAGCGGATCTGCACGTAGTTCCACAGCGACGGGGCCTGCATCGAGGTCGACAGGTCATTGGCCAGCAGGCTCTTGTTACTGCGGCTGCGCTGCGGGCCGATCGCCCAGTTGCTGGAGCTGGACGTGCCCAGGGTGTTGAGGGTGTCGAGGTGCTCGCTGAGGCTGGTCAGCGCAGCGAGGCCGGGGATCTGGCCCAGGTTGATGCCCTTGAGCTTGTCGGACTCGGCCACTGGCAGCGGTTCATCCGGGTAGCTCGGGGTCAGCCAGGCGAGTTTGTCGGCACCGACTTTTTGCGCGAGCACCAATGACGACAGCTCTTCCTGCAAGTTGGTCGACTCGCTGAAATTCAGCAGGCAGAACAGCAGCGCCGAATCTTCCGGCTTCCAGTATTCAGGCTTGTAGCCAGTCTGGGCCAGGTCTGGCGGCAGCTTGTCGCGGTAGCGGAACAGGTAGGCGTTGACCCCGCGCGCATACACCTCAAAGAAGCGCTTGAGGCGCGGCGACGAGGCGTTATAAAGCTCGCCGGCGCTTTTGCGCAGGTTGACCGCCCGCATGAAACGGTCGACATCCAGCACATCCGGCCCGGACATTTCCGCCAGGCGGCCCTGGGCCAGCAGGCGCAGGGTGACCATCTGGGTGATGCGGTCGCTGGCGTGCACGTAGCCCAGGGTGAACAGCGCATCGTGGAAGGTGCTGCTTTCAATCAGCGGGATGCCCTGGCTGTTGCGGCGCACCGAAACGTTCTGCGCCAGGCCCTTGATCGGCTGTACGCCGGAAACCGGAGGCAGGGTGTCTTGGGTGCTCTGTAACTGGCAACCGGCCAGGCCCAAGGCACTGGCAATTGCCGCGGCAACGCCGAACCGGGGAAGAAAATGTGAGAGGGCTGGCGAGGCCATGGCAAAGCTCCTGCGGGGGGTAGCGTCAGTAAAGGCGCTACGTTAGTGAGCGCGGCGAAACGACGCAAGCGGGAGGCGATGCTTATTTCAGGATTTGCGTAAGGTTTCCAGTCGGGCACAAATCAGTGTGGGAGCGGGCTTGCTCGCGAAGGCGGTGTATCAGCTAAAAGAGTTGTGGCTGATCCACCGCATTCGCGAGCAAGCCCGCTCCTACATTTTGATCCCGTTGACCTTCAGGATTTTGGCGGATTGACCTTCTGCACCAGCTCATAGGCACGCACCGTCGCCGGGCGTTGCTTGATGTGGTTGAACCAGCGTTCTACATGTGGGAAGTCTTCCAGCTTCTGGCTCTGCCACTTGTGGGAAACGATCCACGGGTAGATCGCCATGTCGGCAATGCTGTATTCCTCGCCGGCCACGAACGTGCGGTCGGCCAGGCGCCGGTCCAGCACGCCATACAGGCGGGCGGTCTCATCCACATAGCGTTTGATCGCGTAGGGAATCTTTTCCGGGGCGAACTGGCTGAAGTGGTGATTCTGGCCGGCCATCGGCCCCAGGCCACCCATTTGCCAGAACAGCCATTGCAGCGCTTCCTGACGACCACGCAGGTCCTGGGGAATGAACTTGCCGGTTTTTTCCGCGAGGTACAGCAGGATCGCACCGGATTCGAACAGGGAAATCGGCGCGCCGCCGTCGGTCGGGTTCTGATCGACGATGGCCGGGATGCGGTTATTGGGGGCGATCTTCAGGAAGTCGGGCTTGAACTGATCGCCCTGGCCGATGTTGATCGGGTGTACCTCGTAAGGCAGGCCGGCTTCTTCCAGGAACAACGACACTTTGTGACCGTTGGGGGTGGTCCAGTAATACAGGTCGATCATGAAGCTCTCCAAGGGTGGTGATGCTTGAGCGAATGCCTGTAGGTATAGGTGATGTTAGGGTGACGAAAATTCAATGAAACATTTGGGTCTATCGATATGGAAATTCGTGCGGGCGCAGCGTTGATTCTGATTGACCAGCAAAAAGGCATTCATCATCCCAGGCTGGGACGGCGCAATAATCCGCACGCCGAGGCGCGCATGCTGGCGTTGCTGGCGCATTGGCGGCGCGAAGGCTGGCCGGTGATTCATGTGCAGCATCTGTCCCATTCACCGGAATCGGTGTTCTGGCCGCAGCAGTCGGGGGTGGAGTTTCAGGATGCATTTATTCCGCAGGCGGGTGAGCAGTTGATACAGAAACGGGTGCCGGACGCATTTTGTGGGACGGGGCTGGAAGCGAGGTTGCATGAGGCCGGGCTTCGGCAAGTGGTGCTGGTGGGCGTGGCCACCCATAACTCGGTGGAGGCCACGGCCCGCAGTGCCGGCAACCTGGGGTTTGAGACGTGGGTTATCGAAGATGCCTGCTACACCTTCGACAAGGCGGACTTTTTCGGGCAGATGCATTCGGCGCAGGCGGTACATGCCATGTCGTTGGGCAACCTGCACGGCGAGTACGCCACAGTGATTTCCTCCAAACAGTTGCTGGAGTGACCGTTGTGGTGAGGGAGCTTGCTCCCGCTGGACCAGGCTGGACCAGGCTGGAGCTCCAGTGCGAAGCGCTCCCGAGTGCCTCACCTCAGTCCGCCTGAAGACGCGCGTGCACAGATTTTGGGGCTGCTACGCAGCCCAACGGGAGCAAGCTCCCTCGCCACAGAGGATCTAAGCCACCGCGCCGTCCACCAACACCTGCAACGTTTGTTGTGAGCATCGCTCGATGCGTACCCGCACACCATAGACTTCGGCAAACAGCGCCGTATCCAGCACGTCATCCGCCGCGCCACTGGCGTACAGCCGGCCCTGGCGCAGCACCGCGATATGGTCGGCATAGCGCGCCGCGAGGTTGATGTCGTGCAGCACCACCACGGCGATCAGGTTGTGTTCCCGCACCAGGTCGCGCACGCAATCCATGACCTTCAACTGGTAGTTCAAGTCCAGCGCACTGGTGGGTTCATCCAGCAGCATCACCTGTGGCCGACGCGCAATCAGTTGCGCCAGGCTGACCAGTTGCCGCTGGCCGCCCGATAATGTGCTCAATAGCTGATCCGCCAGATGAGCGATGCCAATCCTTTGCAACGCATCAAAGGCCTCGCGCATGCACGCGTCGCTTGAAAGCGCAATGCCCTCGACGTTCGCCACCCGCAGCGCCGCGATCACGCTTTCCATCACACTCAGGCTCAAGCCCGGCGGAAGGTTTTGCGGCATATAGGTCACGCGCCGGGCGCGTTCACCGACGGACATTTTCGTCAGGTCCAGGTCACCCAATCTGACAACGCCCTGCATCTTTTCCAGCCCCGCCACCGCCCGCAGCAACGTCGACTTGCCCGCACCGTTCGGCCCGATCAACGCGGTCAGGCTGCCGTGGGCCAAGGTTGGCAAGCTCAGGTCATGCACAATCTGGCGCCGGCCATAGCTGACCTGGGCGTTCTGAATCGACAGCCCGCTGCTCATAACTGCCTCCCGCGCTTGAACACCAGCAACACGAAAATCGGCACGCCCACCAGCGCGGTGACGATACCCACGGGTACGATCACCCCGGGCATGATCAGCTTGCTGGCGATGGATGACAGCGACAACAGTAACGCGCCGATAAGCGCGCTGGCCGGCAGCAGGAAGCGCTGGTCTTCACCCACCAGAATCCGCGCGATGTGCGGACCCACCAGGCCGATAAATCCGATGGTTCCCACAAATGCCACGGCGGTGGCCGACAGCAGGCTGATGCGCAACAACGAGAAAAACCGCAGGCGCTTCACATCGACACCGAAGCTTTGCGCGCGGTCTTCGCCCATGCGCAACAGGGTCAGGCGTGGCGCGGCCGCGAAGGAAAAGGGCATGACCACGGCGACCACCAACGCGAGGATGCCGAGCTTGTCCCAGTTGGCCCGGGTCACGCTGCCCAGGGTCCAGAACACCAGTTGTTGCAGCACATCTTCGGTGGCGACCAGTTGCAACAGGGCGACCACCGCGTTGCAACTGAACACCAGGGCAATCCCGAACAGCACCAGGCTTTCCACCCCGGCACCGCGCAGCCGCGACATGGCTTGCAGCAAAAAGACCGAGGCGGCGGCAAACACAAAGGCTGAAATGGAAATCGCCGTATTGGCCGACACCCACAGCGTCGTCACCGGAAACACAATCACCAGGGACGCGCCCAACGCCGCCGCCGAGGAAACCCCCAGGGTGAATGGACTGGCGAGCGGGTTGTTAAGGATAGCCTGCATCTCGGCGCCCGCCAGCGACAGCGCGCAACCGACCAACACCGCCATCAAGGCGTAGGGCAGGCGCACGTTCCAGATGATCACCTGGTCGGTGGCGCTCAGGTGGGCCGGGTGCAGCAAGCCATCGAGCAGGGCGCCAAGGCCCATGCCCGACGGGCCGCTGGCCAGGTCCACGAGGATCGCGCACATCAGCGCGCCACCCAGCAGGGCCAGCAGCCAGCAACGACGCGCGAGCAGGCGGCGATAGCCTTGGCTGGCGGTGGCGAGGTCGAGGGTTTGAGTGGTCATTGGATTCGCAGCCTTGAAAACGACGAAAATCCCTGCCGGTACACGGTCAGTGTGGGAGCTGGCTTGCCTGCGATGGCGATGGTGAATCCAACACCGCTATCGCAGGCAAGCCAGCTCCCACAGGAACCGTGTCCAGGCAGGGAATGGGTTGTGAGCCTTAGTTACTTGGGTTTGCCATCAATCCAGTAAGCACCCTGCAGCGGCATGCCGAGGAACTGTTGGTTCATCGCTTCCATGGTCGCCTTGGGATCCAGCTTGGCGAACAATTCCGGATGCACCCACTTGGCCAGCGCTTCAATCGCCAGCAGGTTGTACGGCGAGTTGTAGAAGTCATGCCACAGACCGTGGGAATTGCCCTCACGAATCGCCCGAAGGTTCACAAACTCAGGGCGGGCCAGCACGGTATCAAACGCGGCACGCGCGTCTTCGTTGCTCACGCCAGCACCCAGAATCAACCCGGGCTTGTGATTGCCGGTGGCCACATACACATCCGGGTCAGCTTTCAGCGCGTACTCGACACTGATATCTCCCAGCGCCCCCGGCACCACGTCGGCGGCGATGTTGCGCCCGCCCACCAGCTTGATCACTTCACCCATGCCGCTCTTGCCAGTGGTGTGCCCCGGTGCCTGCCAGGCGCCGGCGAGCAATTCCAGGAACACGCTCGGGCGCGGCCCGGCCGGCAAGGTGGCGACGGCGTCGGTGATCACCTTGATGTGCTGGTCATAAAAGTCGAGGAACGCCTTGGCCTGGGTTTCCCGGCCCAGGGCCTGACCCAGGGCGGTCATGCTGGCGTGGGTGCCTTGCACCGGGTTGATGCGGAAGTCGACGAACAACACTGCAATGCCCGCCTTGGCCAACACGTCCGCCACCGGGCTGTGTTCAGTCGGGCCATGGCCGGAAATGCTGAACACCGCCAGGTCCGGTTTCAGCGAAAGAATTTCCTCGGCGCTGACGCTTTGCTCCGACGCCTGGCCAATCAGCGGAATGTCTTTTACCGTCGGAAATTTCGCCACGTAGGCGTTATAGGTGTGGGCGTCCAACAGTTTCAAGTCATTCTGCCAGCCGACAATCCGTTGGAATGGCGCGTCCTTGTCCAGCAAGGCAAAGGCCGAAATCAGCCGGCCTTCGCCGAGCACCACGCGCTGCACGTGGTCTGGCACCTCGACCTTGCGGCCCAGCACGTCGGTGACTTCATGGGCGGCGGCGGTTTCGGCGTGGCCGAGGATCAGCACGGCAAACAGCGCGCCCAGCTTGAGGAAGTTGCGGGGTTTCAGCATGGCGAGAACTCCAGGTGAAGGCGGCGCATCAGACATCGCTCCAGCGCCGCAAAAGGTTGTGATAGGCGCCGCTCAGTTGCAGCAGCGCGTGGTCGTCGGCGTGTTGCGCGGTGAGGCGTTGAATCGCCACGTCCATGTCCAGCAGCAGTTGGCGCTGGCTGTCTTCGCGCACCAGGCTTTCGACCCAGAAGAAACTGGCGATGCGCTCGCCGCGGGTGACCGGGTTGATCTTGTGCAAACTGCTGCCGGGATAAATCAGCAGGTGCCCGGCGGGCAGCTTCACCGCGTGCTCGCCGAAGGTGTCGCGGATCACCAGTTCGCCGCCGTCGTAGCTGGCCGGATCAGCCAGGAACAAGGTGGCGGAGATGTCGGTGCGCACCCGTTCGCGCACACCCTTGAGGCCGCGAATCGCATTGTCGATATGCCAGTCGAAGGCTTCGCCGCCGCTGTAGCGGTTGAACAGCGGCGGGTAGATTTTCTTCGGCAGGGCGGCGGACATGAACAGCGCGTTATCCGACAGCCGCGACAGAATCTGCTCACCCAGGCGAATCGCTACCGGCGCGTCTTCCGACAGCTGCCGGTTGTTTTTCGCCCTGGCCGAGCGTTGCCCGGCGGTGACCTTGCCGTCGACCCACGGTTGATCGAGCAGGGTGGCGACGGCCACCGCGACTTCTTCGGCACTCAACAGGCCGGGGATTTCGATCAGCACGGCTTAAAACTCATAGTCGACACTGGCGGTGAGCGTGCGCCCGGCGCCCGGAATGCCGTAGAGCTGGAAGCCGTCCAGGGACGCGCCGATCTGGCTGTAGTAGAACTTGTTAAACACGTTGTTCAGGTTGAGGTTGACCGTGGTTTGCCTGGTCACTTTGTATTGCGCAGCCACGTTGTTGAGCCAGTAGCCGGGGGCCTTTTCGTGGTCACGGGTGTAGATCGCGTACACGCCGGACGGGCCGGTGGCGTAGCTGCTGTTGTTGTTCAGGCCGCCGACGTATTTGTTGTCGCTGTAGCGGCGGCGTCCTACGTATTGCGCGCCGTAACTCAGGCTCAGGTCGTCGGTGACGGCGTAGGTGGTCCACAGGTTGGCGGTCAGGTCGGGAACGTTCTTGGCTTCCTCGCCTTTGTTGGCCCCTTTGGTCTGGGTGCTTTTCAGCGCGGAGAACCCGCTGTACACCGTCCAGCGCGGGCTGATATTGCCTTGCAGGCCCAGTTCCACACCGTCTACGCGCTTGGCGGGGAGGGCGCGTACCGGAGCGCTTTCGCCGTCCTGGTATTCCCAGGAGTTGTCCAGTTCGGTGCGGAAGATCGCGGCGGTGACGTTCAGCAGGTCGTGGGCAATGTCCCACTTGGTGCCGATCTCGTAGGTCTTCGACTTGGCCGGGGTGTAGTTGCTGGTGCTCGCGGCGCCGTAGATCTGGTTGTTGGTCGACGCACCCAGGGCTGACGGTTGTGCCGCTTCGCTGTAGGACACGTAGATGCTGCCGTTAGGCAACGGCTTGTACACCGCGCCGACCCGGCCGCTCACGGCACCGTCGGTGCTGTCGATGGACGCTTGGCCACGCTGGGTGGTTTTGGCCTGCCAGTTGTCGTAGCGCAGGGAGCCGAGCACTTGCCACTGTTCATTCAGGGTGACGGTATCGCCCAGGTAGATGCCGGCGTTGTCGATCACTGAGCGTGGCTGGCCTTCACCCTTGGTCACTTCGGTGCTGGCGAAGCTGTGGTTCGGGTCGTTCATGTCGAAGAACAGATCGCCGGCCGGCACTTCGGCGTTGCGTTTCAGGCCGCCGTAGGTCTCGTGATAGAACTCGAGCCCGCTGACCACCGCGTGTTCCAGCCCGCCGGTATTGAGCTTGAAGGCGAAGTCGGTCTGGTTGTCGAGGATGGTGTAGCGCGTCGACTGGCCGAAGTCGCTCCCTCGCAAAATACCGTAGGCGGTGTTACCGCTGTTGGCGTATCCCGGGTAGGCATTTACCGTGCTGCCGGGCACTTGGCTGATCGGTCCTACGCCGGTGTAGCCCAAGGTCGCACAGCGCGTGCCGGTGCAGGTTTTTTGGCCATTGCCGTTGGCGGCGAAGAAGCGCGCGGGCGAGAGCACCGCGAAGTTGTCGGTACGCTCCCACTTGGTCTGGTTCTTCAGGGTCGCTTCGTTCCAGTCGAAATCATGCTCGAAGCGGGTGGTCAGCGAAGTGGTTTTGGTCTGCTGGGTGTACAGGTGCGAGTCGCCATACCAGTTGGAGCGCTTGACTCCCGGCATGCGGTCGCCGTCGGTGCCGCGCTGGATCGGCACACCGCCGTCCGGCGTGTTGTCGTCCTTCTGGTAGAAGGTGTCGATAAACAGGCGGGTGTCGGTGCCCAGGCCGAAGCCGAGGGAGGTCGCGATGCCCCAGCGGTCGTAGTCCACGTCGTCACGCTCGGCCACCTGGTTGTAGTGCTTCATCAGGTTGATGCGCAGGGCGGTGGTGTCATTCAGTTGTTGGTTGAAATCGCCGGTGAGGCGGCGGTAGCTGTCGGTGCCGATGCCGGCCGAGAGTTTGTTGGCATCCCCCAGATGCGCCTCTTTGCTCACCAGGTTGACGCTGCCGCCTACCGCGGAAACGCCGGATTCGATCGAGCCGGTGCCCTTGAACACTTCTGCCTGTTGCAGGTTGAAGGTGTCGGTGCGGGTCGATTGGCCGGCATCGCGCACACCGTCGACGGTCAGGCTCTGCTCCGAGGAAAACCCGCGAATCGAAAACAGGTCGCCCCAGCCCAGGTTGCCTTCGCCGGACATGAAGGTGATGCCCGGCACGTTGCGCAACACTTCCTGCAAGGTCTGCGCGTTTTGCTCCTTGAGCACTTGCTGCGGGACGATGGTTACGCTTTGCGGGGCATCAAGCAGCGGCTGGCTGATTTTTGCCGAGGTCACCCGGTCGACTTTAAAGGCGGAAGTGGCTTCACCGTCGATCTTGATTTCCGGCAGGCTCAGCACTGAATCATTCGACGCCGCCACCGGCGCATCGGCCCAGGCGGTGGGAGAAACGCTGCCGGCGGCAAGCAGGCCGAACATCGGCGCAAGGGTAGATTGCAGCGACAGGGCGCGCGGGGTAGGCAATGGCATTCGGAGTGACCTAGGCTAAATTACAATTAATCTCATTTAGATTCGGTAGTCTAAAGACCGATACCGGCCGCCATGCCGTGGCTTTGTAATGTGGATGCGTGATTACCGCTTCCCACAACATTCCATTACATTTGCGCGTACTCCTGGCTGAAGTTTCGGCTATCTCCTGCCTTTTGAGTTTCGGACGAATTGCCCCATGGCCAAGCAAGACCACCTGCTGATCGTTGATGACGACCCGCAAATCCGCCAATTGCTGTGCGACTACCTGAGTGACGCCGGCTTCCAGGTGTCCACCGCCGGCGACGGCAAGGAAATGCGCCGCCGCCTGGCGCTGAATGTCATCGACCTGATCGTCCTCGACCTGATGTTGCCCGGCGAAGACGGCCTGAGTTTGTGCCGCGAATTGCGCGTCAGCTCCAACACGCCGGTGATCATGCTCACCGCCAAGGGCACGCTGATCGACCGGATCGTCGGCCTGGAAATCGGCGCCGACGATTACCTGCCCAAGCCGTTCGACCCGCGGGAGTTGCTGGTGCGGATCAAGGTGGTGCTGCGCCGGGTGCAGAGTTTTCCGGACCGGGCGCGGCTCGATGAAGCTCCGAGCATCAGCTTTGCCGGCTGGCAGCTGGACACCCGGGCCCGCCAATTGCTTTCGCCGGAAGGCGTGGTGGTCAGCCTCGGCAACTCCGATTACCGGGTGTTGCGTCTGTTGTTGCAGCATCCCAACCGGCCGCTGAGCCGCGACTTTTTGCTCAACCACGTGTTCGACAAAGACAGCACGCCGTTCGACCGCTCGATTGATGTGTGCGTCAGCCGACTGCGCTCGCAGTTGCCGGCCGGGTTGATCAAGACCGTGCGCAACGAGGGTTACATGCTCACCGCCGACGACGTGGCGCTGCAATCGTGAAACTGCTGCCGCGTTCGCTGTTCGGCCGGCTGGTGCTGATCCTGGTCAGCGGCATGCTCGCGGCCCAGGCCCTGACCAGCAGCATCTGGTACGACATGCGCCACGGCCAGGTGCTGGAAATCCCCAGCCGGCTGATCGCCACGCGGCTGGCGGACGTGGTGCGGCTGGTACACAGCGATCCGGCGCAGGCGGATGTGCTGATCAAGCTGCTCGATACGCCGCGCTTTCGCCTGACCCTGAGTGACCAGGCCAGTGATGTGACAAGCAGCATCAGCGACAGCGACCAGGCCACCGAGCGCTTGCTGAATAAAGTGCTCTCGGAGAAAACCGGCTACACCCAGAACCTGCATCTGTTGAGCCTCAAGCTGCTGGATGCCGAGGGCCAGCATGCCGGGCTGTCGACTCTGCTCAGCTCCAGGCCTGTGGTGGGGCAATTCCTGATTGACCTGCGTTTGCCGGACGGGCGCTGGCTGCAGGTGCAGGCCACCGAAGAACAAGGCTGGACCAGTACTTCGCCGATGGACTTGCTGTTCGATTACGTGATGCGCATTTATCTGCTGCGGGTATTGGTGCTGGTGATCATTGCCCTGGTGGCGGTGCGCCTGGCCATTCGCCCGCTCAACGCCCTGGCCAAGGCTGCCGAAGCCTTGGGCCGGGACATCCAGCGGCCACCGCTGGCCCTCGATGGGCCCACCGAAGTGCGCCGTGCCGCCCAGGCGTTCAACGCCATGCAGCAGCGGCTGATCGCCAATATCGCCGAGCGCACGCGCTTCCTGGCGGCGATTTCCCACGACCTGCGCTCGCCCATTACGCGCCTGCGGTTACGTACGGAAATGCTCGACGACAACCGCACCAAAGAACGTTTTCGCAGCGACCTGGAAGAAATGGAGCACATGGTTTCCAGCACCCTGGACTTCGTCAGCAGCGGCGAAATCAACGAGAAGCGCCAGAACATCGACATCAACGCCTTGCTGCAAAGCTTGCAGGCGGACCTGCAGGACGTGGGCGAGACGGTGACGATAGAAGGGCGGGCCAAACAGCCATTGCCGGGGTATGCCCGCAGTCTCAAGCGTTGTGTGCAGAACCTGCTGGAGAACGCGGTGCGTTATGGCTCCGAGGTGGTGGTGCGGGTAGAGGACAAGGCGGACAGCTTGAAGATTGTCATCAGCGACCGTGGGCCGGGGATTCCCCAGGAACAACTGGAACAGGTGATGGAGCCGTTTTACCGGGTGGAAGGCTCACGCAATGTGGAAACCGGTGGTTACGGGCTGGGGCTGAGTATCGCGCATACGATCGCCAGTGCCCATGACGGGCGGTTGAGCTTGAGCAATCGGGAGGGTGGGGGATTGGAGGTGGTGTTGGAGTTTCAGCGCAAATCCTGGCCTTGAAATGCAGGCTAAATGTGGGAGCGGGCTTGCTCGCGAAAGCGGTGTATCAGTATCAGAGAGGTTGACTGACACTGCGCTTTCGCGAGCAAGCCCGCTCCCACATTTGGATGTGCAGTGTTTCGAGAATCGGGTTTCTTAACTCAAGCCCCGTGGCACTTCTTGAATTTCTTCTCGCTGCCGCACGGGCAAGGATCGTTACGACCCACGTCCTTCAACGTATTGCGCACCGGCTCCTGGTGAGCGTGGCCGCAGTTCGGGCCGTGGACATGGCCGTGGTCGTGATCATGATGATCGTGATCGTGGTTGCAGTCGGGACCATGGACATGGGGTTGCTGAGTCATCGATGTCGCTCCGGAATAAAATCGCCGGGGATTATCTCGCCATTGCGCAACACCTGCACGTCGTTCCCGATAAATAAACCGGTTTTCAACTCGCCTTCAAGACGATAGGGCACGGGATCGCGCGGATTTTTCAGCATGTCGACCACATCGCGGATCTGCGGCCACAGGTTGGTGCGCACCGATACCCGGAAAAAAGCGTGGCTGTGGGGTGGCACGGTCAGCCATTCGTTGGACTCGCCTTCGGTCAGCACCATCGTGCCGAGGCTGACCTTGTAAACCAGGCCGCGTACGGTCAGGTCGTTGTCGTCACGGTTATCCACGCGGAAATACAGCTTGAACTTCTGCTCCAGCAACTTGACCCGCACGGGGTCGACCTTGACCAGACGCACCTCGGGGGCGGGCGTATCGTCGGCGAACCACGACGCGCAGCCGGAGAGCCCCAGCATCAATGCCAGCAGAAGGCTGTAAGTCCTGAATACCCGCGCCTGAGAAACCATGCCGTTACTCCGTGTGAAGAGTCAGCATAGCAAGCGAGAGCCTGTCGGGTATCAATGAATGTCAGAGGTAGCCGGAACAGCACTTCTTGAATTTCTGCCCGCTGCCACACACGCAGGCGTCATTACGCCCGGCCTTCACGTCCACTGTCGGGTCGATAAAGTACCAGTGCTCATTGTTCTGTACGAAAGATGAGCGCTCGCGGTGGCTGTGTTCGCCGGTGCTGTCATGCCAGCGAGCGGTAAAGGTCACGAAGGCGTGTTCCGGCTGGCCGCCGAACACCTCGGAGCTTTCCACTGAAAGGCCCAGCCAGGTGCTTTGGGCGCTCCAGGCGCCGATGGCGGTGGTGTCCAGCCCGGCTTGCTGCGCAGGCAGGGTGGTTGCCACCAGGTAGTCCACCAGGCCCAGCACATAGGCGCTGTAGCGCGAACGCATCAACGCTTCGGCGCAGGGGGCCGGGTGGCCGGCGTGATAATGACCGCAGCAGGCATCCAGCAGGTTGCCGCTGCCGCAGGGGCAAATGGATGTACTCATCGGGTTACCACCAATACTTTCCAAAATTTTGCGGGTTGGCCCAGAAGCGGGCGTTCAGCCAATCCGGCACCTGTTTATAGTCAAGCAGATCATAGGTAAACAGCGTCAAAACCTGATCGTCGCGCTGGAAACGCTCGCTGGCTTGCAGGGCCAGGGAGAAGAAATCGGTGTCTTTCCAGTGGCAGGCCTCCAGGTCCACCAGCACCGCAATGCGACTGGCATTGAGGTTGCGAATGCCCCCCAGCAAGGTCAGGCCCGCAGGTTTTGACAGGTGTTCCAGGCAACCGACCGCCAGTGCCAGGTCAAAACGCTGGGCCGCGAGGTCGGTGGGCAAGGGACCGGGCTCGGCGAAGGACACCACGGTATCCGGGTGTGCTTCCTTAAAGGCATCCAGCGCCGGGAACTGGCTGGCGCCCAATAACAACAGGCGTTTGGGCGCGTGAAGATCAAGCAGCGCAGCGAGCGCTTGCTGGGGTGTACGGGAAGAAATACCGGCAGTCATCGAAGATCCTCACATCAGGACCGTAGAGACTAGCCTGCCTGAGCGTGCGGGCCTAGAGCGGGCGGCGAGAATAAACCGCTCGGCCCAATGAATACTGGGGTGTGACACGCTGGCGCAGATGAAAAGAGCCGTCTTTACTCCACTCGTCGGCCCCCGCCGATCCCCTCAGGAGAAAGTCAGATGAGCATCATGCGGACAGCTCTACCCTTGGTTCTGCTAACCGGAGTATTGACAGGTTGCGCAGGCTTGCAAAAAACCGACTGGCCCACCTGTGCCGCCGTCGGCGGTGTGACCGGTGCTGCCATTGGTGCGACCCAAAGCTCGTCCTATGCAGGCTACGGCGCGCTGCTGATTGGCGGCATGGCTGGCGCCTATTGCTGGGTGCATGGCGACGGTGACGAGGACGGCGATGGCGTACCGGACAGCCGCGACAAGTGCCCTGGCACGCCAAAAGGCGTGCAGGTCGACGCCAATGGCTGCCCTCCGGTGCCGGTAGCGGTGGTTCAAGAGGAAGTGGTGGTGGTCAAGGAAGAAACCATCGTGATTCGTGACGTGCACTTCGAGTTCGACTCCGCGAAGCTCACCGCTGCCGACAAAACCAAGCTCGACGTGATTGCCACCCGCCTGAAAAAAGAGGCCCCGAGTGCGCAGTTGCGCGTCAGCGGGCATACCGACAGTGTCGGTAAAGATGCCTACAACCAGAAACTCTCTGAACGACGCGCTCATTCGGTGACCGACTACCTGGTCAGTTCCGGCATCCCGCGCAGCAGTTTTGTCTCCGTGACCGGCGCCGGCGAAAGCCACCCCGTAGCCGATAACAAAACCGCTGATGGCCGCGCGCTGAACCGCCGCGTGGAAATCCAGATCAACCGCTGACCCCGCCTCAAGGCCCCTGTGGAATCCCCAGGGGCCCCTTCATCAATTTTTTAATCCTTCACTGGCACAACGCCTGTAGAAGTCGTTACTGTGCGCCCAAAGAATAATGTGCAAGGGGAGCGTGCGGGATGAAGGTGTTTTGGGGGCTGGGTAAATTCTTGACGTTGCTGTTCTGGGGCGTGGTGGTGGTCAACCTGATCACACCGCTGATCAACCCGTTCCACCTGTTGGTCAACCTGGCCGGCAGCCTGTTGTTGCTGACCCATGTTCTGGAACTGCTGTTGTTCAACGGCAGTGTGAAAACCCGTGCCCATCCCTGGCGTGACCGCTTGCAGATCCTGCTGGTGGGTATGTTCCATGTGCAGAGCTTTTCGACGCCGACACCGACTAATGATGTAAACAAGGAGGCCAATCATGCGTAAGGTTTTTCTGTTGGCCCTGCTGGCCAGCCCCATTGCCCTGGCCCAGAGCGTCAGCGTCGAGACCAACTCCTTGATGCGCCTGCCCAACAGCAGTGGTGTGTTGCAACTGGAGCGACTGGACGTGGCGGATTACGGCACCTTGCTGATTCCCGCCAATATCACCCAGGTGACCGTGGATGAACTGCACCTGGGCCGCGACGCGCGAATCGCCATCGTGCCCGGTAGCACCACGTTGCAACTGCAGGTGCGTCAGGCGCAGCTGGAGCAGGGCAGCCAGATCACCTCACGCGGCGCTCCCGGTACCCATGAGCGCCCGGCCAAGGCGGGGCGTGACCTGGTGTTGCGGATTAACTCGCTGACGGCCGATGAGCTGTCGGTGGATGCCCGCGGTGGCGCGGGTGCCCAGGGTTATGCCGGGCTGGATGGCGCCAACGGCGAAGACCCGGGCTGCACCTGGGGTTCGGCCGGGCGCGGTGCCAATGGCGACAACGGCGGCGACGGGCTGCCGGGCGCGGCGGGCGCGCAGGTTCGTGTGGAATTGCCGCAGGACTTCCCGGGCGAGAAAATCAAGGTCTGGGTGGACGGCGGAGCCGGTGGTTTGGCGGGCACGGCGGGCAAGCCGGGTAAAGGCGGGCAGTCCAAGGGGTGCCTGGTGTACCGCGCGGATGGCGGCGAAAAGGGCCGGGCCGGGTTGGAAGGGCAGCCGGGGCCAGCGGGGCCTGCGGGTGCTGTGACCATTCAGAGGCTCTGAGGCGACTGGCCTGACGCTTTCGCGAGCAAGCCCGCTCCCACATTTGAAACGCATTCCAAATGTGGGAGCGGGCTTGCTCGCGAAAGCGGTCTACTAGGCGCTTTAGAACATCGGCCGTGCCGAAGCAATCGCCACCAGCACCAACCCCACTATCAAGTTAATCCCCACCAATTTACGAATCTGCCCCAAGGCCGCAGCCCCGGCCGGCCAATCCTCAGCCGCCACCGCCACGCGCAGCTCCGGCAACTTCAGCGCCTGAATCCGGATAAACAGCGCCGTCATCACCACATACAACCCCATCATGACCTGTACATAACGCGGCGCGGTCTCAAACCCGCTGAAGCGCAGTTGCAGCAGGCCGACACCGCTGATCGGCAACACCAGCACCGCCACCCAGACCCACACGAAAAAACGTTGAAACACATTTACCCAGAGTTTCAGCCGGGCCGGCCCGTCCAGCGCGGCCATGGCGGCGGGGCGCAGGATCATCCAAGCGAAAAACATACCGCCGACCCAGATCAGGGCGGCCAGTACATGCAGGGTGTAAGCGAAGCTAAAGACGGTCATTGGGGTACTCCGTTCTGCGCGGGATTAATTAGCGGGGTATGATAGCGGCCGATCCGAACCACTGAAAATTTATCCAGCGTTTTTTGCGCCCGACTATCCATGATCAGCACTGAACTCAAAACCACGATCCAGGGCGCCTACTCGCGTTTTCTCGAAGCCAAGAGCTTGAAACCGCGGTACGGCCAGCGCCTGATGATCGCCGAAGTCGCCAAGGTCCTCGGGGATATCGACACCGACGACGAAGGTCGGCGCAGTGGCGACCCCGCCGTGGTGGCCGTCGAGGCCGGCACCGGTACCGGTAAAACCGTGGCCTACAGCCTGGCGGCGATCCCCACCGCCAAGGCCGCCGGCAAGCGCCTGGTGATTGCCACCGCCACCGTCGCCCTGCAAGAGCAGATTGTCTACAAAGACCTGCCCGACCTGATGCGCAACAGCGGCCTGAATTTCACCTTCGCCCTGGCCAAGGGCCGTGGGCGCTATATGTGCCTGTCCAAGCTCGACGTGCTGTTGCAGGAAGGCCACGCGCAAACCGCCACTGCCTCGCTGTTCGAAGAAGAAGGCTTCAAGATCGAAGTCGATGAGGTCAGTCAGAAGCTGTTTACCAGCATGATCGAGAAACTGGCGGGCAATAAATGGGACGGCGACCGCGACAGCTGGCCCAATGCCCTGGAAGACGCCGACTGGGCACGGCTGACCACCGATCACAGCCAGTGCACCAACCGTCATTGCCCCAACTTCGGCCAGTGCGCCTTCTACAAGGCCCGGGAGGGCATGGGCAAGGTCGACGTTATTGTCACCAACCATGACATGGTCCTCGCCGACCTGGCCCTGGGGGGCGGCGCCGTGTTGCCCGACCCGCGCGACACACTCTACGTGTTCGACGAAGGCCATCACCTGCCCGACAAGGCCATCGGCCACTTTGCTCACTATACGCGGCTGCGCTCCACCGCCGACTGGCTGGAAACCACGGCCAAGAACCTCACCAAGTTGCTCGCCCAGCACCCGCTGCCGGGCGACCTGGGCAAGTTGATCGAGCAGGTGCCGGAGCTGGCGCGGGAGATCAAGACCCAGCAGCAATTCATGTTCAGCGCCTGCGAGCAGGTGGCAGACTTCAAGCCCGGCGAAGATGTGGAAGGTCGCGAACGGCCGCGCCATCGTTTCGTTGGCGGGCTGATCCCCGAGCACATGCGCGAAATGGGCGTCGAGCTGAAAAAGGGCTTTTCGCGCCTGACCGACTTGTTCACCCGTCTCACCGATTTGCTCAAGGAAGGCATGGATGGCGAGGTCAATATCGGCATCGCCAGCAATCAGGCTGAAGAATGGTACCCGCTGTTTGGCAGCCTGCTGTCCCGGTCCCAGGGCAACTGGGAGTTGTGGACCGCCTTTACCGTCGAAGACCCGGAAGACAACCCGCCCATGGCCCGTTGGCTGACCCTGTCGGAAAGCGGTGCGCTGTTCGATATCGAGGTCAACGCCAGCCCGATCCTGGCGGCGGAAATGCTCCGACGCAATCTGTGGAACGTGGCCTACGGTGCCTTGGTCACCTCGGCTACGCTGACGGCCCTGGGCACCTTCGACCGCTTCCGCATGCGCGCCGGGCTGCCGAAGAAGGCCGTCACCGCCGTGGTGCCCAGCCCGTTCCATCAC
This sequence comes from Pseudomonas sp. NPDC087814, assembly GCF_044742865.1. NCBI lineage: Bacteria > Pseudomonadati > Pseudomonadota > Gammaproteobacteria > Pseudomonadales > Pseudomonadaceae > Pseudomonas > Pseudomonas sp. NPDC087814. The sequence continues at coordinate 22,922 of NZ_JBIUVK010000048.1, read as the reverse complement.
GCCGACGCCGGTGTGCTGCGGGTACCGGACCTCAAGGCCGACCCACGGGATGCGCCGGCCCATACGGCGGCGATCATTCGTGACCTGCCATCATTGGTGGAGGGCTCACGGGGCACGCTGGTGTTGTTCTCGTCCCGCAAACAGATGCAGGACGTGTTCGACGGCCTCGACCGTGACTGGCGCAAGCAGGTGTTTATCCAGGGCAACCTGTCGAAACAGGAAACCCTGAACAAGCACAAGGCGCGGGTGGATGGCGGCGATTCCAGCGTGCTGTTCGGCCTCGCGAGTTTCGCCGAGGGTGTGGATTTGCCCGGTGCCTACTGCGAACACGTGGTGATCGCCAAGATCCCGTTCTCGGTGCCGGATGATCCGGTGGAAGCCGCGTTGGCCGAATGGATCGAAGCCCGGGGCGGCAATCCGTTCATGGAGATCTCGGTGCCGGACGCTTCCTTGAAACTGGTCCAGGCCTGCGGCCGCCTGCTGCGTACCGAAGAAGATCGCGGCACCATCACCTTGCTTGACCGGCGTCTGGTTACCCAGCGCTATGGGAAAGCTATCCTGAATGCTTTACCGCCGTTTCGGCGGGAAATTTCTTAAGGCCCAGTGGGCGAATTCGCCCACTTTGTGGTCTATCTCACCATCGCTTCACGTCATCAGGCCAGTCACCGGCCGTTTGGGAGAACCTTGTTCACATGATTCGCACGCTGCCCGCTGTTTTTGCCCTGTTGTTTGCCGCGCCATTGCTGGCTGCGCCTGCCGGGCAACAAACCTTGTTCAACTTTGTACGGCCCGCCGATGTGGTCAAGGTGGCGACCCAGGACGCCAGCCTGCCGCAATACAACGCCGAACAAACCGCTGAAGGCGAAGTGCTGCGCCGTATCACCTTCAACCCGGCGGCCGAACCGAGCCTGGTGCTCAGCCCGCAGACCGGCGCCTGGGACTGGTCGCAATCCGGTGCCATGAGCCTGCGTATTCAAAGTGCGATGGACTGGGCGCTGACCCTGTACGTCAAGGTGCAGAGCAATGACGGCCGGACGCTGTTCAGCCGTATCGACCTGCCAGCCGGTCCCGCGCAAACGCTGTTGATTCCGCTGCAAGCCAACTCGCCCCTGAGCCAGGGGATGAAGGCCGGCCCGCCGATGCCGATCACCGTCGATGGCCAGCGCGTGCTGCTGGCCAGCAGCGAAGGGGAGATCGACCGCAGCCAGATCGTGTCGGTGACCCTGTCGATGATCAAGCCGAACGTTGCCCAAAGCATCTTGCTCGAACGCTTTGGCGTGCAGGACATCGCGCCGGTACTCAAGGCTACCTACAGCGATCTGGTGGACGCCTATGGGCAGTCCACCCGCGCCCGGTGGCCGGAGAAAGTCAGCAGCGACGAGCAGTTGAGGGCCGCAGCGGTCAAGGAACAGCAACAGCTCAAGGGCTGGCTGGCCGAGCGCGACAAGGCCTCCCTGGACAAATTCGGCGGCTGGAACAAGGGCCCGGCCTTTGACGCCAGCGGCTTCTTCCGCACCGAGAAGCGCGACGGGCGCTGGTACCTGGTGACACCGGAAGGCCATCCGTTCTACTCCCTGGGCGTCAACACCGTCGCCCCGGACAACAGCCAGACCTACGTGGCGGGCCGCGAATGGATGTTTGCCGCGCTGCCCAAGGCCGGCGAGCCTTTCGACAAATACTACGGCAGCGGTGACAGCCGCAGCGGCAATGGTGCCGATCAGGGGCGCAGCTTTAATGTCGGCCGCTGGTACGACTTCTATGGCGCCAACCTGCAGCGTACCTATGGCCAGCCGTGCGTGCCGCCGGCACCTTGTGCTCCGGAAGGTTTCGACCAGAAACGCTGGGTCAGCCACACCCTCGACCGCCTGCGGGCCTGGGGTTTCAATACTGTGGGCAACTGGAGTGCGCCGCAGCTGGCGACCGCCGACCGCGTGCCTTACACCTTGCCACTGTCGATCGTCGGTGATTACGCGAGCATCAGCACCGGCACCGATTGGTGGGGCGGCATGCCCGACCCGTTCGACCCGCGCTTCGCCATGGCCACCGAGCGTGCGGTGGCAATTGCCGCCCGTGACCATCGCGACGACCCGTGGCTGATCGGCTTCTTTGCCGACAACGAACTGGCCTGGGCCGGTCCCGGTGATGATGCGAAATCCCGCTACGCCCTGGCCTACGGCACCCTGCGCATGACCACCGACGTGCCGGCCAAGCGCGCGTTTCTCAAGCAATTGCGCGACAAGTACCGCAACCAGGAGGGGCTTTCCAGGGCCTGGGGCATCGAGCTGCCCGCCTGGGAACTGATGGAAGACCCGGGCTTTGTGCCGCCAATGCCAAGCCCGGAGCACCCGGAAATCGAAGCGGACTTCAAGTACTTCCAGAAGACCTTTGCCGACGCCTACTTCAAGACCATCTCCGATGCATTGAAATGGCATGCGCCCAACCAGCTGTTGCTGGGTGGCCGATACGCGGTCAGCACGCCGGAAGCGGTGGCGTCCTGCGCGCAATATTGCGATGTGCTGAGCTTCAACATGTACACCCTCAAGCCTCAGGACGGCTACGACTTCGCGGCCCTGCGGACGTTGGACAAGCCGGTGCTGATCACCGAATTCAACTTCGGCTCGGCGGACCGCGGCCCGTTCTGGGGCGGCGTGACGCAGCTGGCCCGGGAAGAGGATCGTGGGGTTGCCTACGCCAACTTCCTGAAGCAGGCCATGGCCGAGCCGTCGATCGTCGGCGTGCATTGGTTCCAGTACCTGGACCAGCCGGTTACCGGCCGTTTGCTTGACGGCGAAAACGGCCACTTCGGCCTGGTCGGCATCACCGATGTGCCGTTCCAGGGGTTTGTCGACAGTGTGCGCAAAAGTAACCTGGCTGCCGTCGATCAGCTGGGCAAGGAGGCCGAAAAGGCCAAGGCTGCCGCAGCGGTCCACGCCGGTGAGGGCGGCAAGCCCGGGCGTGAAGGCAATGCAGCAGCGCCGGGTGCAGAGCATTCCGGCGGGCATTCCGGCAAAGGTCATTGATGGGGGCTGATCGACGAGAGCGGGTTCACAAATCGCTCAATGGCTGGAACAATGTCGGCCACTTTCTGTAGTACTTTTCCAAGGGGGCTTAGGTGCAGATTCAGGGTCATTACGAGCTTCAATTCGAAGCGGTGCGTGAAGCCTTCGCCGCGCTGTTCGACGACCCTCAGGAACGTGGTGCCGCGCTGTGCATCCAGATTGGCGGCGAAACCGTCGTCGACTTGTGGGCCGGTACCGCCGACAAGGACGGTGCCGAGGCCTGGCACAGCGACACCATTGCCAATCTGTTCTCCTGCACCAAGACCTTTACGGCCGTCACGGCGCTGCAACTGGTGGCCGAAGGCAAGTTGCAGCTGGATGCGCCGGTCGCCAAGTACTGGCCGGAGTTTGCTGCCGCGGGCAAGGAAGCCATTACCCTGCGCCATCTGCTCTGCCACCAGGCCGGGTTGCCGGCCCTGCGTGAAACGCTGCCCGCCGAAGCCCTGTACGACTGGCAGATGATGGTCGACGCCCTCGCCGCCGAAGCGCCATGGTGGAAGCTCGGGGAAGGGCACGGTTATGCGGCGATTACCTATGGTTGGCTGGTGGGCGAGTTGCTGCGCCGCGCCGACGGTCGTGGGCCAGGCGAGTCCATCGTGGCCCGGGTTGCACGGCCACTGGGCCTGGATTTTCATGTGGGGTTGGCGGATGAAGAGTTTTATCGAGTTGCCCATATAGCCCGAGGCAAGGGCAATGTTGGCGATGAGGCGGCACAACGTTTACTTCAAGTAACGATGCGCGAGCCGACGGCGATGACTACCCGTGCATTTACCAATCCACCGTCTATTCTGACCAGCACTAATAAACCCGAATGGCGGCGTATGCAGCAGCCAGCGGCAAATGGTCACGGTAATGCGCGAAGTCTGGCGGGTTTTTATAGTGGGCTGCTCGACGGTAGTTTGCTGGAAGCCGATATGCTCGAAGAGTTGACCCGCGAACACAGTATCGGCCCGGATAAAACCTTATTGACACAAACCCGGTTCGGGCTGGGTTGCATGTTGGATCAACCGCACGTGCCAAACGCCACCTTCGGCCTTGGCCCACGGGCCTTTGGGCATCCCGGGGCCGGTGGTTCGGTGGGGGTTGCCGATCCGGAACATGATGTAGCCTTTGGTTTCGTGACCAATACATTGGGCCCTTATGTACTTATGGACCCGCGGGCGCAAAAGTTGGTAAGAATATTGGCCGGTTGTCTGTAAATAGCTTGCTGTCTTGCGTTTTTTTGTTACAAAGGCACATACAAAAAGACGCTAGGCAAAATGTTGTAACTTTAATGTTCCAAAAGCGTCTGTTTAACGGGTCATTCAGGCCCCTGGTTTTTTCTCATTTTGTGGATATCTCATGTTATCGAACAAGTCCTTGGCACTGGCGCTATGCCTCACTATTACTGGCTGTGCACAAACCCCACAAAATGATGCCGAGGGCGGGCATTGGTGGTCATTTGGCTCCGATAAGGCTGCTACCAAGGACGCAGTGAGCCAGGCCGACACCAAACCGGATGCCAAGCCGGCGGTCGCGGCCAAGGCGCCAGCGCCGGTAGCACCGGCTGCTGCACCTGCACCTGCACCGGTTGCGAAGGCGGATACCGGCTCCAGCTGGTGGCCGTTCTCGTCGAAAGCCGACGACGCCAAGGCAGACCTGAAGGCCGACCTCAAGGCGGCAACGCCTGCCTCCGGCGCCCCGGCTGATGCACCGGCCGCTGCACCTGCCGTTGCCAAGACGGATACCGATACCAAATGGTGGTGGCCGTTCGAAAGCAAGCCAAAGCCATTGGCCAAGGTCGACGTCGCCAACATCCCGATGCCTGATCCAAAAATCACCCAGGCCTGGTTGGACGACTACGAGCCACGCCTGCGTCTCGCGATCAAGGACAGCAACCTGCAACTGGAACGCCGCGACAACGTATTGGTGGTGATTGCTCCGGTTGACGGCTCCTACAACCCGAAACGCCCGGCGATGTTGCTGCCGGTGACCCTGGGTCCGTTCACCCGCGTTGCCAAGGCTGTTGAAGGCGATCCGAAGACCGCCGTACTGGTCCTGGGCCACGTCGACACCTCGGGTGCCGAGCCGGTAAGCCAGGCTTTGACCAAAGAGCGCGCGCAGTCCATCGCCTCGATCTTCAGCCTCAGCGGCCTGAAGCAGGACCGCCTGATGCTGCGTGGCATGGGCGACCTGATGCCGCGTGCCGCCAACGACAGCAACCAGGGCCGCGCCCTGAACCGTCGCATGGAAATCATGTTCACCCAGCGCACCACCATGCTGGCCTTGTTGAGCAAGTACAACTCGGCCAATCCGCCGAAGGCTGAAATGGTCGCTGTGCAGGACGTTCCTGCTCCAGCCGCTGCTCCGGTCAAAAAAGCGGCCGCTCCGGCGAAAAAAACCGTCGCCAAGAAAGCTGCCGCCAAGCCGGCTGCCAAAAAGGCCCCGGCCAAGCCTGCTGCTAAAAAGCCAGCACCTGCCAAGGCCGCCGCTCCAGCTGCTACCAACGACCAGGCGAAGAACTGATTATTTGAGCAAGAAGGATAAAGCCGCATGACCCAGGCACTGGCCGATATGCGCCGTGACTACACACGGGACGGTTTGAGCGAGGCCCAGGCCCCGGATGAACCGTTTGCCTTGTTCCACCAGTGGTTCGCCGACGCGGTGAAAACCGAACAGCCACCGGTGGAGGCCAATGCCATGACCCTGGCTACGGTGGACCAGGACGGTCGCCCGCACTGCCGGATCCTGCTGCTCAAAGGCCTGGATACACAGGGCTTTACCTTCTTCACCAATTATCAGAGCGCCAAGGGCGAACAACTCGCGGCGCGACCGTTTGCCGCCATGACCTTCTTCTGGCCGACCCTGGAGCGCCAGGTGCGCATCGAAGGTCGGGTGGTCAAGGTCTCGCCCGAGGAGTCGGATGCTTACTTCCAGGTCCGTCCCCTGGGTAGCCGCCTGGGTGCCTGGGCTTCACCGCAAAGCCGGGTAATCAGGGACCGCGAAGAGTTGCAGGCGCTGCTCAAGGCCACCGAACAACGCTTCAGCGATACCCAGCCTGATTGCCCCGAACACTGGGGTGGTTACCGCCTGCTGCCGGAGCGCATCGAGTTCTGGCAAGGCCGCGCGAGTCGTTTGCACGACCGCTTGAACTTCCGCTTGCAGGGGGCCGACTGGACCCGTGAGCGCCTGGCGCCCTGAGCCCACCTTTCGTCACCTCGCCTGAATGTAGCGCTGCACGCCGAAGTCTCTAGTCAGAGGCCTTGGATGGGTAGCGCTGCGCTGCGTTATGCGGCCGTTAGCTACAATGATGACAGCGTCCATCGAGATCCTGAGGGAGGTGGGATTGCTACCGTTCGTCGAGTTTTTCGGTACAGGTTCTCTGTACTAAGGCTGAATGAAAACAATTTTCTGCCCGGCATGCCGTGACAGGCGGCAAGCCACAGCGGTTTAATGGATACCTGTCCTTTGGAGTTGATGCTATGCGTAAGTCCGTTTTACTAGTTGCCTGCTTTACCACCCTGTCGCTGCTGCTGGGTGGCTGCGCCTCGAGTCTGACCGGCGACTCGTACTCCCGTGACGAAGCTCGTCGTGTACAGACTGTTCGCATGGGCACCATCGAATCCCTGCGTCCGGTGAAAATCGAAGGCACCAAGACCCCAATCGGCGGCGCTGCGGGCGCAGTCATCGGCGGCGTTGGCGGCAGCGCCATCGGCGGCGGCCGTGGCAGCATCGTGACCGCCGTTATCGGCGCAGTCGCCGGCGGCCTGCTGGGCTCGGCCACCGAGGAAGGCCTGACCCGCACCCAGGGGGTTGAAATCACCGTCCGCGAAGATGATGGCAGCATGCGCGCCTACGTCCAGGCGGTTCAAGAGAACGAAATCTTCCGCATCGGCGACCGCGTCCGCATCATGACGGTGGACGGAACCAGCCGCGTTACTCGTTAAGGGTAAGGTTGCAGGAAAAGAAAAACCCCAACCGGGTGGCCGGTTGGGGTTTTTTATTGGGGGAGCGATTGTTCTTAACGGTCAGGCTTGTACGAGCGCCTGCTTGCGACTGGCCATCGCCGTCACCGCATACCCGATCAGCGCCGCCAGTATCGACCCGGTCAGGATGCCCATCCGGTCCATACCCGCGTATTCACTGCTGCCCGGCACAAACGCCAGGGAGCCGACAAACAGGCTCATGGTGAAGCCGATGCCGCACAGGACCGCCACGCCGAGCACCTGGCCCCAGTTGGCGCCGGCGGGCAGTGCGGCAAGGCCGGTTTTTACCATGACCCAGGTGAAACCCAGTACGCCAACGGTCTTGCCCAGCAGCAGGCCGGCGGCGATGCCCATTGGCACGTGGTGGGTGAAGCTTTCCAGGTTGACGCCAGCCAGCGAGACGCCGGCATTCGCAAAGGCAAACAGCGGCAGGATCGCGTAGGCCACCCAGGGATGCAGGGCGTGTTCCAGGGTCAGCAGCGGCGATGGCTCGGCGTTTTTGGTGCGCAGCGGGATGCAGAAGGCCAATGTCACGCCCGCCAGGGTGGCGTGCACGCCACTCTTGAGCACGCAGACCCACAGGATCAGCCCGACAATCATGTAGGGCCCCAGCTTGACGACACCCAGCCGGTTCATCGCAATCAAGGCGATCAGGCATGCCGCTGCGCCGGCCAATGACGCCCCGGACAGGTCGGTGGAGTAGAAGATGGCGATCACGATGATTGCGCCAAGGTCGTCGATGATGGCCAGGGTCATCAGGAACAGCTTCAGCGAAACCGGCACGCGCTTGCCCAGCAGGGCCAATACGCCCAGGGCGAAGGCAATGTCGGTGGCCATGGGGATTGCCCAGCCACCCAGGGCGGCCGGGTTGTCCTTGTTCAGCGCCCAATAGATCAGCGCCGGCACGACCATGCCGCCGATGGCTGCCGCTCCCGGCAGTACTACTTGCGAAGGCTTGGACAGTTGGCCGTCGAGCAACTCGCGTTTGACCTCAAGGCCGATCAGCAGGAAGAACAGGGCCATCAGGCCGTCGTTGATCCACAGCAGCGCCGGCTTGGCGATTTTCAGGGCGCCGATTTGTGCGACCACCGGCACGTCGAGAAAACTCGCGTAGAGGTGCGACAGCGGTGAGTTGTTGATGATCAGCGCCAAAGCGGCAGCAGCGATCAGGAGCAGACCGCTGGCGGCTTCCAGCTGGAAGAAACGGGTGAAAGTGCTACGCAGAGGCAAGGGATGCTCTCCAATCAAAGTTCAATAGGTGGGTACCCTAACCCGTACCGTTAGTTGTTAAAACAAAAGTTATATTCTTATTTGTTATAAGGAATCGGTCTGATCACTTGCGCGCCAGACCCCGAAAATTGTGTGTCCAATTGAGTCATGACTGTATCTGTGTGGAGTGTAGGAAACATCCTAAGATCAGGTCTGAAATCCTTAGAGAAACCGATCATGAGCGACAACCGCCAATGGGCCCGCGAAGCCATTCGCATTATTGAAGCGGACTTCCAGCGTAGCGCCGACACCCACCTGATCCCCTTGCCAATGCAGGGTTTGCCAGGTATCGAGTTGTATTTCAAGGATGAGTCCAGCCATCCCACCGGCAGCCTGAAACATCGGTTGGCGCGTTCGTTGTTCCTCTATGCGTTGTGCAACGGCTGGCTCAAGCCCGGTGCACCGGTGATCGAAGCCTCCAGCGGTTCCACGGCGATTTCCGAGGCGTACTTCGCCAGGCTGCTGGGCTTGCCGTTTATTGCGGTGATGCCGGCCACCACTTCCCAGGAAAAGATTGCGCAGATCGCGTTCTACGGGGGCAAGAGCCATCTGGTGCAGGATCCGACGCAGATCTACGCCGAATCCGAGCGCCTGGCGCAGGAAAGCGGTGGCCATTTCATGGACCAGTTCACCTATGCCGAACGTGCCACTGACTGGCGCGCCAACAACAACATCGCTGAATCGATCTTCCAGCAACTGCGCTTTGAGCGTTATCCGGAGCCGAGTTGGCTGATTTCCAGCCCCGGCACGGGTGGCACCACGGCGACGTTGGGGCGTTATGTGCGTTATCGCCAGCACTGCACCCGAGTGTTGTGCGCGGACGCGGAGCGTTCGGTGTTTTTCGACTACTACCTGAGCGGCGACGCCAGCCTGCGCCTGGACTGTGGCTCGCGCATCGAAGGTATTGGCCGGCCACGGGTTGAGGCGTCTTTCCTGCCGAAAGTGATTGATGCGATGGTCAAGGTGCCGGATGCGCTGTCCCTGGCGGCCATGCATTACCTGGCGCAGCGCTTGGGGCGGCGAGTAGGCGGCTCAAGTGGCACCAACCTGATCGGTGCGTTGATCGCGGCGCAGCAGATGAAGGCGGCAGGGGAGTCGGGCTCGATCGTGGCGATCTTGTGCGACGGCGGTGAGCGCTATGCCACGACCTATTACGATCAGGCCTGGCTGGCAGGGCAGGGGTATGAGTTGGAGGGTTTGATTGCGGCCGTTGCGGCGAGTGTCGAGCGGGGGCAACCGTTGCCGGAAAGCATCCTGCGCGCCAATATTTGAAACACCGCATTACCAATGTGGGAGCGGGCTTGCTCGCGAATGCGGTGTGTCAGCCAATACATGATTCGGCTGATCCACCGCATTCGCGAGCAAGCCCGCTCCCACATTTGATCTGCTGCGTTTTCAGCGCAGTGGTTAAGCCTCCAGGCCCAACATATCCCGCGCCAGCGCCTCGGCAATCCGAATCCCGTCGACACCCGCCGACAAAATCCCACCGGCATAACCGGCACCTTCGCCCGCCGGGAACAGGCCTTTCACGTTCAGGCTCTGCATCGACTCGTTACGGGTAATCCGCAGCGGCGAAGAAGTGCGGGTCTCGATCCCGGTAAGGACCGCGTCGTGCAGCGAGTAGCCCTTGATCTGCTTCTCGAACGCCGGCAACGCTTCGCGGATGGCTTCGATGGCAAACTCCGGCAACGCCAGCGCCAGGTCACCCAGGGCTACGCCGGGCTTGTAGGATGGCTCCACGGTACCGATGGCGGTGGACGGCTTGCCGGCGATGAAATCACCCACCAGCTGCGCCGGTGCTTCGTAGTTGCTGCCGCCGAGGATGAACGCGTGGGATTCCAGGCGTTCCTGCAACTCGATCCCGGCCAGCGGGCCGCCCGGGTAATCCACTTCCGGGGTGATGCCCACCACGATCCCGGAGTTGGCGTTGCGTTCGTTACGGGAGTACTGGCTCATGCCGTTGGTTACTACGCGGTTCGGCTCTGATGTCGCCGCGACCACGGTACCGCCCGGGCACATGCAGAAGCTGTACACCGAACGGCCGTTCTTGGCGTGGTGCACCAGTTTGTAATCGGCGGCCCCGAGTTTCGGGTGGCCGGCGTACTTGCCCAGGCGTGCAGCGTCGATCAGCGACTGCGGGTGTTCGATACGGAAACCCACCGAGAACGGCTTGGCTTCCATGTACACGCCACGGCCATGCAGCATGCGGAAGGTATCGCGGGCGCTGTGGCCGAGGGCCAGGATTACGTGCTTGGACAGGATCTGCTCGCCGCCATCCACCACCACGCCATTCAACTGGCCGTCTTCGATCAGCACGTCGGTGACCCGCTGCTCGAAGCGCACTTCACCGCCCAGGGCGATGATCTGCTGGCGCATGTTTTCCACGACGCCGGTCAGGCGAAACGTACCGATGTGCGGCTTGCTGACGTAGAGGATTTCGTCTGGCGCACCGGCCTTGACGAACTCGTGCAGCACCTTGCGACCGTGGAATTTCGGGTCCTTGATCTGGCTATAGAGCTTGCCGTCGGAGAAGGTCCCGGCGCCGCCTTCACCGAACTGCACGTTGGATTCCGGGTTCAGCACATTCTTGCGCCACAGGCCCCAGGTGTCCTTGGTGCGCTGGCGCACTTCGCGGCCGCGCTCGAGGATGATCGGCTTGAAACCCATCTGTGCCAGCAACAGCCCGGCGAAGATCCCGCACGGGCCAAAACCGACGACGATCGGCCGCTCGGTCAGGCCTTCCGGCGCATGGCCCACGACCTTGTAGCTGATGTCCGGCGCAGGGTTGACGTTGCGGTCGTCGGCGAACTTGAGCAGCAGGGCCGCCTCGCCTTTGACTTCCAGGTCGATGGTGTAGATGAAGCACAGCTCCGACGATTTCTTGCGGGCGTCGTAGCTGCGTTTGAACAGGGTGAAATCGAGCAGGTCATCACTGGCGATGCCCAGGCGTTGCACAATGGCAGGCCGCAGGTCTTCTTCGGGATGGTCGATGGGCAGCTTGAGTTCGGTGATTCGTAACATGACAGGAATCCGGTAGGCGGCGGGCAAAGAGGCCGGCTGTTTTGCAAACCGGCGATTATAAGCCCCAACAGCGGTTTCCCGTCATGCTAAAACAGCGCAGGGCGCAATCAGTCGTCTCGCGAACCGCCGAACGACGCGCAACCGCGTTGCACCTGGCCGTTGACCCGAAGCTCGGCGGACATGTGCTGCAGGCTGCCGCTGGCGCTGTCGACACAGCGTTGCGGGGCCACCCAGAGTTCGATGTGCTGGTTATTCGCTTCGGTCATCAGGTTGAACCGTCCGTCGCCCGATTGCTCTTCCACATACGGCACGGCCAATGGTGGCTGGCCTTCACGCTCCAGCACCATGCCCTTGGCGGTGACGTTCATCGCCCAGGCCGGTTTGTGGCCGTTGGCCCGCAGGATCATGCGCTTGAAGTCCGGGTCATCACAGGCCGAGGTCGAGCGCTCGACGCGGTACACCTGTTGCAGGTCCACCGTGCCCTGGGTACCGCTGGCGACGCCGGAGAACTTGCCACGCAGGTCGGCAAACAGTGCGCCTTGCTGGCCGGCCAGGGAGGCGGCCTCCTGCAGGATGCTGGTGCCACCGGTGTCGTTGACCACGTAGTTGCGTTTGTCGTTGCAGGGCTGGAACAGCAGTTTGTCACCCTGCGCCGTCAACTCGCCCTGCATGCGGGTCATCCCGGCGAGAGAGGGCTTGGCCGGCTCGTTATCGAACATCTGGCAGGCGGCGAACAGGGGCAACAGGGCAAACAAGGCTAGGGTACGGGCGGCACGCATTATCGGGTCTCCTGATAAGTGCCGCCACGTTACGCAGGCTGGCGGTGCATCACAAGCCCGGGACACAGGTTGAATAAGGTGTGCCGGGGGCGATCATCCCTGCTGGGACTTTTCCTATAGAGGGATCTGAACGGTCATGGGAACGTCTTTCTCTTTTATTCGGAAAGCCGCGATGACTATTCGATGGAATCTGTGGGGGCTGTTACTGGTGACGGGTTCTGCACTGGGCAGTGAACCGGCGCGGCTGGAGTACTCCTCTGCCACTGACTTTACCGAGATCTCGATCACCGTGAAGAGGACGCCTGACAGTAGCCCGGACTTTATTTCGGTCAATGTCACGCTGAGCCCGGAGGCCAGGGCCCGCACGGCTGCAATTACTTTACTGGCTTACAACAAGCAGGTTTCGACATACGTAGACGGCTACAACGTGAGTGATGGCGCCACTGTCATGGGTGTGCTGAACACACGAGAAATACAGTTTTCCGTCCCCCAGGACATGCTCCGTAAATGGATGCCCTGGGTTCAACGGTGACGGCTTTTCAGGCTGGTCAGCCTACGATAAACGTCTGCCCGGTCTGCAAGCCTTCCACGCTTTTCGCGTAGGCCAACGCCACTTCTGCACCCGGAGCCGGTTTGTACCCACGGAAGTACGGCGCGTAGCTGCCCATGGCTTCCAGCAGGACGGTAGGGCTGACCGAGTTGATGCGCAGGCCGCGGGGCAGTTCGATCGCAGCGGCTTTCACGAATGCATCCAGCGCGCCGTTGACCAGGGCAGCCGAAGCACCGGTGCGAATCGGATCGCGGTTGAGAATGCCGCTGGTGAAGGTGAACGACGCGCCGTCATTGGCGAACTCGCGGCCAATCAGCAGCAGGTTGACCTGGCCCATCAGCTTGTCTTGCAGGCCCAGGTCAAAATCGGTTTCGCTCATGTCGCCCAGGGGCACGAAGTTGACGCTGCCGGCGGCGCAGATCAGTGCGTCGAATTTGCCGGTCTGTTCGAACAGTTTGCGGATCGAGGCGCTGTCGCTGATATCGACCTGGAAGTCGCCACTTTTGCGACCGATGCTGATCACTTCATGCCGTTGGGACAGTTCTGCCTTCACCGCCGAACCCACGGTACCGCTTGCGCCAATCAACAGGATTTTCATCGTGCCTTCCTCCAGATGTGTAGGTGAGGTTTCAGTCTAGAGTGATTTTTTGCGCGGATAAGTGCACTAATAGGCAACCTTTGATTTTCAATTGGAAACAATCCATGAGCGAAATGGATGACCTCGCCGCGTTTGCCGTGTTGATCGAAGCCGGCAGCTTTACCTTGGCGGCCCAGCAACTGGGCTGCAGCAAAGGGCAACTGTCCAAGCGCATCAGCCAGTTGGAAGCGCAGTTTTCGGTGGTGTTGTTGCATCGCACCACCCGCCGCCTGAGCCTGACGGCGGCGGGTGCGGCGCTGTTGCCGCAAGCCCAGGCGTTGGTGGTCCAGGTGGAGCGGGCACGTCAGGCGTTGGCCAGGCTCAAGGATGATCTCGTCGGCCCGGTGCGTATGACGGTTCCGGTGTCCCTGGGCGAAACCTTCTTCGACGGTCTGTTGCTGGAGTTTTCCCGGGAGTACCCACAGGTGCAGATCGAGTTGGAACTCAACAACCAGTACCGGGACCTGGCGCGGGATGGCTTCGACCTGGCGGTACGTTCGGAGGTCGCCAACGACGAGCGTCTGGTCGCCAAGCCGTTGCTCGCCTGGCACGAGATGACCTGCGCCAGCCCGGCTTACCTGGAACAGCACGGCGAGCCGCTGACGCCGGCGGAACTGGTGGGCCACAACTGCTTGCTGAACAGCCACTACAGTGGTCGTGAAGAGTGGCTGTATCACCAACAGCATGAGCTGCTGCGGGTTCGGGTATCCGGGACCTTTGCCTCCAACCATTACAACTTGTTGAAGAAGGCTGCACTGGTGGGGGCGGGCATCGCGCGCTTGCCGTCCTACGTGCTGCACGCGGAATTGGCTGACGGTCGCCTGCGCTGGCTCCTGCGGGATTATCAGACCCGCAGCATGCCGATGTACCTGGTCCATCCGTATCAGGGCGGCCTGCCGCGCCGCACCCAGGTACTCGCAGATTATCTGGTGGGCTGGTTCAAGCGCAGCGGCGAAGCCCTCGATCGCCTTTAGCGGTAGCGTCGCGCAATCAGGTGATCAATCGAGAAGCTGCCCGGCCCCTTGGCCATCAACAGCAGCAGCAATGCGATCCAGGTGCCGTGGGTCGGGTAGGCGTCCGGGTAGACGAAAAGCTGGATGGTCAGGGTCATGCCCAGCAGCGCCAGCGCCGAGAATCGCGTGGCAAACCCCACGAGGATCAGCACCGGGAAAAAATGCTCGGCGAACGCAGCCATGTGCGCCGCCACTTCCGCAGACAGCAGCGGCACGTGGTATTCGCTGCGAAACAGCGGCAGGGTGGACGGCGCCAAGTGCGGCCAGCCCAGTTGGAACGTGCCGCCGATCAGGTCCACGGCGAAGCCTTCGACCTTGGTCTGTCCGGATTTCCAGAACACCGCCGCGATAGAGAAGCGTGCGACAAAGGCGATCAGGCTGTAGGGGATTTTCTCGAAGCACTGGATGATCCGTTGGATCAGCCCGGGAGCGGTGGTGTTCATGGCGATACCTTGGGTTCTGTGTGCAAGTGGGTGATGGCGCCGTGACCGATCAGCAGGGCCAGGCATTGGTGCAGGTCAAATTCGGCGGCCGCATCGAGGGCGTAGGCCACGGCCATTTCCAATGGCCAACCGTTGTTCAGGCTGTTGATAAACGTCGCTGAGCCGCTGTCGATGTGAAATACCTGCACGTGCAGGCCATTGCGTAGCACCAGCGCGCTTTGGGCATGGAAGGGGTCGAGGGTGGCGAGGGATTCGCCGGTCTGATGCGCCGCCCATAAAGCCACCACGGCGTAGGCCGAGTTCAGGGTGGCCAGGGATGGATGCAGTTGCAGGCGCAGTTCGCCCAGGTCCGACTGTTGTTGCAGGGTGGCGATGACCTCCTGTTGATCCAGTGGCTGTGCGTCTGCCGCGTGGTAGGCCCTCACCCGCAATCGCTCCAGGCGCGCCACATCAGCCAGGTAAGGCACGCTGGCGGCGGGCGCGAAGCCCTGGATAAAGTCCGCCAGGTCGCTGCCGTACTCATTGATCAGAGGGCTTGTCGGCGGGAAACCCTGGACATACACACCGGCCATCGCCCGAAAAAACTCATCGCCCACCAGTTGCAGGGTGACCGGGTAGCCGGCGGCCAGCGCGTTGATCAGCGAGCTATGGACATTGTTGCGATACACCGCAAAACGACCGGCCGGATCGGCGCCGTTGCGGCTGAACAAGCCTTGCGGGCAGTTTTCGTCGGGGGACAGCAGTGCGCGGCTAAAGACGTCCTGGCGGCTCATGCACGCACCTCCAGCAGAAACCGGTCGGCCTCGCGTGCTTCAGCGTGCAGCACGCTGAACGCCGGCACCTGGTTGTCGCGCTCGATCAGCGTGGCGACCGGCCCGGTGCGGCTGAGCACGTGCTGGTAGAGCTGCCATACCGCGTTGTCGATGGGGGCGCCGTGATCGTCAATCAGCAAACGGTCGCCGAGGCTGTCGGTGTCTTCGGCAAACCCTGCCAGGTGAATCTCGCCCACGGCGTGCAACGGCAAGGCCTCGATGTACTTCAGCGGGTCTTGCTGATGGTTGATGCACGACACATACACATTGTTCACGTCCAGCAGCAGCCCGCAGCCGGTGCGGCGAATCGCTTCGCTGATGAAGTCGGTCTCTTCCAGGGTGGAGCACTGGAATTGCAGATAGGTCGACGGGTTCTCCAGCAGCATGGTCCGCTGCAGGCGGGTTTGTACCTGGTCGATGTGTTCGCACACCCGCTTCAGGGTTTCATCGTCATACGCCAGCGGCAGCAAATCATTGAGAAACACCGGGCCGTGGCTGGACCAGGCCAGGTGTTCGGAAAAGGAGTGGGGTTGATAGCGTTCGATCAGCGTGGCCAAGCGCGCCAGGTGCTCGTCGTTCAGCGGACCTTCGCCGCCAATGGACAGGCCTACACCGTGCAGCGACAGCGGGTACTGTTCGCGGATCAAGCCCAGGTAGTGATGGAAAGGCCCGCCGGCCACCATATAGTTTTCGGCGTGGACTTCAAAAAAACCGATATCGGGGGACGTCTCGAGCACTTCACTGAAGTGCTCGTTCTTGAGCCCCAGCCCGGCCCGACGGGGGAGGCCGGGCGCCTGAGCCTGGGAGATGGAGTGGGTGAATGAGAGCGTCATCGTCAGTACTCAGGCTGTGCAGGGTTTCAGGACTTGGCGGTGAAGGCAGCTTCCTGGCCGAAGCCGGTTGGCGAGGTGGTGCTTGGGGTTTTCAGGCAGGTACCGGCCGGGACCAGTTTCCAGGCGTTGGCCTGATCCTTGACCTTCGAGGTGCCCGCGCAGGAAGTGCCGGCGCCTGCGGCGCAATCGTTCTTGCCGGCTTCGGCTACACCGAAGCATTTCTGCATGTCATCGGCGGCGTGGGCGGTGGTGGTCAGGGCGGACAGGCTCAGGGCCGAACCCAGGGCCAGGACGAGGGTGGCGGCGGACAGCGAGCGGGTTTTGGTAGTCATGGTGTATCTCCAGCAGTGGGTTGAGTTGGCAAGCATGTTCGCCTGCTTACACCACTAGAGAAAGGGGGAAGGGATTCGTTACAAAGCCGGGGAAAATAATTTCAGGTTTCGCCAAAGTCTTTGGTTCACACCAAACAAATGTGGGAGCGGGCTTGCTCGCGAAGGCAGTGGGTCAGTCACCCAACAAGTTGGCTGATCCACCGCCTTCGCGAGCAAGCCCGCTCCCACAAAAGCCCGCTCATACATTGACCAGATGGGCATCAACCGCCCAAATAAGCCTCACGTACTTTCGGATCGGTCAGCAGTTGTTCGCCGCTGCCCTGCATCACCACGCGGCCGTTTTCCAGCACGTAGGCGCGGTCGGCAATCTTCAGCGCTTGGTTGGCGTTCTGCTCCACCAGGAACACCGTCACACCGTCCTTGCGCAGCTGTTCGATGATGTCGAAGATCTGCTGGATGATAATCGGCGCCAACCCCAGGGACGGTTCGTCCAGCAACAACAGCTTGGGCTTGCTCATCAGCGCGCGGCCGATGGCGAGCATTTGCTGTTCGCCGCCGGACATGGTGCCGCCGCGCTGGCTGAAGCGTTCCTTGAGCCGCGGGAACAGGTGCAGCACCTTGTCCATCTGCTCCTGGTAATCGCCCTTGTCGGTGAAGAACCCGCCCATGGCGAGGTTCTCTTCCACGGTCAGGCGGGCAAATACCCGGCGGCCTTCCGGAACCACGGC
Organism: Pseudomonas sp. NPDC087814; assembly: GCF_044742865.1. Lineage (NCBI taxonomy): Bacteria > Pseudomonadati > Pseudomonadota > Gammaproteobacteria > Pseudomonadales > Pseudomonadaceae > Pseudomonas > Pseudomonas sp. NPDC087814. The sequence goes on along the minus strand of NZ_JBIUVK010000048.1, from coordinate 5,481 downwards.
AATGCTCTTGCGCATGATCTCGGAGGAGGCCTGGCCCACCAGCTCCTCACCCATGTAGCGGATGCTGCCGCTGTGAGCCTGGGGCGAACCGCACAGGGTCATCAGCAGCGTGGATTTACCGGCACCGTTGGCGCCGATCAGGGTAACGATTTCGCCCTGGCGCACTTCCACGTTGACGCTGTGCAGCGCCTGGATCTTGCCGTAGAAAGTGGAAACGTTTTCGAATTGCAGCATTTTACGCTTCCCCCAAATAGGCTTTGATCACTTCCGGGTTGTCGCGGATCTGCTCCGGCGTACCGTCGGCCAGTGGCGTGCCCTGGTTGATCACGACGATATGGTCGGAAATGCTCATGACCAGTTTCATGTCGTGTTCGATCAGCAGCACGGTGGCGTTGTTTTCTTCACGCAGCACACTGATCAGCGCCTTGAGGTCTTCTGTTTCCTTCGGGTTCAAGCCGGCGGCCGGTTCGTCGAGCATGAGGATCCGCGGGCGGGTCATCATGCAGCGGGCGATTTCCAGGCGCCGTTGCTGACCGTAGGCCAGGGTGCCGGCAGGACGGTTGGCAAACTCGGTGAGGTTGACCTTGTCCAGCCAGTACGCTGCATATTCCATGGCCTCGCGCTCGCTCTTGCGGAACGACGGCGTCTTGAACAGGCCGGCAAAGAAGTTGGTGTTCAGGTGGCGATGCTGGGCGATCAACAGGTTCTCGACCGCCGTCATGTCCTTGAACAACCGCACGTTCTGGAAGGTGCGCACCACGCCCTTGCGGGCGATCTCGTGGCCGGCCAGGCCCTGGATCGGCTGGCCGTCCAGCAGGATGGTGCCGCCAGCCGGCTTGTAGAAGCCGGTCAGGCAGTTGAACACCGTGGTCTTGCCGGCGCCGTTGGGGCCGATCAGGGCCACGACTTGTTTCTCTTGCACGGTCAGGGCCACGCCGTTGACCGCCAGCAAACCGCCGAAGCGCATGCTCAAGTTTTCGACTTTCAGGATCTCGCGGCTCATTTGCGCAGCTCCATGTGGGGACGTTGCATGGGCAGCAGGCCTTGAGGTCGCCAGATCATCATCAGCACCATCATGGCGCCGAACATCAACATGCGGTATTCGCTGAATTCACGCATCATTTCCGGCAGCAGGATCATCACGATCGCAGCGAGGATCACGCCCAGCTGCGAGCCCATGCCGCCCAGTACCACGATGGCGAGGATGATTGCCGACTCGATGAAGGTGAACGACTCCGGGGTCACCAGGCCTTGGCGCGCGGCGAAGAAGCTGCCGGCAAAACCGGCGAAGGTCGCCCCGAGGGTGAATGCCGAAAGCTTGATGACGGTCGGATTCATGCCTAGTGCACGGCAGGCGATTTCATCTTCGCGCAGCGCTTCCCACGCACGGCCGATCGGCATGCGCAGCAGGCGGTTGATCACGAACAGCGCCGCCAGTGCCAGCAGCAGGGCCACCAGGTACAGGAACACCACTTTGCTCACCGGGTTGTAGTCGATCCCGAAGTACTCGTGGAACGTCTGCATGCCTTCGGCCGCGGTGCGGTCGAACGTCAGCCCGAAGAACGTCGGCTTGGGAATGCTACTGATGCCGTTGGGGCCGCCGGTGATATCGGTGAGGTTACGCAGGAACAGACGGATGATTTCACCGAAGCCCAGGGTCACGATCGCCAGGTAGTCACCGCGCAAGCGCAGTACCGGGAAGCCCAGCAGGAAGCCAAATGTGGCCGCCGCCATGCCGGCCAGTGGCAGGCAGATCCAGAAGCCCCAGCCCAGGTAATGCGAGAGCAGCGCGTAGGTGTAGGCACCCACTGCGTAGAAGCCCACATAGCCCAGGTCGAGCAAGCCGGCCAGACCCACCACAATGTTCAGGCCCAGGCCCAGCAACACGTAGATCAGGATCAGCGTCGCGATATCCACCGCACCACGGGAACCGAAGAAAGGCCAGATCAACGCGGCCACGATCAGGCCGATGATGATGTAGCGCTGGGTGCGCGGCAGGGTCAGGAACTGGCTGACCTTGGGCGATACCAACGGGCCACGGTTGGACTTGAGGAGTGCCCCGACCTGTTGGGTGAACAGCACGCGCAGGAACATCAGCACCGAGCACAGGGCAATGATGGTCAACGTCACGGGACCGGTGCCATGCACTTCGAGGTTGATCCCGACAATGCTCAACTTGAGCCCGAGTACCGGGAAGGCCACGGCCCAGACCAGCAAGGCGCTGAAAAACGCCGATTTAAGATATCTGCTCATACTTTCTCAACCTCCGGACGGCCCAGAATGCCGGTCGGCCGGAACAACAGCACCAGAACCAATAGACCGAATGCCACCACGTCCTTGTACTGGTCACCGAATACGTCGGCGCCAAAGGCTTCAGCCACCCCCAGCACCAGCCCGCCGAGCATCGCGCCCGGAATGCTGCCGATGCCGCCCAATACCGCCGCGGTGAAGGCCTTGAGGCCCACCAGGAAACCGGCGTTGGGGTTGATCACGCCGTACTGCATGCTCAGCAACACGGCAGCGATAGCCGCCAGTGCGGCACCGATGACGAAGGTCAGGGCGATGATGTTGTTGGTGTTGATGCCCAACAGGTTGGCCATCTTGATGTCTTCGGCGCAGGCCCGGCAGGCGCGCCCCAGACGGGAGCGAGAGATGAACAGGGTCAGGCCGAGCATTGCCACCAGGGTGACGACGAAGACCAGGATCTGCATATAGGAAATCAGCACTTCCTGTGCGCCGCCTGGGCCGAAGGAGATGCTCCCCGGGATCAGGTTGGGAATGGATTTGTCCTTGGAGTCCTGGGACAGCAATACGGTGTTCTGCAGGAAAATCGACATGCCGATCGCGGAGATCAGCGGGATCAAGCGGTTGCTGCCACGCAAGGGGCGGTACGCAACGCGTTCGATACTGTAGCCATAGGCACTGGTTACGACGATGGACGCCAGGAATGCAGCGGTCATCAACAGCGGCAGGGAATGGATACCCAGCATGGCCAGCCCGGCAAGGGCGATGAAGGCCACGTAGGAACCAATCATGTACACCTCGCCATGGGCGAAGTTAATCATTCCAATGATGCCGTAAACCATTGTGTAGCCAATGGCTATCAAGGCATAGGTGCTGCCAACGGTCATGCCGTTAACCAGCGTTTGGAAAAAATGATAGATCTCAGGCATTACAGCGCTCCTAAAAACCCGATACGCATTTCACTGGTGGAGTCAATTTCCGGCTCGGTGCCCTGTTCTGTGATCAGGTTGCACAAAGCGTTTGCCAGCGAACCGCTGGTGACGGTTTTAAGATTTTCAGGTGAGCCAGCGCCCGGATCGCGGGTGACAGGCCCATAAACCTCGTAAAACAAAGCCCACTGCTTGCACAGTGGGCTTGTTGACCAGTAACGCCTGGCTTACTGAGGGGAAACTTCGGTTTTTGGTTTGCCGAAGTGCCATTCGTAGACCACGAACTTGAAGTCCTTCAGGTCGCCCTTGGCGTCGAAGCTCAGGTCGCCGGTCGGGGTCTTGAAGGTACCGGCGTGGATGGCCGCTGCCACCTTGGCGGTGTCTTCGCTCTTCGCGGCAGCGATACCGCCGGCGATCACTTCAACAGCCGAGTAGGCCGGGAACACGAACGGACCGGTTGGGTCCTGCTTGTTCTTGGTGAACTCTTCAACGATTGCCTTGTTGGCAGGATCGGTGTCGAAGGATTTCGGCAGGGTAACCAGCAGGCCTTCGGAAGCGTTCTGGGCGATTTGCGAGATGGAGTCGTTGCCGACGCCTTCAGGGCCCATGAACTTGGCGTTCACGCCTTTTTCCTTGGCTTGGCGCAGGATCAGGCCCAGCTCAGGGTGGTAGCCGCCGTAGTAGACGAAGTCGACGTTGGCTTGCTTGAGCTTCTGGATCAGCGAACCGAAGTCTTTGTCGCCAGCGTTGATGCCTTCGAAGAGGGCAACTTTCACGCCTTTCTTCTCGAGGGTTTGTTTAACGGCGGTGGCGATGCCTTCACCGTATTGCTGTTTGTCGTGGATAACGGCTACGACTTTCGGCTTCACGTGGTCGGCGATGTAGTTACCGGCGGCTGGGCCCTGGGCGCTGTCCAGGCCGATGGTACGGAAGACCAGCTTGTAGCCACGGGACGTGATTTCCGGGCTGGTGGCAGCCGGGGTGATCATGATCACGCCTTCGTCTTCGTAGATGTCGGATGCTGGCTGAGTGGAGCTGGAGCAAAGGTGACCGACCACGAACTTGACGCCGTCGTTGACCACTTTGTTGGCTACGGCCACGGCTTGTTTTGGATCGCAAGCGTCGTCGTATTCCTTGGCTTCGAGCATTTTGCCATCTACGCCGCCCTTGGCGTTGATGTCGGCGATGGCCTGCTTGGCACCCATGAACTGCATGTCGCCGTACTGGGTCACAGGGCCGGTTTTAGGGCCGGCAATACCGATCTTGATGGTGTCAGCTGCGAACGAATGGCTGGCAACCCCGGCCAGGACCATAGCGGCAAACAGTTTGGAAATCTGCTTAGTAGCCTTATTCATAGTGCTCCACTCTTACTGTTGTATTTTTTATAGTTCTAGCGGCCTTGTGAGCTGCAGAACCGGATCAGATATCTCGGATATCCCCCGGCAGCGGCCTGGCAACTGTACCGGTACAGTGTAGAGCGCCGGTTGATCGCTTGAAAAGCTGGCTGCTGGGGGCAAAACCCGGGTATGTCGCTTAAATGAAAGAAAAAGACAGAATTGCGGCGGGGTGATGCCAGAGTTTCGGGCAATCCTTGGCTTTCCTGACACTTTCGTTCGGTGCCTCATTTGCAACTGGGTTTTTCTGCCTGGGGCTCGACGGTATGATTGCGCCGATTTTTTCTTCAGGTGAACTCCCATGACGCAAGAACCTAGCACCCTCTATGCCAAGCTGCTTGGTGAAACTGCCGAAATTTCCTGGAAGGAGCTTGAGCCGTTCTTTGCCAAGGGTGCCCTATTGTGGGTCGACGCCGGGCTGGATTTGATCGAGGCCGCCGAGGGCATGGCTGAGGACAACCGTGAGAAAGTCGCTGCCTGGCTGGCTGCGGGGAGTCTTGGCGAGGTGTCTGCGACGCGGGCATTGGACCTGGTTGAGCGGGATCCGAGTTTGTGGGCGGTGGTGGTTTCGCCGTGGATTCTGATCCAGGAAAGGGCAGTGTAGGAAATGCATGCGCGAAAAAGGTGCGTGATTTTTCCGAGTTTAAGTGTGTAGGCGGGTAACTGCATTTGCGGTGATGGCACCTTGCCGTAGAGAAAGGTCACAGGCGGGGGTTACGTGCGCGTCATGGGAACAGTTTTGGTAGCGGCGGAGTGCGGGGGGAATTGTTTCTGGGTGTGAGTTTTTTGAGTACATATCCGTTATTTAGGTAACGGCTACTTATGGTTCCGCTCTTACAGCGGGTCACTTTTGGCAAACGCCCGGAATGCCGGCCCAGCCAAAAGTAACCAAAAGGTCTTTGCCCCACCACTCG
>NZ_JBIUVK010000047.1:0-50269 GCF_044742865.1 Pseudomonas sp. NPDC087814 | reverse complement strand
TTATAAGGGTTGCGGATGTTAACCCCTCATTGCCCGGAAAGCAAAGCCTCTGATCGAAAACCGCTAGTCGGGAGGGGGAGTGGCGACTATTATGCGCGCCTTCGAATTCAGCCTCTACAAGGCGCAAACCCATGCTAGTTCTGGGATTAGAAACCTCGTGCGACGAAACCGGTGTCGCACTTTACGACAGTGAACGCGGGCTTTTGGCCGACGCACTGTTCAGTCAGATCGACCTGCATCGCGCCTATGGCGGCGTGGTGCCGGAGCTGGCCAGCCGTGATCATGTGAAACGCATGCTGCCATTGATTCGCCAGGTGCTGGACGAGGCCGGCTGCGTGCCGACCGAGATCGACGCCATTGCCTATACCGCAGGCCCCGGATTGGTCGGAGCCCTGCTGGTTGGGGCCTCTTGCGCCCAGGCGCTGGCATTTGCCTGGGGCATTCCGGCCCTTGGTGTGCACCACATGGAAGGCCATTTACTGGCACCGATGCTGGAAGAAAACCCGCCAGCGTTCCCGTTCGTCGCTTTGTTGGTTTCAGGTGGCCATACGCAGCTGGTTCAGGTCGACGGAATCGGTCAATACACGCTTCTGGGGGAAAGCCTGGACGACGCTGCCGGTGAAGCGTTCGACAAGACCGCGAAGATGATGGGCCTCAATTATCCCGGCGGTCCGGAAATTGCGCGGCTGGCGGAAAAAGGCGTGGCAGGGCGCTACACCTTCCCGCGCCCGATGTGCGATCGCCCTGGCCTGATGTTCAGCTTCAGCGGCTTGAAAACCTCTGCCCTGAACACCTGGCAGCAGAGCGTCAGCGCCGGAGACGACAGTGAGCAAGCCCGTTGCGACATCTCGCTGGCGTTCCAGCAGGCCGTGGTGGAGACTTTGACCATCAAGTGCAAGCGGGCCCTGAAACAGGCGGGCATGAAGCGCCTGGTGATCGCGGGCGGCGTCAGCGCGAACAAGGCGCTGCGCAGCTCCCTGGAGAAAATGCTCGGCGACATGAAGGGCGACGTGTTTTATGCGCGTCCCGAATTCTGCACCGACAACGGTGCGATGATCGCCTATGCCGGTTGCCAGCGTTTGCAGGCCGGGCAGCATGAAAGCCTGGCAATCAGCGTGCAGGCGCGCTGGCCGATGGAGCAGTTGCCGCCGCTGTAACGGGCGAACGTGAGCCGGGTTCACCGGGCGTATTTAAAAATGCCGTTCGCGCCCGGCAAACAGGTCGCGTAAATTGCCCCGGTGGCGCCAGACGATCAGCAGCGTGAGCACGCTCATCGGCACCAGCGCCTCCGGTTCCTGCCACGCCAGCAACGGCAGGGTCAGGGGCGTGGCGATGAGGGCGGCCAGCGAGCTGGTGCGTGTCAGGTAGAACGTCAGCAGCCAGGCCAGGATGGCCAGCAGCGCCGCCGGTGGGTAGATCCCCAGCAGCATGCCGGCCGCCGTCGCAACGCCTTTGCCGCCGCGAAAGCGAAAGTACAGCGGGAACAGGTGGCCGAGCACCGCGCAGACGCCGATCCAGGCTTGCTGTTGCAGCGAGAGCCCGGCGAGATCGGCGATCAGCACCGGCAGCAGGCCCTTGCAGACGTCGCCGAACAGCGTGAGTACGGCGAGTTTTTTGCCGGCCAGGCGCAACATATTGGTGGCGCCGGCATTGCCTGAGCCACTCATTCGCGGGTCGGGATTTCCCGTCAGGCGGCTGAGCAAAATGGCGAAGGACAGCGAGCCGAGCAGGTAGGCGAAAGTCGCCAGTAACCAAAACATGCTAACTATTCCGGGCGAGGACGCCCTGATTCTAACGGGGCATCGCGCCCTTGTCGTGCAGCGGAGAAGAGTGCTTGGACAGAGTGTTTATCGAAGGTCTGGAAGTCGACACCGTGATCGGGGCCTACGACTGGGAGCGCGGTATCCGGCAATGCCTGCGTCTGGACCTGAGCTTCGCCTGGGATAACCGCCCGGCCGCTGCCGGTGATGACCTGACTTTGGCGCTGGATTACGCCAGCGTGTCCGCGCGGATCCAGGCCTTTGCCGAGCAGACGCAGTTCCAGCTGGTGGAAACCTTCGCCGAGCGCCTTGCTGAAGTGTTGATGAGTGAGTTCCAGATTCCCTGGCTGCACCTCAAACTGACCAAGCCCGGCGCCGTACCGGCCGCGAAGGGTGTGGGCGTGGAGATCGAGCGCGGATGTCGCTAACTCAGGTTTACCTTGGTCTTGGCAGTAATATCGAGCGTGAGGCCCATTTGCACGCTGGCCTTGATGCGCTGGCGGGTTTCCTGACGCAGATGCGCTGTTCGCCGGTGTTTGAAAGCCAGCCTGTGGGCATAAAGAGCGGGCCATTCTTCAATCTGGTGGTGTCGGCGTATACCGACCTGCCGTTGATGGAACTGGACCGCCGGCTGAAATTCATCGAGGCCGACAATGGCCGCTACGCCCCGGATCGCAAGGGCTTGCCGCTGGACATCGACGTGCTGCTGTATGGCGAGCTGGTGGGTAACTTCGATGGCCTGATCCTGCCCCGGGCCGAAATCCTGAAGAACGCGTTTGTGCTGTGGCCGCTGTCGTTGATGGCGCCGCAGCGTGTGCATCCTGAGGTGGGCAAGTCATTTGCCGCGCTGTGGCAGGATGCACACATTGACCAGGTACTGGCGCCGGTCGCGTTCGAATGGCGGGATCAGCCGTTGACGCCGGACTCGCTCTTGTAGGCTTTTAGCGCCTTGAGCCGTTCGCGTTTCAGCGCTTCGCCCAGTTCGGGACCTTTGTAGCCTTGTTCCAGTAGCGGTGCGACGGCCACACCTCTGGCCGCCAGCGCCGCACCGCGCAAATAATCTGCTTGTGGATAACTTCTCTGCTCAAGGCCCTTGCGCCCGCGGGCGTCCATCTCGCATGCCACCACAAACTCTTCAAAGCGTTGCGGGCGACGGTAAACGTCGAAGCTTTGCAGCAACTCCAGCAATGTCGAGGGCCTCAGCTCCAGTGCGCGGTGGCCGTGGGTGTGATATTCGCCCACCAGCAACGCCAACTCCTGGGAATCCCTTGGCACCTTGAAGCGTTCGTTCATCGCCTTGATCAGCTTCACGCCGCGTTGCTCATGAGCGATGTGCTGCGGCAACTTATCCACAGGCGTGAGCCCCTTGCCCAGATCGTGCAGCAGGCAGGCCCAGCGGACGGTCAACGGTTGGGCATGGATGGCTGCCTGTTCCAGCACGCTCAATGTGTGCACGCCGGTATCGATTTCGGGGTGATGGGCCTCGGGTTGCGGCACGCCAAACAGTGCGTCGATTTCCGGCATCAGGGTTTTCAGGGCGCCGCAATCGCGCAGCACCTGGATAAACACCTGTGGCTGGTTTTCCATCAATGCGCGGGAAATCTCCTTCCAGCTGCGTTCGGGCGTCAAGGCTTCCAGTTCGCCCGACTCGCTGAGTTCGCGCATCAGTTCCAGGGTTTCGGGCGCTACCGTAAAGCCGAGGCCGGCATAGCGCGCGGCAAAGCGGGCAACGCGCAGGACACGCAGTGGATCTTCGGCAAACGCCGGGGAAACGTGACGCAGAATGCGTGCGTCCAGATCCTGCTGGCCGTGATAAGGGTCGGTCAGGTTGCCCGCGTCATCCTCGGCCATGGCGTTGATGGTCAGGTCGCGGCGGATCAGGTCTTCTTCCAGGGTAACTTCGGGGCTGGCGTGAAACACAAAGCCGCCATAACCCCGGCCGCTCTTGCGCTCCGTGCGGGCGAGGGCGTACTCGTCACCATTTTTCGGGTCAAGAAATACCGGGAAGTCCGAACCCACAGGCTTGTAGCCCAGGGCGAGCATTTCTTCAGTGGTAGCGCCGACTACGACACGGTCGATATCGGTAACGGGGATGCCCAGCAGGCGATCACGTACCGCACCACCGACTTTGTAGATTTGCATGAAAAAGCCTCCATTAGCGGCACAGGATAACGCCTGCGGCCCGCCAATGGAGGCTTTGCCGTTTCACAGATGCACGACTGCCAGGTCCAGGCGGCCGTAATCGTTGTCGCTGTGCTCGTTACGCGGCGGAACGTGGTGGGTTTTCATCACCTGGTCGCCTTGCAGCGTCTCCAGGTGGATATCGAACCCCCACAGCCGGTGCAGGTGCTTGAGAACCTCCTCAGTGGACTCTCCCAGCGGTTTGCGGTCGTGCTGCTGGTGGCGCAGGGTCAGCGAGCGATCGCCGCGTACGTCGATGCTGTAGATCTGCACATTGGGTTCGCGGTTGCCCAGGTTGTACTGCGCCGCGAGGGTTTCGCGGATGGTGCGATAGCCCGGCTCGTCATGAATGGCGGGCACCAGCAAATCGTCCTTGAGGTCGTCGTCCATGATGCTGAACAGCTTGAGGTCTCGAATCACCTGGGGGGACAGGTACTGCAGGATGAAGCTCTCATCCTTGAAGCTGCTCATGGCGAACTTGATGGTCGACAACCAATCGCTGCCGGCAATCTCCGGGAACCAGCGGCGGTCTTCTTCGGTGGGGTGCTCGCACATGCGCCGGATATCGCGGTACATCGCAAAGCCCAATGCATACGGGTTGATACCGCTGTAGTAGGGGCTGTCGAAGCCCGGCTGGAAGACCACGCTGGTGTGGGACGTCAGGAACTCCATCATGAAACCGTCGGTGACCAGGCCTTCGTCATACAGGTCGTTCATCAGGGTGTAGTGCCAGAACGTGGCCCAGCCTTCGTTCATCACCTGGGTCTGGCGTTGTGGGTAGAAATACTGGGCGATCTTGCGCACGATCCGCACGATTTCCCGCTGCCAGGGCTCCAGCAATGGCGCGTGCTTTTCGATGAAATACAGGATGTTTTCCTGAGGTTCGGCGGGGAAGCGCGCATTGTCCTTGTCGTTGTTCTTGCCGGCGCGTTTGGGAATGGTGCGCCACAGGTCGTTGATCTGCTTTTGCAGATGCTCTTCACGGTCCTTCTGGCGCAGCCGTTCTTCTTCGGCGGAAATCGGATACGGGCGTTTGTAGCGGTCGACGCCGTAGTTCATCAGGGCATGGCAGGAGTCCAGCAGGTCTTCCACCGCATCGATGCCGTGGCGCTCCTCGCACTGCATGATGTACTGCTTGGCGAATACCAGGTAATCGATGATCGAGCTGGCATCGGTCCAGGTGCGGAACAGGTAGTTACCCTTGAAGAAGCTGTTATGCCCGTAGCACGCGTGGGCCACCACCAGCGCCTGCATGCAGATGGTGTTTTCTTCCATCAGGTAGGCGATGCACGGGTCGGAGTTGATGACGATTTCGTAGGCCAGGCCCATCTGGCCGCGGGTGTAGGACTTTTCAGTGCTGAGGAAGTGTTTGCCGTAGGACCAGTGGTGATAGCCCAGGGGCATGCCCACGGACGCATAGGCATCCATCATCTGTTCGGCGGTGATCACTTCGATCTGGTTGGGGTAGGTATCCAGGGCATAACCCGCCGCGATGCGGCTGATTTCCCGGTCATAGGCCTGGATGAGTTCGAAGGTCCATTCGGACCCCGTGGATATGGGTTGGCGCTTATGCTCTTTGGCGGTCATGTCACTAACCTGCGCTGGAAGAGTTCACGGAAGACCGGATAGATATCGCCGGCCGAGACCAATTGTTGCTGGGCGAAGGTGTCAGCGAAGGCTTCGCTGATGCGCTCGTATTCGAACCACAGGGCCTGATGCTCGCGCGGGGTGATTTCGACGTAGGTGTAGTACTGCACGAACGGCATGATCTGGTTGATCAGGATGTCGCGGCAGATCGGCGAGTCGTCGTTCCAGTTGTCGCCGTCGGAAGCCTGGGCGGCGTAGATGTTCCACTCGTTGGCCGGATAGCGTTCGGCCATGATTTCCTGCATCAGCTTCAAGGCGCTGGAAACGATGGTGCCGCCGGTTTCCCGCGAGTAGAAGAATTCCTCCTCGTCGACTTCCCTGGCGCTGGTGTGATGGCGGATGAACACCACATCGATCTTGTCGTAGTTACGCTTGAGAAACAGGTACAGCAGGATGAAGAAGCGCTTGGCGATGTCCTTGGTCGCCTGGGTCATGGAGCCGGACACGTCCATCAGGCAGAACATCACAGCCTTGGAACTGGGATTGGGTTGCTTGACCAGCAGGTTGTACTTCAGGTCGAAGGTGTCGAGAAACGGCACGCGATGGATTCGCGCGCTGAGTTTGGCGATTTCGGCTTCAATTTCCTGGATATCGCCGAAGTTGTCCGGCTCTTCGCGTTTCAGGCGTTCCAGTTCCGCCTTGGCATCCCGCAGTTTTGCCCGGCTGCTGCCAGACAAGGCGATACGTCGCGCATGGGCCGAGCGCAGGGTGCGGATGATGTTGATCCGCGACGGATTGCCTTCGTTGCTGATCCCGGCGCGCACGGTCTTGAAAGTGTCGGTACCGGTCAGGTTGCGTTTGACCAGGTTGGGCAGTTCCAGGTCTTCGAACATGAACTCCAGGAACTCTTCCTGGGTGATCTGGAACACGAACTCATCCATGCCTTCGCCGGAGTTACCGGCCTTGCCCGGGCCTTTGCCGCCCGCGCCGCCCTGGGGCCGCTGGATATGTTCGCCGCTGGTGAATTCCTTGTTGCCGGGATGCACGACGGTCTGTTTGCCGCCCCGGCCGTGGTGCAGCACCGGTTCATCGATGTCGCGTCCGGGGATGCTGATCTGTTCGCCATGCTCCATATCGGTGATGGAACGGCGGCTGACGGCCTCTTCGACGGCCTTTTTGATGTGGTCACGGTAACGCCGCAGGAACCGCTGGCGGTTTACCGTGCTCTTGTTCTTGCCATTGAGACGTCGGTCGATCACATAGCTCATGTAGGAGCCCTCCGGGCAGCTTCAAGTTACAAGCTTCAAGCGGCAAGCTGGAAGCTTAAAGACAAGCGGTCGATTGCCAGGCTGACCGGCGCACCGGGAGCCTGGCATTGCACGCTTGTCGCTGCCTTACTGCGATTTGCGGACCCGCAAGTACCACTCGGAGAGCAGTCGTACCTGTTTGTCGGTGTAGCCACGCTCGACCATGCGAGTGACGAAGTCGTTGTGTTTTTGCTGATCCTCCTTGCTGGCCTTGGCGTTGAAGCTGATGACCGGCAGCAGATCCTCGGTGTTGGAGAACATTTTCTTCTCGATGACCACCCGCAGCTTCTCGTAGCTGAGCCAGGTTGGGTTCTTGCCGTTGTTGTTGGCCCGGGCGCGCAGCACGAAGTTGACGATTTCGTTGCGGAAATCCTTCGGATTGCTGATGCCGGCGGGTTTTTCGATCTTTTCCAGTTCCTCGTTGAGGGCTACGCGGTTGAGAATCTCGCCGGTTTCCGGGTCGCGGTATTCCTGGTCCTGGATCCAGAAGTCTGCGTACAGCACATAGCGGTCGAAGATGTTCTGGCCGTATTCGCTGTAGGACTCAAGGTACGCGGTCTGGATTTCCTTGCCGATGAACTCGATGTAGCGCGGTGCCAGGTATTCCTTGAGGAAGCGCAGATAGCGCTCGCGGGTTTCAGCCTGGAATTGTTCCTGTTCGATCTGCTGTTCGAGCACGTAGAGCAGGTGCACCGGGTTGGCGGCGATTTCGTGCGGGTCGAAGTTGAAGACCTTGGACAGGATCTTGAACGCAAAGCGTGTCGACAGGCCGTTCATGCCCTCATCCACGCCGGCAGTGTCGCGGTATTCCTGGATCGACTTGGCCTTCGGATCGGTGTCCTTGAGGTTTTCGCCGTCATACACCCGCATCTTCGAGTAGATGTTGGAGTTTTCCGGCTCTTTGAGGCGCGACAACACGGTGAACTGGGCCAGCATCTTCAGGGTGTCAGGCGCGCAATGAGCCTTGGCCAGGGAACTGTTGAACAGCAGCTTGTCGTAAATCTTGATTTCATCGCTGACCCGCAGGCAGTACGGCACCTTGACGATATAGATCCGGTCGATGAAGGCTTCGTTGTTCTTGTTGTTGCGGAAGGTGTGCCATTCCGATTCGTTGGAGTGGGCCAGCAGGATCCCGGTGAATGGAATCGCCCCCAGGCCTTCGGTGCTGTTGTAGTTACCTTCCTGTGTCGCGGTGAGCAGTGGGTGCAGCACCTTGATCGGTGCCTTGAACATCTCCACGAACTCCATCAGACCCTGGTTGGCCCGGCACAGTGCGCCCGAATAGCTGTAGGCATCGGCGTCGTTCTGCGGGAATTCTTCGAGTTTGCGGATATCGACCTTGCCCACCAGTGCCGAGATGTCCTGGTTGTTCTCGTCACCCGGTTCGGTCTTGGCCACGGCAATCTGGTTGAGGATCGAGGGATAGAGCTTCACCACCCGGAACTGGCTGATGTCGCCGCCGAACTCGGCCAGGCGCTTGGTCGCCCAGGGCGACATGATGGTATTGAGATAGCGCCGTGGAATGCCGAAGTCTTCTTCGAGGATCGCGCCATCTTCCGTGGCGTTGAACAGCCCCAGGGGCGACTCGAACACCGGTGAGCCCTTGATGGCGTAGAACGGCACCTTCTCGATCAGTTGTTTGAGTTTTTCGGCCAGGGACGACTTGCCGCCGCCGACGGGGCCGAGCAGGTAGAGGATCTGTTTCTTCTCTTCCAGGCCTTGGGCGGCATGGCGGAAATACGAGACGATCTGGTCAATGCATTCTTCCATACCGTGGAAGTCTTCAAAGGCCGGGTAGCGACGGATCACCTTGTTCGAGAAAATCCGCGACAAGCGCGAATTGGCTGCGGTGTCCACCAGCTCCGGCTCGCCGATCGCCAACAGCAGGCGTTCAGCGGCAGACGCGTAGGCGCTGCGGTCCTTTTTGCACAGTTCGAGATACTCCTGAAGCGAGAGCTCTTCCTGGCGGGTGGACTCGAAGCGTTGTTGGAAGTGGCTAAAAATACTCATGACGTCGTCACCTCGCTCGATACGTGGAGCCGACGCCGGATCAATCAGTCGATGCTGGCAGTCATTGGTGGACACCAATGGCCGTTTTCCCCCCAGAACACCCTGAAACGCTACCGATGACCCGCACGCCGGTGTACCGGCTCTCCCCTGTTTTGGATGGCCTGCGCTTAAGGATAGTTCGGAATCGGGGAGGTCAAGGCGCGATACGAAATTAGTTTGGCCGCGCCGTTCGTCAGAAACGGCGCGAGGCCAAGCGTCACGCGGGATAGCGGGGTTTGAAAAAAATTATTGCGCGTCGCCTGCGGCAATTTCTGCAGGATAGGTCGCACGCCATAGCTCAAAGCCACCGTCGAGGCTATAGACGTCGGAGAAGCCCTGGCTCACCAGGTAGGCGGCGGCGCTTTGGCTGGAGTTGCCGTGGTAGCACGCGACGATGACCGGCGCGTCGAGGTCGGCGGCGCGGATGAAGTCGGCGATGTTGTGGTTGTCCAGGTGCTGGGCACCACTGATGTGGGCAGCGTTGTAGGTCGGCTGGTCGCGGATGTCGACAACCACCGCGCCTTGCTCGCGCAGGGCCTGGGCTTGCTCGGGAGGGATACGTTTGAATTCAGTCATGGCGGGCTCCTTTGGCCTGTGTGAAAGCGCGGCTCAGCGCTTTGCCGCGGCCTGCAGTTGTTCGGGAACGGGGGAGTCGCACTGGCAGCTTGAGCGCTCGCCGGTGTCGATGTTCATCAGGGTCATGGCGCCGCCCCATACGCAGCCGGTGTCGAGGGCGAACACGCCAGGTTCATCACACTTGCCTTCCAGGGCTGCCCAGTGGCCGAAGATGATCTTCGTTTCACGGGTCTTGCGCTCCTTGTGGGCGAACCAGGGCTTGTAGCCGGGGAGGGCGGTGTCGGCGCCTTCCTTGCTCTTGAGGTCCAGCTTGCCTTCGGCGGTGCAGAAACGCATGCGGGTGAAGTAGTTGGTGATCACCCGCAGCCGCGCGACGCCGGTCAGTTCGTTGTCCCACTTAACGGGTTCGTTGCCGTACATGCCATCCAGGTAAGCGGTGTACAGGTTGTCATCGGCCAGGGCTGCTTCGACTTCACTCGCGCACTTGAGGGCTTTCTTCAGCGTCCACTGGGGTGGAATGCCGGCATGCACCAAGGCGGTGTCGCGGCTCTCGTCGTAGTGCATGAGTTTTTGCCGGCGCAACCAGTCAAGCAGCTCGGTGCGATCCGGCGCTTCGAGGATTTCCCGCAGGGTATCGCCCTTTTTCAGACGCTCGATGTTATTGCCGGCGGCCAGCAAGTGCAGGTCATGGTTGCCCAGTACGCACACCAGGGAGTCGCGCATGCCATAAAGGAAGCGCAGGGTTTCCAGGGATTGCGGGCCACGGTTGACCAGGTCGCCCACCAGCCACAGGCGATCCTTGGCCGGGTCAAAGGCCACACGCTCGAGCAGGCACTTGAGCGGTTCCAGGCAGCCTTGCAGGTCGCCGACGGCATACGTCGCCATCAGTGCAGGGCTCCAGGCACCGCGAGGCGGAACGGGGCGATGATGGCGTCGAAGTGTTTGCCGTCGTCGGCGAGCATCTGGTAGCTGCCTTGCATGTTGCCGACGCGGGAGGTCATGACAGTGCCGCTGCTGTAGGTGTGGCTCTTGCCTGGGGCGATCAGCGGTTGTTGGCCGACCACGCCGGCGCCGCGTACTTCCTCGACCTGGCCGTCACCGTCGGTGATGACCCAGTGGCGCGACAGCAGCTTGGCAGGCAGCTCGCCGTTGTTTTGCACGGTGATGGTGTAGGCGAACGCAAAGCGGTTCTGCTCGGGTTGCGATTGTTCCGCCAGAAAGCGGGTGACGACGCTGACGTCGATCTGATAACGAGGATCGGACATGCAAGAGGCCTTAAAAGCAAAAGCGGGGGAACAGCGGATGCCGGTCAGTCTAGGCCCGTAGGCGCTGGCTTGCCAGCGATGGCGATCGTGAGTGCGCCATCGCCGGCAAGCCGGCTCCTACTATTTATTCAGCCACTGGCGCAGGCTGAATGGCGAGCTGGTCAGCCAGGCGCACGAAGGCGGCCAGGTCCAACTGCTCGGGGCGCAGGCTGCCGTCGACGCCGGCGGCCTCGATTTCAGCGTTGCTGAGCAAAGCCTTCAGCGTATTGCGCAAGGTCTTGCGGCGCTGGTTGAAGGCTTCGCGCACAACGCGCTCCAGCAACTTGTGATCTTTGGCCGGGTGTGGCAACACCGCGTGAGGCACCAGGCGCACGATGGCGGAGTCGACTTTCGGCGGGGGGTTGAACGCGCCAGGTCCGACGTTGAACAGGTGCTCTACGCGGCAATGGTACTGAACCATGATCGACAGGCGACCCCAGTCACCGCCTCCAGGACCCGCTGCCAGACGCTCGACCACTTCCTTTTGCAGCATGAAGTGCATGTCGCGGATGATGCCGGCGTTGTTCAGCAGGTGAAAAATCAGCGGGGTGGAGATGTTGTACGGCAGGTTGCCGACCACCCGCAGGCTGTTGGGCGCTGCATTGAGGCTGGTGAAGTCGAACTTCAGCGCGTCGCCCTGGTGCAGGTTGAAATTGGGCATGCCGGCGAACTGCTGGTTGAGGATCGGGATCAGGTCCTTGTCCAACTCAACCACGTCCAGCTGGCCGCCGCTTTTCAGCAGGCCTTGGGTCAGGGCGCCCTGGCCCGGGCCGATTTCCAGCAGGCGGTCTTCGGGCTTGGCATGGATGGAACGCAGGATGCGATCGATCACGCCAGCGTCGTGCAGGAAGTTTTGCCCGAAACGCTTGCGCGCCCGGTGTTGGTAATGCTCGGTCATATACGGGTCTCGGCCATCTGATAGGCGGTTTCCAGGGCCACGTGCAGGCTGCCGGTATCGATCTTGCCGCTGCCTGCGAGGTCCAGGGCGGTGCCATGGTCGACGGAGGTGCGGATGATCGGCAGGCCCAGTGTCACGTTGACCGCGGCGCCGAAGCCTTTGTACTTCAGCACGGGCAGGCCCTGGTCATGGTACATCGCCAGCACTGCGTCGCAGTGCTCCAGATATTTGGGGGTAAACAGAGTGTCGGCAGGCAATGGGCCGCGCAGGTCCATGCCTTCAAGGCGCAGACGCTCCAGGGTTGGTTCGATGATGTCGATTTCTTCATGGCCCAGGTGACCACCTTCACCGGCGTGGGGGTTGAGCCCACAGACCAGGATGCGTGGTTGGGCGATGCCGAATTTCTGTTGCAGGTCGGCGTGCAGGATGCGTGTCACACGCTCCAGTCGCTCGGGGGTAATGGCGTCGGCAATTTCGCGCAGGGGCAGGTGAGTGGTCACCAGCGCCACCCGCAGGTCGCCCGTTGCCAGCATCATCACCACTTGTTCGGTATGGGTCAGCTCAGCGAGGAATTCGGTATGCCCGGAAAAGGCGATGCCTGATTCGTTGATCACGCCCTTGTGTACCGGGGCGGTGATCATCCCGGCAAAATCCCCGTCGATGCAGCCCTGGCCGGCACGGGTCAGGGTTTCCAGGACGAAGGCAGCGTTGGCCTTGTCCAGTTGCCCGGCCACGACCTTGGTCGCCAGCGGGGTATCCCATACGTACAGGCTGTTGGCCGGTGCCGGCAGATCAGGCCAGTTGCCCGGGCCCACCGGCAGCAGATCGACAACCACACCCAACTGCGCGGCCCGCTCAATGAGCAGGTCGCGGCTGGTAATGGCAATCAGGGGGTGTGGCTGGGGGTGCGAGGCGAGCAGCAGGCACAGGTCAGGACCAATGCCGGCCGGCTCGCCGGGTGTCAGTGCGAAACGCTTGGGTGTCACTGGGCTGCCTGGTCGGTGCCTGTTTGGTCGGCACCAGGAAGCTTGTTCTCTACGTAGGCTTCGTCACGGATCTGACGCAACCAGGTTTGCAGCTCTTCGTCGTATTTGCGGTTACGCAGTACGGTCAGGGCTTGCTGCTCGCGGGCCTGGGTGGTGTTGTCAGTGGCGCGACGGCCAAGGACTTCCAGCACATGCCAGCCGTATTGGGTCTTGAACGGCTTGGACAGAACGCCTTGCGGGGTCTTGGCCATGACGTCCTGGAACTCTGGAACCAGTGCCTTCGGATCGATCCAGTTCAGATCGCCGCCGTTAAGCGCCGAACCCGGGTCTTCGGAATAGCTCTTCGCCAATTCGCCGAAGTCTTCGCCCGCTTCGATGCGGTCATAGAGCTTCTGGGCCAGTTCCTTGGTTTGGGCTTCGGTACGGATCTCGCTTGGCTTGACCAGGATGTGACGAACGTGAACTTCGTCCTTCATCTGCGCTTCTTCGCCACCGCGCTTGCCGAGCAACTTGAGGATGATGAAACCGCCAGGCGTACGGGCAGGCTGGGTGATGCCACCGACTTCCATGGCACTCAGCTCGCGGTCGAACGGTGGTGGCAGTTGCGCGGCTTTACGCCAGCCCATGTCACCGCCTTCGAGGGCGTTGTCGCTGCCGGACTGGGCAATGGCCATCTGGGCAAAGTCGGCACCTTGCTTGAGACGGTCATAGATAGCCTGGGTTTTCGCTGCGGCAGCATTGAGCTGTTCAGCGTTGGCGCTGTCTGGCGTAGGCACCAGGATGTTCGCCAGGTGCAGTTCTTCGGAAAGCTGCATCTTGCCAAGGTCGGAGGCGAGGAAGTTCTTCACTTCCTGCTCGGACACCTGAATCCGTTCGGCCACGCGACGCTGACGTACACGGCTGATGATCATTTCCCGGCGAATCTGGTCACGGGCGTCCTCATAGGACAGGCCGTCGTGAGCCAGGGCCGCGCGGAACTGATCAACACTCATGTTGTTGCGCTGGGCGATGGTGCCGACAGCCTGGTTCAATTCTTCGTCGCTGATACGGATACCGGAGCGATCGCCGATCTGCAGTTGCAGGTTTTCAACGATCAGGCGTTCAAGCACCTGCTGGTCCAGCACGCTGGTCGGTGGTACGCCGCCGCCACGCTTGGCGATGGTTTGCTGAACTTCCTTGACCCGTTGGTCCAGTTGGCTCTGCATGATCACGTCGTTATCGACGATGGCCACTACCTTGTCCAGCGGTTGAACCGCAGCGTGAGCTGCGGCGGTACCCAGGAACAGCGCGCCCAGCATCAGCGGGCGCAGACAATCAGAAAGCTTGGTCTTCACGTTCACGATAACCTTCAATGCCTTTGTCGAGGAAGCTCTCTACCTTGGCGCCGGTCAGGCCGCCGAGTCCTTTGAGGACAACTTGGAAGAAGAGCCCGTGGTCACCCTTTTCGTTCAGCGGGGCGATCTGGCTGTATTCGTCGTTGGAAACCCAGTAACGGTTGATGACGCGCAGTTTCCAGCAGCAGTTGTCGTACTCGAAACCACCGAAGGCCTCCAGGGTACGGTTGCGGGCATAGTCATACTGCCAGCGGGTGATCAGGTTCCACTGCGGAACGATCGGCCACATCATCGAGAAGTCGTGTTGCTGGATTTTGTAGTAATCCTTCACGAAGTTCGGGTCGCCTGGCTGCCCGTAGTCGCCACCAAACTGCCATTTGCCGGTCAGCTGGTTGTACACCACCTGGTCGTTGCGATAGCGGTAGCCGACGTTGATAACCTTGTTCGGGTTGTCTTCCGGCTGATAGTGGAACATCGCGCTGCCGGAGCGTGGGCTGTGGCTTTCCGGGTCCCAGTTGTAATCGGCAGTGGCGCGCCAGTCACGGTTGAAGCGGAACTCGTAGTCCAGGGCGATTGGCGAAACATCAGACTGTGCGTCCGCACGGTCCGCGGCCAGGATGCCCGGCAGTTGAACTTCGCGGTTCTTGAAGTACACGGCCTCGCCGATGCTGACGCGTTGGCGTTCGAAGCCGTTTTCTTCGATCCAGCGGCTGGTCACGCCCAGGGACAGTTTGTTCTCGTCGCCGATGCGGTCAGTACCGCTGAAGCGGTTGTCACGGAACAGCGACGCGTAGCTGAACGAGTACTCACCGCTGTCGAATACCGGGATATCGCCCTGGTCCTTGTTCGGTACATACAGGTAGTACGCACGAGGCTCCAGAGTTTGACGGTAGTCTTTGCCGAACAAGTTGGTGTTGCGGTCGAAGTACAGGCCGCTGTCGATGCTGGCAATCGGAATTGCACGGTCTTGCGAGCTTTTGAAGGTGCCACCGGCATAAGGGTTGGCTGCAGTTGACGCGGCTTGCGCTGCGATAATCTGGTTTTTGCCGATGCTGTCCAAATCAAGATCGTACTTGGTATAGACGTACTTCAACTTTGGCGTAATAAAACCGTAGGTCCAGTTCATCGGGTAGTCGACTGCCGGCGCAACGTTCAGGCGAGTACCGTTTGCACGGGTCAGGCCGGTTACGTAGGTGTCGAGCCGCGGCGATACGAGCCCGTTTTCATCCGTGAAGCTTCCGTTCTCCAAGTCCCGATCAAAGCGTACGGCTTCGGTCTCGTAGGTGAAGTTCACCCCGCCTGGATGGTACGGCAGCGTGCCGTTGAAGGTGATCTGTGGCAAGCGGTCATACGGCGTGATCTGGGAGATCGTTGCCAGCTGGTACGCCTGCAGGTTCAGCTTCGCCTGGAAGGTATCACCGCGGTAGGTCACCGAACCTTGCTGGTTCACGTAGTCCTGGCTCTTGATCCCTTCCTGATAGGACTTCAGATCCTGGAAGTAATAAGGGTCGCTGATGTTGGTGTAGTCGACCTGGGTCAGTACACGCGAGTCCAGCCCGCCCTTGTGCTGCCAGTTGATCATGTAGCGATCTTTTTCGTAGTCGGTCTGGCCTTTACGCTCGCTGCTGTCGTCGTTCAGGTACGCGCCGCCGAACTGGCCTTCGCTGGACTTGGTGAGGTAGCGGAATTCGCCTTCCATCAACAGGCCGCGCTTGGTCATGTATTGCGGGTACAACGTGGCGTCGTAGTTTGGCGCCAGGTTGAAGTAGTACGGCGTAACCAACGTGAAGCCGGTCTCGCCACCGGTGCTGAAGCTCGGCGGCAGGAAGCCGGATTGACGACGGTTGTCGATCGGGAAATAGATATACGGGGTGTAAAGGATCGGAATGTCCTTGACCCGCAACGTCACGTTGGTCGCGGTACCGAAACCGGTGGCCGGGTTGAGCGTGATGTTGTTGCCCTTGAGCTGCCAGGCGTTGCTGTTCGGCTCGCAGGTGGTGTACGTACCGTCCTTGAGACGGATGATCGCGTTCTCGGCACGCTTGGCGTACAGGGCGTTACCGCGGATGCGCGATTTGTGCATCACGTATTCGGCGTTGTCGACCTTGGCGGCGCCGGTGTCCAGCTGGACTTCAGCGTGGTCGCCCACCAGCAGGGCACCGTTGTCGCGCAGACGGACGTTGCCGTTCAGCTCGCCACGGTTCTCGGCCTGGTACAGGTTGGCCTCGTCGGCCTCGACCTGCATGCTGCCCTGGCGCATGACGACGTCACCGGCCAGGGAAGCAACTTGTTGTTCCTGCTCGTAACGAGAGACCTTGGCGCCGATGAAGGTCGGCGCGTCGCTCTTGTTCGTCTTGTCGTTCATGCCAGGACGGATCGGCTCGATGTACGCGCCGGAGCAGTACGGGCCGGTTTCGGCCAGTTGTGCGGCGGTGAGCTTCTCGCGAGGGACCCAGTCCAGGTGGCTGTAGTCGGCGCTGCGCGAACGCAGGCCGCGGCCCTTGGCTTCGGTGACCAGAGCGGTCTGCGGCACGGCCTCGGCGGCGCCGCCGGACTCGCCTTGCGGCGTGCCACTGGCAGAGCTGACGGCACTGCCGTCATGCACCGGGCGCGGTGGCAGCGGGGCTGCGGCCGTTTTCGGCGCGCAATCCCAGGCACCCGAAGCAGAGACTGAGCAGTCATACTGTTCCGCGGCGACCACGAATGAGGTGGCGAAAGGTTGCATGGCCAGCAGACTGCCGGTTACCAGCAACGGAAATTTTCTACGAAACGCGGGGGATTTCAATGCCATCTTATTAGTCCGGGCTTCCTGCGTGCCATCTGCCCGCGGTGTGGGCCGCACGCCTCTCGATGGTCTGAAAAAGATGCGTGATAATAAAGCATGACCCGCTTGACGGCTAGCGCCGTCGGAGACCCTTGTAATGCCCGACCAAGATCTACGTTTGCAACAGCTGAAAGTCTGGCTTGATGAGCAATTGCCAGGCCTCTTTACCACCCAGGGCTGGGGTGTCGTACCCCCGGCCACGTTGACTGCGGCCAGCAGTGACGCGAGTTTCAGGCGTTACTTCCGGTGGGAGGGAGGAGGTCGCAGTTTTGTCGTGATGGACGCTCCACCCCCCCAGGAAAACTGCAAACCTTTCGTCGATATCGCTCATTTACTCGGTCAATCGGGAATAAATGTTCCGAAAATTTATGCTCAAGATCTGCTTCGCGGCTTTCTTTTGCTGAACGACCTGGGGAAAAAAACCTATCTGGACGTGATTACGGCTGAAAATGCCGATCAATTGTTCGCCGATGCCATCGACGCATTGCTGGCTTTCCAGCAATTGCCGATGGAAGCCCCGTTGCCCAGTTATGACGTCGCGCTGTTGCGTCGGGAGCTGGAATTGTTTCCTGAATGGTACGTTCGCCGGGAGCTGGGCATCGAGTTTGACGCCCGGCAGCTTGGCCTGTGGCAACGCGTCAGCGAACACCTGATTGACAGCGCCCTGGCCCAGCCCAAGGTCCTGGTGCATCGCGACTATATGCCGCGCAACCTGATGATCAGCGAGCCGAATCCCGGCGTGCTGGACTTCCAGGACGCAGTCTACGGCCCGGTGACCTACGACATCACGTGCCTGTTCAAGGACGCCTTTCTCAGTTGGCCGCAGGCCCGCGTGCGGGAATGGCAGCGCGGTTACTGGCAACGCGCCGGCGCGCTGGGTATCCCGGTGCAGGCGGACTTCGAGGAGTTCCTGCGGGCCAGCGACCTGATGGGCGTGCAGCGTCACCTCAAGGTGATCGGCATCTTTGCGCGCATCTGCCACCGCGATGGCAAGCCGCGCTACCTCGCGGACGTGCCGCGCTTCTTTGCTTATATAGAGGCGGTGCTCGCGGACCGGCCAGAGTTGAGCGAACTGGGTGAACTGCTGGCGAGCCTGCGCGTCGAGGCGGTGGTATGAAGGCCATGATCCTGGCCGCCGGCAAAGGTGAGCGGATGCGCCCGCTGACCTTGCACACGCCCAAGCCGCTGATCCAGGCCGGCGGCAAGCGCCTGATCGAGTACCACCTCGAGGCGCTGGCGAAAGCGGGCTTTACCGATATCGTCATCAACCATGCGTGGCTCGGCCAGCAGATCGAAGGCTATCTGGGCGATGGCTCGCAGTACGGCGTACGCATCCAGTACTCGGCCGAAGGCGAGCCGCTGGAAACCGGTGGCGGGATCTTCAAGGCCTTGCCGCTGTTGGGGGACGAACCGTTCCTGGTGGTCAATGGCGACATCTGGACCGACTACGACTTCGCCAGCCTCCACCAGCCGCTGGATGGGCTGGCCCACCTGGTGATGGTCGACAACCCGCCGCACCATCCGTCCGGCGGTGATTTCTACCTGAAGGACGGCGCGCTTCATGATGCCGCCGCCGGTGCCGATAACCTGACCTTCAGTGGCATTTCCGTACTCCACCCCCAGCTGTTCGCGGGTTGCAGTGCGGGTGCCTTCAAGCTGGCGCCGCTGTTGCGTGACGCCATGGCGAAAGGGTTGGTGACGGGGGAACACATGAACGGACGCTGGATCGATGTCGGGACGCTGGAGCGTCTGGCGCAAGTCGAAACCCTGCTGACAGCGGGGCACTAGGATGTTGTGGCCAGGGACTCTGATCGGAGCCGGGGCGGGCTTTGCCATTGCCAGCATTCCGGGGGCCATGTTGGGCGCACTGCTGGGCCAGGCGCTGGACCGGCGCCTGGAACTGCAAAGCTGGGCCCAGTTACGCGAGCGCCTTGGCGGCCGGCCGGCGTTGCGCAATGACGAACTGCTGTTCGTGTTGCTCGGTCGCCTGGCCAAGAGCAACGGCCGGGTGGTGGACGGGCATATCCAGCAGGCGCGCCAGGAAATGCGCTCGCTGGACATGGCCGAGCCGGCCCAGCGCCGTGCGATTGCCGCGTTCAATCGCGGCAAGTCCGGCTCGGACCGGGTACGCAGTTACCTGGGCGTGCTCAAGGCCCAGCCCCATGCGGCGGAAGGTGTGCTGCGTGCCTGTTGGCGCATGGCCTGGGCGGACGGCAAGGCCAGTACGGCCGAGCGCGAGTTGATTGAACAATGGGGCAAATGGCTGGGTTGGACGGTCCAGCAGATCCAGGCGCTGGCGGCTGACTATGAGCCGGAGCGCAAGCCGTTGGCCAATCGTGGCGGGGCTTATCAGGAGGCGTTGCGGATTCTGGGGGTGACGTCGACCACCGAACCTTCGGTGATCAAGCGCGCTTACCGGCGCCTGCTGAGCCGGCACCACCCGGACAAGATTGCCGGCAGTGGCGCCAGTCCAGCCCAGGTGCGGGAGGCGACCGAACGTACCCGCGAGCTGCACAACGCCTACGCGCTGATTCGCGAAAGGCGAGACTTTCGCTAACAGAATCATCAGGCGCTGCTTTTTTATGGTGTAAACCGGATCAATTGTGGGAGTGGCGGTGCGACGATTCGACTTGCTCGCGAATGCGGTGGATCAGTAACAGATGCAGTGACTGACTCACCGCATTCGCGAGCAAGCCCGCTCCCACATTTTGTTCTCCAGTGTTTTTGAGATTTACGATCAGTCTCCGGGATTTTGCGGGCTCAGCCACCCGCGAATCCGCCGGTACAGCTGCTCTTGCCCTGCCTGGCTGTTATCGGGGAGGGCCTTCAACGACACCTGCTTGTAGCTGTCATTCTTCAAACGCTTGCTGGCCTGGGAACGTTCCTGGGCCGCTTTGCGTGCCTGGGCGTTGTCCTGGTAGAAAAAGTCTGCCGTGGCCAGCTTCAGTTTCGGTGCCAGTTGTTGCAGGTCCGGGGCACGGCCCGCCGGGGTCTGCGCGGCCACCATGACAAATTTCTGCACCTGCGCCGGTTGTTTTTCACTCAGGTAACGCGCGGCCCACCAGGCGCCGGTGCCGTGGCCGAGCAATACGACGCTGCGGGCATTCTGGGTCTGGGCGAAGGCGAGGGCGGCGTCAATGCGCGCGAAGATTCGCGTGGCGTCGGTCTTGTCTTGTTCATCGGTGCCGGGAACCACGGCCGGGTCAGTGCCTTCCGCTTCGGCGCTGGCGGCTTGCTCCACGGGTTTGGCGACGGTGCTGGCGTCTTTGCTGCTGGTCTCCACGGTCGCCTTGGGCGATTCGATGACGCGGGGTGGCAAGGTGTCCAGGGTCAGGTCCGGCAGCGACAAGCTCAGGGAGCCCCAGGAAGCGTCCGGCAATTTCTTGCGCAACGGCGCGATTGCTTGAGGCCAGTCAGCACTTTCGCCGTTGCCCGGGACGATAATCACCACGCCTTCAGGCTCACCGCTGTTGGCCGGCTTCCACAAAGCCAGGAAAGAATCGCTGCCTGCCTGCAACTGTTGTTGTTCCTGCTGCGGGATTTGTCGTTCCAGGGCGTTGGCTTCTTCCTGGCTGCGCTCCGGCAAGGGCTGGCGCACCACTGGCTTTTCCGGGGCGGGAGCGGGAGTGTCGGCGGCCTCGACACAAAAGGCGCTGGTAAACAGCAGCGACAGGCACAATGCTGGCAGTGCCGAGCGGTGGGAAAGTGGCATCGTTGATTTCCGGCCAGAAGTGATTCCGGCAGCCTAATGGGTTGGTCAGTATTTGTCAGTGATATGAGACGTGGATCATGGGTTTTCGCTACCTGCTGGTTATCGGCTGTATATGCTTTCCCTTGATCGCGGGCGCCGTGCCTGCGCCTGCCACTCACCAGGCGCAGCTCGATGCCGGCCAGCGCGAATGGCTCGAACAGCATCCCGACCTGCGGGTCGGGCTGGTGTTACAGGCGCCTTATGCCCAATACGATCGGCGCTTGCAGCGGCTGTCCGGGGCCAATGTCGAATTGATGCAGTGGCTGGCCAAGGCGCTGAATATCGAACTGACCTGGCGCAACTTTCCCAATCAGGAGCAACTGGAGGCGGCGGTGCGTGACGGCGAGGTCGACCTCGCCCCCGGCCTGCTGCAAACCCCGGCCGGCCTGCGCCTGTGGTTGTTCTCCGATCCGTATATGCGCGTGCCCCAGCACATTGTCGGGGTTCGTGATGGCAGCACCGCAGTCGACCTGGAGAAACTCGACGACCAATCCCGCGTCGCCGTGCGCATGCCCAGCGCAGTGGCGGATTACCTGCGCAGCACCTACCCGAGTCTCAACCTGCAAGGCGTGCCCATGGAGCGCCAGGCCCTGCAATTGCTGGTGAGCCAGCAGGCGCGGTATGCGGTGGTGGATGAGGCGCAATTGAGCCGGTTGTCGGGCGAAACCGAGTTCGCCGGCCTTGCCGTGGTCGGCGATATTGGCCTGCCGCAATTGCTGCGGGTGGCCACGCGGCGCGACTGGCCCGAGCTGGCCGATATCATGCAAAGCGCCTTGCGCGCGATTCCCGCTCGTGATCTGGACCAGTTGCACAGCCGCTGGCTGCAGCCCAAATACCCACGGGTGACCGAGTCCCCCGGCTTCTGGCAAAACCTCACGTTGCTGCTGGGCCTGCTATTGCTCGCCAGCCTGGCCGTGGTGTTCTGGCAGCGCCGCCAGCAACGCGGCCTGGAGCATAATCTGCTGGCCGCCCGCGAAGAAAGCGCCGCCCGCGCCGCCGGTGCCGAAGCCTTGCGCCTGACCCAGTTCTCCATCGACCAAAGCACCGTCGGTATCCTCTGGGTCAATTGGGACAGCCATGTGCGCTACGCCAATCAGGCGGCGGAAACCATGCTCGGCTACGCCCCCGGCGCCCTGATCGAACGCCCGCTGATCGAATTCGACCCGACGCTGACCATGGACCGCTGGCTCAACCTGTGGAAGCGCGCCCGGGCGAGCGAAGACGGGCCACAGAGTTTTGCCACCAATTGCCTGCGCGCCGATGGCAGCGTATTGCCAGCCGATGTGTCCCTGAGTTTCCTGCGCTTTGCCGACGGCGAATACCTGGTGGTCTACCTCAACGATGTCACCGAGCGTCGCCGGGCCCTCGCGGCCTTGCAGGAAAGTGAGGCGCGGCTGCAAGGGATCGCCGCCAATGTGCCGGGGCTGGTGTTTCGCCTGGAGCGCTTGCCGCGCAGCGAGGCGATCGAGTTCGCCTACATCAGCCAGGGCAGCGAGGGCCTGGTGGGTTACGCGCCGGAAGTGCTCAGCCATCCGGCCATGGGCATTCGCAGCCTGGTGCATCCCGACGACCGCGCCAGTTATCACCGCACCCAGGACCAGGCCATCGAGACCGAGAGCAACTGGGCCTGGCAGGGCCGCATCCTGACTCGCCTGGGCGAGCAGCGCTGGGCCGATATCAAGGCCGTGACCCGACGCCTGGAAGACGGCGCCGTGGTCTGGGACGGAATTGTCTGGGACATCAGCGAGAGCAAACGCATCGAGCTGGAGCTGGACGCCTCCCGCGCGCAATTGCGGGAATTGTCGGCCCACCTGGAAACCGTGCGCGAGGAAGAGAAGGCCCGCATCGCCCGGGAAGTGCACGACGAGTTGGGACAGATGCTCACCGTGCTCAAGCTGGAAACCTCGATGTGCGAGCTGACCTACGCCCAACTGGATCCTGGCCTGCACGAGCGGCTGAACAGCATGAAGCGCCTGATCGCCCAACTGTTCCAACTGGTGCGCGACGTGGCTACTGCCCTGCGCCCGCCGATTCTCGACGCCGGGATTGCCTCGGCAATCGAATGGCAGGCCCGGCGTTTCGAGGCCCGCACGCAGATTCCGTGCCTGGTGCAGGTGCCGGATAATCTGCCGGCGCTGAGCGACGCCAAGGCCATCGGCCTGTTCCGCATCCTGCAGGAGGCACTGACCAATGTGATGCGCCATGCCCAGGCGCATACTGTCGAGCTGACGCTGGTGGTGGAGGGCGCGCACTTGCGCCTGACCATCAGCGACGACGGCGCAGGTTTCGTCCAGGCCCCCGGGCGCCCGGTATCGTTTGGCCTGGTGGGCATGCGCGAGCGGGTGCTGATCATGGGCGGGCAGTTGAGCCTGGACAGCGCATTGGGCGAAGGCACCACCCTGAGTGTGACGGTGCCGCTGGATTGATAACCAAAAGAAGAGGACATCCACAGTGATCCGTGTACTGGTAGCTGAAGACCACACCATCGTTCGCGAAGGCATCAAGCAACTGATCGGACTGGCCAAGGACCTGCTGGTGGTGGGCGAGGCGAGCAATGGCGAGCAGTTGCTGGAGACCCTGCGCCACGTGCCCTGCGAGGTGGTGTTGCTGGACATCTCGATGCCTGGCGTCAACGGCCTGGAAGCCATCCCGCGGATCCGTGCGCTGAACAATCCCCCGGCGATCCTGGTGCTGTCGATGCACGACGAAGCGCAAATGGCCGCCCGTGCGCTGAAGGTCGGTGCCGCCGGCTATGCCACCAAGGACAGCGACCCGGCGCTGCTGCTGACCGCGATCCGCAAGGTCGCGGCGGGCGGGCGGTACATCGACCCGGACCTGGCCGACCGCATGGTCTTCGAAGTCGGCCTCACCGATTCCCGCCCATTGCACTCGTTGTTGTCGGAGCGCGAGTTCTCGGTATTCGAGCGCCTGGCCCAGGGCGCCAACGTCAACGACATCGCCCAGCAGTTGGCGTTGAGCAGCAAAACCATCAGTACCCACAAGGCGCGCCTGATGCAAAAGCTCAATATCACCTCCCTGGCGGAACTGGTGAAGTACGCCATGGAGCACAAACTCCTATAGCGGCATACCTGTTTGCGACTACCTGCCGAGCGCCGCGCTGCCCGGTCTTGCTGCTTGTAGCGTGGGGTTTGTAACTGCTCTGTTCTATCCCCGCCATCCGTGTAGGGCAATCCCTACCCCAAACCTTCCATCCTGCTGATGCCAATCTCTCCGGGCCCCCGATTTGCGCGGCCTTGCCCTGGGACTACGCTTGTTCCACGGCAGTCCAAAACAAAAAGGTGCGGGTATGAGCGAGGTGGATTCAAATGATGTGCTGGTCAGCTTTCGTGGCGTGCAGAAGAGCTACGACGGCGAGAACCTGATCGTCAAAGACCTCAACCTGGAGATTCGCAAGGGCGAGTTCCTGACCCTGCTCGGGCCGTCCGGGTCGGGCAAGACCACCAGCCTGATGATGCTCGCCGGTTTTGAAACCCCCACCGCCGGCGAGATCCAGCTGGCCGGCCGCTCCATCAACAACGTGCCGCCCCACAAGCGCGACATCGGCATGGTGTTCCAGAACTACGCGCTGTTCCCGCACATGACCGTCTCCGAGAACTTGGCGTTTCCGCTCTCTGTACGCGGCCTGAGCAAGACCGACATCAGCGAGCGGGTCAAGCGTGTACTGAGCATGGTCCAGCTCGATGCCTTCGCCCAGCGCTACCCGGCGCAACTCTCCGGTGGCCAGCAGCAGCGGGTGGCCCTGGCCCGGGCGCTGGTGTTCGAGCCACAGCTGGTGCTGATGGACGAACCCCTCGGCGCCCTCGACAAGCAACTGCGCGAACACATGCAGATGGAGATCAAGCACCTGCACCAGCGCCTCGGCGTGACGGTGGTGTACGTGACCCACGACCAGGGCGAAGCACTGACCATGTCCGACCGGGTGGCGGTGTTCCACCAGGGCGAGATCCAGCAGATCGCTGCCCCGCGTACCTTGTACGAAGAACCGAAAAACACCTTCGTCGCCAACTTCATTGGCGAGAACAACCGCCTCAATGGCCGCCTGCACAGCCACACCGGCGACCGCTGCGTGGTCGAACTGGCGCGCGGCGAAAAGGTCGAGGCGCTGGCGGTGAACGTCGGCCAGGTCGGCGGCCCGGTGACCCTGTCGGTGCGCCCCGAGCGCGTCAGCCTGAATGGCTCCAGTGAAAGCTGCGTCAACCGATTCTCCGGGCGCGTGGCCGAGTTCATCTACCTGGGCGACCACGTGCGGGTGCGCCTGGAAGTCTGCGGCAAGACCGATTTTTTTGTGAAACAACCGATCGCCGAGCTGGACACAGCCCTGGCGGTCGGCGACGTGGTACCGATTGGCTGGCAAGTCGAGCACGTTCGCGCACTCGACCCACTTCTAGAGGCGAATTGATCGCCCCCTTGCTTCACCAACCTCGCACGTGGAGAGAACAACAATGTTGAGATCCCTGAAATATTCCGCCCTGGCCCTGAGCTTGATGGGCGCGACACAGGCCATGGCAGGCCCTGATTTGACGGTGGTGTCCTTTGGTGGCGCGAACAAGGCGGCGCAGGTCAAGGCCTTCTATGCACCGTGGGAAAGCGCGGGCAACGGCAAGATCGTCGCCGGCGAATACAACGGTGAAATGGCCAAGGTCAAGGCCATGGTCGACACCAAGAGCGTGTCCTGGGACCTGGTGGAAGTGGAGTCGCCGGAACTGTCCCGTGGCTGTGACGAAGACATGTTCGAGCCCCTGGACCCGAAACTGTTCGGCAACCCGGGCGACTACGTGAAGGGCGCGATCCAGCCGTGCGGCGTGGGTTTCTTCGTGTGGTCCACGGTGCTGGCCTACAACGCCGACAAACTGAAAGCACCGCCAGGCGGCTGGGCCGATTTCTGGGACACCAAGAAATTCCCGGGCAAACGCGGCCTGCGCAAGGGCGCCAAGTACACCCTGGAATTCGCCTTGATGGCTGACGGTGTGGCGCCGAAGGATGTGTACAAGGTGCTGGCCGGCAAAGATGGCCAGGACCGTGCGTTCAAGAAGCTCGATGAGCTCAAGCCGTATATCCAGTGGTGGGAAGCGGGCGCCCAACCGCCGCAGTACCTCGCTTCTGGCGATGTGGTGATGAGTTCTGCCTACAACGGCCGGATCGCTGCCGTGCAGAAAGAAAGCAATTTGAAAGTGGTGTGGAACGGCGGGATCTACGATTTCGACGCCTGGGCCATTCCAAAAGGCCTGGCGAAAGACCGTGCTGACGCGGCGAAGAAGTTCATCGCCTTCTCGGTGCAGCCGCAGCAGCAGAAGACCTATTCGGAAAACATCGCCTACGGCCCGGCCAATACCCAGGCGGTACCGTTGCTGGCGAAGGACATCCTGAAGGATATGCCGACTACCCCGGAAAACATCGCCAACCAGGTGCAGATCGACGTGAGCTTCTGGGCGGATAACGGTGAGCAACTGGAGCAGCGCTTCAATTCCTGGGCTGCCAAGTAACCACCGCACCCAGGGTGGATGGGCTTTTTGTGGCGAGGGGGCTTGTCCCCCGTTGGGCTGCGAAGCGGCCCCAAAACCAGCCACCGCGGTCAGTCTAATAAACCACAGTGGCTTTACTGGGGCTGCTGCGCAGCCCAACGGGGGACAAGCCCCCTCGCCACAGGTGTGGGCCTTCACAGGTCTGCATTCTTTTTTACGATCCGGAGTTCGCCATGGCCCTCGCCATTCCCAGCCCCACCCTGAAACAGCGCCTGGCGCGTGCCGAGCGGCTCAACCGCTGGAAGGCCCAGGCCCTGATCGCGCCATTGGTGGTGTTTTTGCTGCTGGTGTTCCTGGTACCGATTGTGGCGCTGCTCTACAAAAGCGTCGGCAACCCGGAAGTGGTGGGCGGCCTGCCGCGCACGGTGGTGGCGGTGACGGCCTGGGACGGTCGTGGCCTGCCCGGCGAGCCGGTGTACCAGGCCATCAGCGAGGACCTGGGCGAAGCCCGGAAAAACTCGACCCTGGGCGACCTCTCCAAACGCTTGAACATGGAACTGGCGGGCTATCGCAGCCTGCTGACGAAAACCGCGCGGGCGCTGCCGTTCACCGAAGCGCCTGCCTCCTATAAAGAAGCGCTGGAAAACCTCGACGAACGCTGGGGCGACCCGGCGTACTGGCAGGCGATCCGGCGCAACACCAGCAGCCTCACGCCATACTACTTGCTGGCCGCCGTCGATCACCGCATCGACGACCTCGGCGAAATCGCCCCGGCCACCCCGGACCAGGCGATCTACCTCGATATCTTCGCCCGTACGTTCTGGATGGGCCTGGTCATCACCGTGTGCTGCCTGCTGCTGGCCTATCCGTTGGCTTACCTGCTGGCCAACTTGCCGGCGCGGCAAAGCAACCTGCTGATGATCCTGGTGCTGCTGCCGTTCTGGACCTCGGTGCTGGTGCGCGTGGCGGCCTGGATCGTGTTGCTGCAGTCCGGCGGCTTGATCAACAGCGCGCTGATGGGCATGGGCCTGATCGATAAACCGGTGGAACTGGTGTTCAACCGGCTCGGCGTCTACATCTCCATGGTGCACATTCTGTTGCCGTTCATGATTTTGCCGATCTACAGCGTGATGAAAGGCATCTCGCCCACCTACATGCGGGCGGCAATCTCCCTGGGCTGCCACCCATTCGCCAGCTTCTGGCGCGTGTACTTCCCGCAGACCTACGCAGGCGTTGGTGCCGGCTGCCTGTTGGTGTTCATTTTGGCGATTGGCTACTACATCACCCCGGCCTTGCTGGGCAGCCCGAACGACCAGATGGTCAGCTACTTCGTGGCCTTCTACACCAACACCAGCATCAACTGGGGCATGGCCACGGCCTTGGGCGGCTTGTTGCTGCTGGCCACCGTGGTGCTGTACCTGATCTACAACTGGCTGGTGGGCGCCAGCCGCCTGCGCCTGAGCTAAGGAGACCGTTGCGATGCTGAGCCCTTATATGTCGCCCGTGGAACGGGTCTGGTTCTACAGCTTGCGGATCCTCTGCGGCCTGATCCTGTTGTTCCTGATCTTGCCGGTGCTGGTGATCATCCCGCTGTCGTTCAACAGTGGAAGTTTCCTGGTCTACCCGCTGCAAGGTTTCTCGCTGCACTGGTACCAGGATTTCTTCGGTTCGGCGGAATGGATGCGCGCCCTGAAGAACAGCATCATCGTGGCTCCGGCGGCTACAGTGCTGGCGATGGTGTTCGGCACGCTGGCGGCGATTGGCCTGACCCGGGGGCACTTTCCCGGCAAGGCGCTGGTGATGGCCCTGGTGATTTCGCCGATGGTAGTGCCCGTGGTGATTATCGGTGTGGCCAGTTACCTGTTCTTCGCGCCGCTGGGCCTGGGCAACAGCTTCTTCTCGCTGATCGTGGTGCACGCGGTGCTGGGCGTGCCGTTTGTGATCATCACCGTGTCGGCGACCTTGCAGGGGTTCAACCATAACCTGGTGCGGGCGGCGGCCAGCCTGGGCGCGTCACCGCTGACGGCGTTTCGTCGGGTGACCTTGCCATTGATTGCCCCGGGGGTGATCTCCGGGGCGCTGTTCGCCTTTGCCACCTCGTTCGATGAAGTGGTGGTGACGCTGTTCCTTGCCGGGCCCGAGCAGGCGACCTTGCCACGGCAGATGTTCAGCGGCATCCGTGAAAACCTCAGCCCTACCATTGCCGCCGCGGCGACCTTGCTGATTGCCTTCTCGGTGGTGCTGTTGCTGACCCTGGAATGGCTGCGCGGGCGCAGCGAGAAACTGCGTACGGCCCAGGTCTAAAGCCAAACAGAGATCAAAATGTGGGAGCGGGCTTGCTCGCGAAGGCGGTGTGTCAGTCAACAGAGATATCGACTGGCCTACCGCCTTCGCGAGCAAGCCCGCTCCCACATTGGGTTTGTGTCTATTCAGTAGCTGAATGCAAGACAACCAGCCCAAGTCAGCTAGTCTTGTGCCAGCCCATAACTGATAAGAGGCCGCGCACATGAGTACTTCCTCATTCAAGATCGCCCACAAACTGCTCACCGGCCCAGGCGCCATCGAGCAACTGGCCGCCGAGCTGACGCGGCTGGATGTCGACAACCCGCTGATTGTCACCGATGCGGCACTGGTCAAGTCCGGCACCGTGGCGCTGGCGCTGGAACACCTGGGCGAACGGACCTACGAGATTTTCGACCGCGTGCTGCCCGACCCGGAAATCGCCATCGTCGAGGACTGCATGCGCGTCTACCGCGAAGGCGGGCATGACGGCCTGATCGGCGTCGGCGGCGGCAGTGCCATCGATATCGCCAAGAGCGTGGCGGCCTACGCCGGTTACCATGGCGCCCTGGCCGACCTGTTCGGCGTGGACCAGGTGCCGCGCAAAGGCCCGCCGCTGATCGCGATTCCCACCACCGCCGGCACCGGTTCGGAGGTGACCAACGTGGCGATTCTGTCGGACAAGGTCGCGCAACTGAAAAAAGGCATCGTCAGTGATTACCTGCTGCCGGACGTGGCCCTGATCAGCCCGCAGATGACCCTGACTTGCCCGCGCAGCGTCACCGCCGCCAGTGGGGTGGACGCATTGGTGCACGCCATCGAATCCTACCTGTCGCTGAATGCCTCGCCGATCACCGATGCACTGGCCATCGGGGCGATCAAACTGATTGCCAAGGCGTTGCCCAAGGCCTACGCCAACCCCGCCAACCTTGAGGCCCGGGACGACATGGCCACCGCCAGCCTGATGGCCGGGATGGCGTTCGGGAATGCCGGCGTGGGCGCGGTGCATGCGTTGGCCTACCCGTTGGGCGGGCGTTTCAACATCGCCCACGGCGTAAGCAACGCCTTGCTGCTGCCCTACGTGATGCACTGGAACAAGCTGGCGTGTGTGGAGCGCATGCAGGAGATAGCCGAGGCCATGGGCGTGAATATCACGGGGTTGAGTGCGGTGGATGCCGCCGACCAGGCCGTCGATGCGATGACGCGACTGTGTGCCGCAGTCGAGATTCCGTCCGGCCTGCGCAGCTTCGGTGTGCCTGAAGACGCGATCCCGGCCATGGCGGTAGAAGCGGCGGGGATCGAGCGGCTGATGCGCAACAATCCGCGCAAGCTCAGCGCCGCTGATATCGAGAAAATCTACCGGGCAGCTTATTAACCATTGAGCGAGGTCACGGTGCGCGCGGCAAAGCATGAGGTATACAATGCGCGCCATCGTGATTTAGCTCAAAAAGGTGCGTCATGCAGCCCTTCGTCATTGCTCCATCGATTCTCTCCGCCGACTTCGCCCGCCTGGGCGAGGAAGTCGACAACGTGTTGGCCGCCGGTGCCGACTTCGTTCACTTCGATGTCATGGACAACCACTATGTGCCGAACCTGACCATTGGTCCGATGGTCTGCGCCGCCCTGCGTAAATACGGCGTGACCGCGCCTATCGATGCGCACTTGATGGTCAGCCCGGTGGACCGCATCGTCGGTGACTTCATCGAAGCCGGCGCGACCTACATCACCTTCCACCCGGAAGCCACGTTGCACGTGGACCGCACCCTGCAACTGATCCGCGAGGGCGGTTGCAAGGCGGGCCTGGTGTTCAACCCGGCCACTCCGCTGAGCGTGCTTGAGTACGTGATGGACAAAGTCGACATGGTGTTGCTGATGAGCGTCAACCCGGGCTTCGGCGGGCAGAAGTTTATCCCGGGCACCCTCAACAAGCTGCGTGAAGCGCGGGCGCTGATCGATGCGTCGGGCCGTGATATCCGCCTGGAGATCGACGGTGGCGTCAACGTCAACAACATCCGCGAAATCGCCGCGGCCGGTGCTGACACCTTTGTGGCCGGTTCGGCAATCTTCAACGCCCCGGACTATCAGGAAGTGATCGCCAAGATGCGTGCAGAACTGGCGCTGGCGCGTCCATGAGTGGCTTTGAGCAACTGTTCCCCGGCAAACTGCCACGGCTGGTGATGTTCGATCTGGACGGTACGTTGATCGATTCAGTGCCGGACCTGGCCGCGGCGGTGGACCAGATGCTGCTCAAGCTGGGGCGCAAGCCGGCGGGTATCGAGTCGGTGCGCGAGTGGGTCGGCAATGGCGCGCAGATGCTGGTGCGTCGGGCCTTGGCCAACAACATCGAGGCCGAGGGTGTCGATGAGGTGGAAGCCGAGCATGCGCTTGAGCTGTTCAACGTGGCCTACGAAAACGGCCACGAACTGACCGTGGTTTATCCCGGCGTGCGCGACACCCTGAAATGGCTGCACAAGCAGGGCGTGGAAATGGCCCTGATCACCAACAAGCCGGAGCGTTTCGTCGCACCGCTGTTGGACCAGATGAAGATCGGCCGGTATTTCCGCTGGATCATCGGCGGCGATACCTTGCCGCAGAAGAAGCCCGACCCGGCCGCGCTGTTCTTCGTGATGAAAATGGCCAATATCCCGGCGTCCCAATCGCTGTTTGTCGGCGATTCGCGCAGTGATGTGCTGGCGGCGAAAGCGGCGGGGGTCAAGTGCGTGGCCTTGAGTTACGGCTACAACCATGGCCGGCCGATTGCCGAAGAATCCCCGGCGCTGGTGATTGATGACCTGCGCCTGTTAATCCCCGGTTGCTTGGGAACGGGCGCTGAGATAACGTTGCCCGACGCTGTTCCATCCCCTTCTGGAAATCCCATCGTGGTGGTCACTCGCAAACTCTGGATGAAAGTCATCAAGGCCCTGGCCCGCTGGCGTTGGCGCGCCTGACTGATCCTCGCCGCGCTGCGGCACGTTTGCACACCTGACCGTTAGACCCTCAAGCCACGAGGCACCTCATGATCCGCGAAGAATTCCTGCGTTTGGCCGCTGCCGGCTACAACCGTATCCCCATGGCCTGCGAAACCCTGGCCGACTTCGACACCCCGCTGTCGATCTACCTGAAACTGGCCGACGAGCCCAACTCCTATCTGCTGGAGTCGGTGCAGGGCGGTGAGAAATGGGGCCGTTATTCGATCATCGGCCTGCCGTGCCGCACGGTGCTGCGGGTACATGATCACCATGTGAGCATCACCCTGGACGGCGTCGAGATCGAAAGCCACGATGTGGAAGACCCGCTGGCCTTCGTCGAGGAATTCAAGGCGCGCTACAACGTGCCGACCATCGCCGGCCTGCCGCGCTTCAACGGCGGCCTGGTGGGTTACTTCGGCTACGACTGCGTGCGCTACGTGGAAAAACGCCTGGGCAAATCCCCGAACCCCGATCCGTTGGGCGTGCCGGACATTCTGCTGATGGTTTCTGACGCGGTGGTGGTGTTCGACAACCTCGCGGGCAAGATGCACGCTATCGTGTTGGCGGATCCTTCCCAGGCCGATGCGTTCGAGCAAGGCCAGGCGAGCCTGGAAGCGCTGCTGGAAAAACTGCGCCAGCCGATCACCCCGCGTCGCGGCCTGGACCTCAGCCGTCCACCGGCGGCTGACCCGGTGTTCCGCTCCAGCTTTACCCAGGATGACTACGAGCGTGCGGTCGATACCATCAAGGAATACATCCTTGCCGGTGACTGCATGCAGGTGGTGCCGTCGCAACGCATGTCCATCGACTTCAAGGCCGCGCCGATTGATTTGTACCGGGCGCTGCGCTGTTTCAACCCGACGCCGTACATGTACTTCTTCAACTTTGGCGACTTCCACGTCGTGGGCAGTTCGCCGGAAGTGCTGGTGCGTGTGGAAGACAACCTGATCACCGTACGCCCGATTGCCGGCACCCGCCCTCGCGGTGCGACCGAAGAGGCGGACCTGGCGCTGGAACAGGACCTGTTGAGCGACGACAAGGAAATCGCCGAGCACTTGATGCTGATCGACCTGGGCCGCAACGACACCGGGCGTGTCTCGGAAATCGGTTCGGTGAAACTCACCGAGAAGATGGTGATCGAGCGTTACTCCAACGTGATGCACATCGTGTCCAACGTCACCGGCGAGTTGAAGGCCGGGTTGACGGCGATGGATGCACTGCGGGCGATCCTGCCGGCGGGCACCTTGTCGGGCGCACCGAAGATTCGCGCGATGGAAATCATCGACGAGCTGGAGCCGGTGAAGCGGGGTGTGTATGGCGGCGCGGTGGGGTATTTCGCCTGGAACGGCAATATGGACACTGCGATCGCGATCCGTACGGCGGTGATCAAGGACGGCGAACTGCACGTGCAGGCGGGCGGCGGGATCGTGGCCGACTCGGTACCGGCCCTGGAATGGGAAGAGACGCTGAACAAGCGCCGGGCGATGTTCCGCGCGGTGGCGTTGGCTGAGCAGACCCCGCAGGACTGAAGTCAGACGTAGATCAAAATGTGGGAGCGGGCTTGCTCGCGAAGGCGGTGTATCAGTCGATATATAAGGTGACTGTCGCACCGCTTTCGCGAGCAAGCCCGCTCCCACATTTGGTATTTGTCAGTTTCAAGTCCGAGTCAGAAATCCAGACTCACCCCGACACTCAGCCCTTGCTGGGTAAAGTTGTCATCCTTTCTCACGTTATAGGCCGCGTTCAACGCCAGGTCCTTGGTCACCTTGTGGGTAATCCCCAGGTTCAAGCGATCCGAATTGCTGCGTGGCGTGTAGCCGTCCAGTTTGAAATCAATCCCCGGCACGCTGTTGAGGGACATGCCCACTCGCTGCGTATCGTTTTCAAACTCGTGCTCGTGGGCCACTTCGCCAAACACCAGGGTTTGCGGGGTGAAGCGGTAGTTGGCTTGTAATCCGATTCCCAGGCGCTTGGAGTCGCGCTGTTGGTCATCAAAGGTCAGCGCGGTGGACCGGGCATCTTTCTCCGAGTAACCATTCACCTCGACCCGCGAATAGTCAGCGCTGATAAAGGGTGAGAAGTGCCATTCGCTGTTTGGCTCGGCGATGTCATACCCAACCCGTGCGCTCAATGCCCATAGCCAGCCGTCGGTGTCGCCTTTCTCGGTGCCTTCGCTGATGCCCAGGGCGAACTTGCGCTTGAGGTTATCGAAGTCCAGTTTGCCGCCGGTCAATGCGGCGTCGGCCCACCAGTGATCTTCCTGATATTGGGCGAACGCGGTGCCCAGGTAGCTGTTGAGCTTGTAGTCCGAATCGCTGGCGCCGGCCTCAAGACTCTGGCGATAGAAGCCTGCTGCCACACCCACGCGCCACTCGTCATTGAGCCTGTAGCTGCCACCGATGTTCAGGTTATAGCCGCTGCCGTCACCGCTGGCCGAGCTGTTCTGATCATCGAAGTCCAGGTGCTGGCCGCCAGCGTCGACGATCGCCCGCCATTGGCCCACGGCCTGCCAGCTACGGGAGTCGGCTTGCCATTGGTTGCGCAATGAATCCTGATGGGCGCGCAAGGTGCCTTGGGCCATTTCCGGAAGCAGGGTGATTTCCCAGGGCGCTGCCAGCAGTGAATACGCGTAGTCGGCGATCAGTACCTGGCCGGCCTCGGTCGGGTGCACGGTGTCGTTGTAAATCAGCTTGGTCGGGTCCGGATTGGTGCCGCCGACGCCATACACCGGATTCCTGCAGGTGGTGCCGCTGAAGCACGTCTGGTTGAGGTTCTGGTCGGTGGCAAAACCAAAACGCCCGGGATCGGCAAAGGTTTCCTTGAGCAGCAACGGAATGTTCAGCGGGATGATCTGCGCATCGATTTGCGACAGGCGCTGTACCAGGGTCTGGTTGAACGCGCCGGCCAGGGTGCTGACGGCCCCTTGGAGCGGGGTGCCATTGACGGCAGGTGTCAGGCCCAGGTCCGGCAGCATCCATACCATTACATAACGGGCGCCAGCCTGTTGCAGCGCCTGGGCGCTGTCGGCCAGGCGCCCGGCTGCGGCCGAGGCCTGGTCGGGGCTGAGGACCAGGCCGTCGAGGAAGTCATTGCCGCCGCCGGAGAGAAAGTACAAGGCGTTGGGGTCGGCTCGGCCCCCCGTTGATGCCAGGTATCCGGGACGTGTACGCAATACCTGCCCGGTGTCGCTGTCGGTGACGGTGGAGTTACCGGTGATGGCATCGTAGATCTGTTGGGTGGTGTAGCCGCCGACGGCCCAGTTATTGCCGTCTGGCTGGCCCAGCGCGGCGCGCTCCGGCGAGGTCGAGGCATTCAGGTCGCCCGGGGCAACCCCCAGCTTGCCGCCCAATAACGTCGAGGAGATCAGCGATGTGCTTTCGCCGCTGCCGTCGAAGTATTGCGGGCCGGTGCGGTTGGTGAAGCGATAGGTTGAGCCCGGTGCGCCAGGGTCGGCAAATGTACCGGCGTCGGCCAGGCTGTCACCGAAAACGACCATCGTCGAATAAGGCGAGGGCGCGGCGAAGGCTTGCGAGCATGCCAGCGCCAAGAGGCAGCCGACGATGGGGGTGAAATAGGGCATCTTGGTCATGAGTCCGTCCATGATTTTGTTTTTTTGTCAGCACTGTGACTGTAGCGCCCTTGGAAGGGTTCTGAAAAGTTTGACGCCAATTATCAGTCGGGCAGTTTCCCCCGTATTTGCGGCTCGATATTGCACCGTTGGCGAGGCTACGTTACTGTGCCTGAACGTATGAATGAGACCCTCCCCGTGTTGATCATCAGCAAACTCTTGATGCGAGTAGTCAAGGCACACGCCCGTTGGCGTTGGCGCGCCTAACTTTTCTCTACCGGCCCCGCCGGACCTGTACCGATTTGCCTTCTTCACCCTCTGTTAAACGCCCCTTGCCGGCCAACCCCGGCAACCGGAAAGTGCGTCTGGCAGCGGGTCACTCCCTTGGAAGGCCGTCATTAGAAGTCAGTGAATTCAAGAGGTTTTAACCCACATGTTGCTGATGATTGATAACTACGACTCCTTTACCTACAACGTTGTGCAGTACCTGGGCGAGCTCGGCGCCGAGGTCAAGGTGGTGCGCAACGACGAATTGACCGTGGCCCAGATCGCCGCGTTGAACCCTGAACGCATCGTCGTCTCCCCAGGCCCGTGCACGCCGACCGAAGCGGGCATCTCCCTCGAAGCCATCCAATACTTTGCCGGCAAGCTGCCGATCCTGGGCGTGTGCCTGGGCCATCAGTCCATCGGCCAGGCCTTCGGTGGCGACGTCGTCCGCGCCCGCCAGGTAATGCACGGCAAGACCAGCCCGGTATTTCACAAGGACCAGGGCGTATTCCAGGGTTTGAACCTGCCGGTAACGGTAACCCGCTACCACTCGCTGGTGGTCAAGCGTGAAACCCTGCCCGAGTGCCTTGAGCTGACGGCCTGGACCCAGCTGGAAGACGGCTCCGTCGACGAGATCATGGGCCTGCGTCACAAGACACTGAACGTCGAAGGGGTGCAATTTCACCCGGAATCGATTTTGACCGAGCAGGGCTTCGAGCTGTTCGCTAACTTTCTCAAGCAGAGCGGCGGCACGCGCTAAGGACTTTTCATGGATATCAAGACTGCCCTGAGCCGTATCGTCGGCCATCTGGACCTGAGCACCGCTGAAATGAGCGATGTGATGCGCGAGATCATGACCGGTCAATGCACCGACGCGCAGATCGGCGCGTTCATGATGGCCATGCGCATGAAGAGCGAGAGCATCGACGAAATCGTCGGCGCTGTGTCGGTCATGCGTGAGCTGGCCGACAAGGTTGAACTCAAGACCCTCGACGGCGTGGTCGACGTGGTCGGCACCGGCGGCGACGGTGCGAACATTTTCAACGTGTCGACGGCTTCTTCCTTTGTGGTGGCCGCTGCCGGCTGCACCGTGGCCAAGCATGGTAACCGCGCGGTGTCGGGTAAAAGCGGCAGCGCCGATTTGCTGGAAGCAGCAGGTATCTACCTGAACCTGACCCCGGTACAAGTGGCGCGCTGCATCGATCATGTCGGCATCGGCTTCATGTTTGCCCAGTCCCATCACGGCGCGATGAAACACGCCGCCGGCCCGCGCAAGGACTTGGGCCTGCGTACCCTGTTCAACATGCTCGGCCCGCTTACGAATCCGGCCGGTGTGAAGCATCAGGTAGTGGGCGTGTTCAGCCAGGCGCTGTGCCGGCCATTGGCTGAAGTCCTGCAGCGCCTGGGCAGCAAGCACGTGCTGGTGGTGCATTCCAAGGATGGCCTCGACGAGTTCAGCCTGGCAGCACCGACCTTCGTGGCGGAGCTGAAGAACGACCAGGTCACCGAGTATTGGGTCGAGCCAGAAGACCTCGGCATGAAAAGCCAGAGCCTGCACGGCCTGGCCGTAGAAAGCCCGGCAGCCTCCCTTGAACTGATTCGCGATGCCCTGGGACGCCGCAAGACCGAAAACGGCCAGAAAGCCGCAGAAATGATTGTGCTCAACGCCGGTGCGGCGCTGTACGCCGCGGATCACGCCTACAGTCTTAAAGAGGGTGTTGCCCTCGCTCATGATGCATTGCATACCGGGCTGGCGCGCGAAAAGCTCGAAGAACTGGGTGCGTTTACTGCGGTGTTCAAAGTGGAGAATGAAGGATGAGTGTTCCGACCGTTCTGGAAAAAATCCTGGCCCGCAAGGCAGAAGAAGTCGCCGAGCGCCGTGCCCGGGTCAGCCTGGCTGAGCTGGAAGGCCTGGCGAAAACCGCCGATGCACCGCGTGGGTTCGCCAATGCGCTGATCAAGCAGGCCAAGGAAAAACAGCCGGCCGTTATCGCTGAAATCAAGAAGGCTTCGCCGAGCAAGGGCGTGATTCGCGAGATCTTCATCCCTGAAGACATCGCCAAAAGCTACGAGAAGGGCGGCGCGACGTGCCTCTCGGTGTTGACCGATATCGACTATTTCCAGGGTTCCGACCTGTACCTGCAGCAAGCACGTGCGGCGTGTTCGCTGCCGGTGATCCGCAAGGACTTCATGGTCGACCCCTACCAGATCGTCGAAGCCCGAGCGTTGGGCGCCGATTGCGTGCTGTTGATCGTCTCCGCACTGGATGACGTGAAAATGGCTGAACTGGCGGCCGTGGCCAAGAGCGTCGGCCTCGACGTGCTGGTGGAAGTGCACGACGGTGATGAACTGGAACGCGCGTTGAAAACCCTCGACACACCGTTGGTGGGCGTCAACAACCGCAACCTGCACACCTTCGAAGTCAGCCTGGAAAACACCCTCGACCTGTTGCCGCGCATCCCGCGCGACCGGTTGGTGATCACCGAAAGCGGCATCGTCAATCGCGCCGATGTGGAACTGATGGAAATCAGCGGCGTGTACTCGTTCCTCGTCGGCGAAACCTTCATGCGTGCCGAGAACCCGGGGGCTGAATTGCAGCGCCTGTTCTTCCCGGAGCGTGGCGTTGCCGTCAGTGGCTCGACCCTGGATTGATGATGACCCAGCCGGTGGCGATGACGGTCGAGGCAGGCCTTAAGGCCGAGCAGGATTTGCTCGCCGCGGTCTGTGCCGGCGAGCAACCGTTCGGCCTGCTGTTCTGGCAGCCCAGCGATCAAGCGTTGGTGATGCCTCGTCGTTTGAGCCGCCTTCCGGCATTCGAGACCGCCAGCCAGGTGTCGGCAGACGCCGGTTGGCCGGTGCTGCTGCGGGAAACGGGCGGTGAGCCTGTCCCGCAATCGGCAGTCACGGTCAATATCGCGTTGGTCTACGCGCCACCACGCAGTGAAGGCGACCAGGGCCGTATCGAAATCGGCTACCAGCGTCTGTGCCAGCCGATTTGCGACCTGCTGACCGAGTTGGGTGGCAACGCGTCGGTGGGCGAGATCGACGGTGCGTTTTGCGACGGTCGCTACAACGTCAACCTTGAT
This sequence comes from Pseudomonas sp. NPDC087814, assembly GCF_044742865.1. NCBI lineage: Bacteria > Pseudomonadati > Pseudomonadota > Gammaproteobacteria > Pseudomonadales > Pseudomonadaceae > Pseudomonas > Pseudomonas sp. NPDC087814. Next base: position 12,059 of record NZ_JBIUVK010000047.1, on the reverse strand, counting down.
GGTCGCAAAATGGTCGGTACCGCCCAGCGCTGGCGCCAGAGTGGCGGGCGCCCGGTGGGGTTGGTGCATGGTGCGTTGCTGCTGGATGACGATCGCGTCGAATTGATCGCCGCGGTCAATCGCTTCAATGAAGCATGCGGCCTGGAACAACGGGTGCGCGCCGAAAGCCACATCGCCCTGCACGAAGCCTTTGCGGCGCCAGATGCGATTGCCCGGCTTGATACGTTGTACCGTCAGATGCTTGCGAGTTTCCTGCCGGTTTAACGCGTACCGAAGACCACCATGGTCTTGCCTTTGACATGCACCAGGTTGCGTTCCTCCAGGTCCTTGAGCACGCGGCCAACCATTTCCCTTGAGCAACCGACGATCCGCCCGATTTCCTGGCGGGTGATCTTGATCTGCATCCCGTCGGGATGGGTCATGGCGTCCGGTTGCTTGCACAACTCCAGCAGGCAGCGGGCAACCCGGCCGGTGACGTCGAAGAACGCCAGGTCGCCGACTTTGCGCGTGGTGTCTCTCAGGCGCTGTGCGATCTGGCCGCTCAGGGCGTACAGAATGTCGGGATCCTGCTGGGCCAGTTCGCGAAATTTCGTATAGCTGATCTCGGCGACTTCGCATTCGACCTTGGCCCGCACCCAGGCACTGCGTTGCTGTTCCTTGCCGGCTTGTTCGAAAAGCCCGAGTTCACCGAAGAAATCACCGGTATTGAGGTAGGCGATGATCATTTCGCGACCATCGTCATCCTCGATCAGGATGGTGACCGAGCCTTTGATAATGAAGAACAGGGATTCCGAGCGCTCGCCCGCGCAGATGATGTTGTGCTTGGCTGGATGACGCCGGCGCTGACAATGCATCAGCAGTTTGTCGAGGTTCTTGATTTTGGGTGTGGGAGTAATAGCAACCATGGTTGTATCCCGAAAAGACTGCACGGTGTTGGTGAGCTTGTTTTTTTATCCAGCGCGATCAACGGCTAAGCTACATCATCCAATGGATGGCAATGCGCCATTGATTTGGCGCCAGCTTAACAGACACATTCTGACTTCATTAGGGAATTTACCCAGCAAACCCTGCTGTTGATCGCTTTCATGGGAAACGCTGCCGGCCCAAAGTGCTGTGCTAAGCTGGCGACCCTTTTTTAGCAGTGGAGTCTGGGCGATGAAGGCACGCATCCAATGGGCGGGCGAAGCCATGTTCCTCGGTGAGTCGGGCAGTGGCCACGTGGTGGTCATGGACGGCCCGCCGGAAGCCGGTGGCCGCAACCTGGGCGTACGCCCGATGGAAATGCTCCTGCTCGGTGTAGGCGGTTGCAGCAATTTCGATGTGGTGAGCATCCTGAAGAAGTCCCGTCAGGCGGTGGAAAGCTGCGAAGCATTCCTGGAAGCCGAGCGTGCCACCGAAGACCCGAAGGTGTTTACCAGGATCCACATGCACTTTGTCGTCAAGGGCCGGGCGTTGAAAGAAGCCCAGGTCAAGCGGGCCATCGAGTTGTCGGCGGAGAAGTACTGCTCGGCCTCGATCATGCTGGGCGCTGCGGGCGTTGCCATCACTCATGATTACGAGATCATTGAGTTGGGCTGATTCTTCAATCGGCAGGCAAAAAGAAAGGGCGCTTGATAGCGCCCTTTTTTGTTTTCTGCTGAAACTAGATGCGGTACGTGCTTTTGGTCATGACCTTGGCCAGCAGGCTCATGCCAAATTTCACCGGTGCCGGGAAGCGGAAGCCGCCCGCGTCCAGCGCGCTTTCGGCGTGATGTTCTTCATCAATGCGCATCTGCTCAAGAATCGCCCGGGACTTTTCGTCTTCAGCCGGCAGTTGCTCGAGGTGTTCATTGAGGTGTTTGCACACCTGATGCTCGGTGGCGGCCACAAAACCCAGGCTGACTTTGTCGCTGATCAGTCCGGCCACCGCACCAATGCCAAACGATAAGCCGTAGAACAGCGGGTTCAGCACGCTCGGATGGCTGTTCAACTGGCGAATGCGTTGTTCGCACCAGGCCAGGTGATCGATTTCTTCTTCGGCGGCATGTTCCATCGCGGCGCGCACTTGCGGCAGCTTGGCGGTCAGGGCCTGGCCCTGGTACAGCGCCTGGGCACAGACCTCGCCGGTATGGTTGATACGCATCAGGCCGGCGACGTGGCGGGTGTCGGTCTCGCTCATCTGCGCTTCGGGCCGCACGATGGCGGGCGACGGGCGGTGCGGTTGGCCGCTGAATGGCAGCAGCGTGCGCATGGCCGTATCGGCTTGCAGCAACAGACGATCAATCGGCGAGTAGTGACGTTGGGTAGTCATGCTGACCTCCGGGAAGAATCTCGGCGGCCAGTTTACCGCAAGAGAGGGGGAAGCGTTTGCGCTGGGTCAAATTGCTTGTGTGGCGAGGGAGCTTGCTCGCGCTGGAGTGCGCAGCGCTCTCGTTTTTGGGGCTGCTACGCAGCCCAGCGGGAGCAAGCTCCCTCGCCACAGGTAGTGCTCAGCCCGGCGGCCAGTTCATCTGGCGTTGACCTAGAACATGCATGTGGATGTGATAAACGGTCTGTCCGCCATCTTCGTTGCAGTTCATCACCACACGGAAGCCCTTCTCACAGCCTTGCTCAACCGCCAGGCGCTGGGCGGTGAACAGGATATGCCCGGCCAGCGCCTTGTCTTCCTCGGTGAGGTCGTTGAGGGTGCGGATCGGCTTTTTCGGAATCACCAGGAAATGCACGGGTGCCATTGGCGCGATGTCGTGGAAGGCCAGGACCTGGTCATCCTCGTAGATGATCTTCGCGGGTATTTCTCTGTTAATGATCTTGGTGAACAGAGTATCCACAGCTGTTTCTCCATTGTGAAAGTGCAGGGTGAGTGTACTCAGGCGATCAGCGCGGGCAATAGGCCTTGTTGATCGCGCCGGCGATCTTGCGGGTCAGCCAGCGCGGGCTCAGGCGCGGGCTGAACGCCAGCCAGCGATTACGCCGGCCGGGAATGATGATGGCTTTGTTCTTGGCCAGCGCACGCACGGTGTAGAGCGCGACTTCTTCCGGGCTCATCAACTGTTGGCTGCGATCCAGCTTGGCGGTGTCCATTTGGGCGGTGCCGAAGAATGCGGTGCGGGTCGGGCCGGGGCAAAGAACGGAAACCTTGATGCCGCAGGTCTTCAGTTCCTCGCGCAAGCCTTCGGAAAAGTGCAGCACGTAGGCCTTGCTGGCGTAGTAAGTGCTCATCCACGGGCCGGGTTGGAACGCGGCAACCGACGCGATGTTGAGAATCTGCCCGCCGCCGTGCAGGGCCATGGCGTTGCCGAGGGCGTGGCACATGCGGGTCAGGGCGAGGATGTTGACCTCCATCAGGTCCTGCTCGGTCATCCAGTCCTGCGCCAGGAACGGGCCGCTGGTACCGATGCCGGCGCAGTTGACCAGCAGGTCGATCTGCCGCTCGCCTTCTTCCAGTTCCAGCAGGAACCCGGAGAGCCGCAGGGGCTCGCCCAGGTCACAGGCACGGAACAGCACCTCGACGCCGAAGCGCTGAGTCAATTCGATTGCAATGCTTTCCAACTGATCACGCTGGCGGGCCACCAGAATCAAGCTGCGGCCGCGACGGGCCAGTGCTTCGGCCAAGGCCAGGCCGATGCCGCTGGAGGCACCGGTGATCAGAGCGTAACGGGTCATGCGTTTCTCCATCGCAACGCTACCGGGCCTGTGACAGAGGCGTCACAGGCGTCGGGCGTTTTTCACTGTTGCGTAGAGTCTACAGGTTCGGCTGTGTCGTCAGCACTTTGCACATCGACTTCATCGACGGTGGTGGCCTGGTCGCTGTCGTCATCGGAGTTGATGGAGCTGCTTTCGTAGCTGCCACCTACATCGCTTTCCAGTTGATCCAGGTAGCCGCTCATGCCAACCAACACCGCGCCGGCAAATACCAGCGGAATGAATGCGAGCCACAATGCGGAGAGGATTTTCACCGCAGTGGAGTTACGCGGTGGTGGCGCGCCGTACTGGTTTGCGCCCGTGTTACCGGGGAGGACCATCAGCAGGATCGGGAAGATGCTGCCAACGAAGGGCACCAGGTGCAGGAACCACAGCCAGCCGGACCAGCCCAGGTCATGCAGGCGCTGCACGGTGATCTGTACGCTGACCCACACAGCGGCCACGAGTATGGCAATCCCCACGAGGAAGCCAATGACCATGGCAATCGTCGGAGAGACCGCAGCGATACCAAGTCCGACGGTGAAGAACACGCTGGAGACGAGGAGGATCACCACGCTCAGCACCAGCGTCCACGCCAGGAAGCGCAGGCGTCCGATCCGGCCGTTGACGGTGAATACCTTAAGGGTGGAAAACTCCGGCAGGTTCTCGCCAACCGCGGCTCGGGGCGGGGCGTAAGGCGATGCGGCGGGGCGGGTGTAGTCAGTCGCGCTGACGGAGTCCGTTTCATGGGTTTCGGCAAGGCTGAAGGCGACCGGCTGCTCTTCTTCTATCCGCGCATCCACCCCGGCGTTTTTCAGCGCTTGCAGATAGGTCTCGGCATCGGCGCGGGAAAGGTCGCGTTTCAGCGCGACCGGGCGGCCGGTGAAAAGCTTTTCGATCGCGTCGACATCACTTTTGAACAACTCGGCGAGGTTCAGCTTGGCGGTGGTGCTTTCGACACCCGGGAGCAATGCGCCATCAAACACAATCTTGAAACGGTTGTCGCTCATGCGGGCATCCTTGTCACTTGAATAGGGGAGGCCTGCCTTGATCAGCAGGCTTTGGATCGCGGATCAGCGTGGCCAGCGTTCAGGCAATTGTGCCGCATGCTCGAGCGCCTTGCGGTATTCGGCATCCAGGCGGGCCACGAGTTCATCGACGCTGGGCAAATCATCAATCTCTCCGACGCCCTGGCCGGCGGACCACACGGTCTTCCAGGCTTTGGCTTCGTCGTTGAGTGGCTTGAGCTTGGAGCCAAAATTGACTTCACCCTTGCCTTGCAGCGCGGCGAGGTCGAAACCGGCATTTTCCAGGCTCTGGCGCATGAAGCTTGCGGGAACACCGGAGACGGCTGGAGTGTGCACGATGTCGGCGGCGCGCGATGTGAGCAGCATCTCTTTATAGGCATCCGGGGCATGGCTTTCGGTGGTGCCGATAAAACGCGTGCCGAAATAGGCCAGGTCGGCGCCGAGCAGTTGCGCGGCGAGGATTTCGTGGCCGTGGTTCAGGCAACCGGCGAGCAGCAGGGTTTTGTCGAAGAACTGACGGATTTCTGCGATCAGCGAGAACGGGCTCCAGGTGCCGGCATGGCCACCGGCGCCCGCCGCAACGGCGATCAGGCCATCGACGCCGGCTTCAGCGGCTTTTTCGGCGTGGCGCCGGGTGGTGACATCGTGGAATACCAGGCCGCCGTAGCTATGCACCGCGTCTACCAATTCTTTCACCGCGCCCAGGCTCGTGATGACGATCGGCACCTTGTGCTCGACGCAGATCGCCAGGTCAGCTTCCACCCGCGGGTTACTGTTGTGCACTATCAGGTTGACCGCATAAGGCGCCGGGTTCTCCAGCAGCGCCAGGCCCGCTTCGATTTCTTCCAGCCACGCCTTGAAGCCGCTGCTTTCCCGCTGGTTGAGGGCAGGGAAGCTGCCGACGATCCCGTTGCGGCAGCAGGCCAGCACCAGTTGCGGGTTGGAGATCAGAAACATCGGCGCAGCCACGACGGGCAGGCGCAGATTTTGTTCGAGCGAAGCGGGCAGCGACATTGGAAGTACCCCGAGTAATAGAGATTAGAACGGTTTGACCACGACCAAAATTACGATAGCCAGCAATATCAGAACTGGCACTTCATTGAACCAGCGATAAAAGACATGGCTGCGGGTGTTTTCGCCACGGGCGAAACGTTTTACCTGCGCGCCGCACATATGGTGGTAGCCGATGAGCAGTACTACCAGGGTCAACTTGGCGTGGATCCACCCGCCGGATTGAAAGATGGCCGGGTTGAGGTAGATCAGCCATCCGCCGAACACCAGGCTGGCGATCATCGCCGGGCCCATGATGCCGCGGTACAGCTTGCGCTCCATCACGCTGAAGCGTTCCTTGCTGATGGTGTCCTCGCTTTGGGCGTGGTAGACGAACAGGCGCGGAAGGTAGAACAGCGCGGCAAACCAGCAGACGATGCTGACGATATGAAAGGCTTTGACCCATAGATAAAGCATTTTTAGTTATTCCCAGGTTCACGGTAGCTGAAGATAGTAGTGGCTCTTGCGTCTACACGTCATGTTGAAGGTTGTCGCAGGACGATACGAACCCTATTATCGACGGCTTTCCAGTGGGTTCGTTGAGGGCAGGTATATGGTCAAGGTCGGTATCGTCGGCGGCACGGGTTACACCGGTGTCGAATTGCTGCGTCTGTTGGCTCAGCATCCGCAAGCTGAGGTGGTGGTGATCACTTCCCGATCCGAGGCCGGCCTGGCTGTGGCCGATATGTACCCGAACCTGCGAGGCCACTATGACGGCCTGGCGTTCAGCGTTCCGGATATCAAGACCCTGGGCGCGTGTGATGTGGTGTTCTTTGCCACGCCTCACGGTGTGGCCCATGCCCTGGCGGGCGAGTTGCTGGCCGCCGGTACCAAGGTAATCGACTTGTCGGCAGACTTCCGCCTGCAGGACGCCGATGAGTGGGCCAAGTGGTACGGCCAGCCTCACGGTGCACCGCAGTTGCTGGAAGAGGCGGTGTACGGCCTGCCGGAAGTCAATCGTGAGCAGATCAAGCAAGCACGCCTGATCGCCGTGCCGGGTTGCTATCCGACCGCTACGCAGTTGGGTTTCCTGCCATTGCTGGAAGCCGGGCTGGCGGATGCATCGCGGCTGATTGCGGACTGCAAGTCGGGCGTCAGTGGTGCTGGTCGTGGGGCCGCTGTAGGTTCGCTTTACTCCGAGACGTCGGAAAGCATGAAAGCCTATGCAGTCAAAGGCCATCGTCACTTGCCGGAAATTCGCCAGGGGCTGCGTCGTGCTGCGGGCAAGGATGTCGGCCTGACGTTTGTGCCGCACCTGACACCGATGATCCGCGGGATCCACTCCACACTGTATGCGACGGTCGTTGATCGCTCGGTAGACCTGCAGGCGCTGTTTGAAAAGCGCTATGCCAATGAGCCGTTCGTCGATGTGATGCCGGCGGGCAGCCACCCGGAGACCCGCAGCGTGCGCGGTGCCAACGTGTGCCGTATCGCAGTGCATCGTCCACAGGATGGTGACCTGGTGGTGGTATTGTCGGTCATCGACAACCTGGTCAAGGGCGCTTCGGGCCAGGCTGTGCAGAACATGAACATCCTGTTTGGCCTGGATGAGAAGCTGGGCCTGTCCCACGCGGGCATGCTGCCGTAAATTTTCTGCTGTTGCGCAAAGGCCCGTTGATCGGGCCTTTCGTGTTTTTAATGGCCGCTGCGCAGATTGATATACCGTAACAATAGTTGACCGCTTTTCTAGGAGAAGCGGATAATGCCCGCCATCACGCATATGGCGGCGCTACGCCGGGAGATTATCAGCATGAGCGTTGAATCCTTCACCCCCACGGCTTTGCAATTCACCCACGGTGCTGCGCACAAGGTGAAGAGCCTGGTCGATGAAGAGGGTAATGATCGCTTGAAGCTGCGCGTATTTGTTACGGGCGGCGGTTGTTCAGGGTTTCAGTACGGTTTTACCTTCGATGAAGACGTGGCCGATGACGACACCATCGTTGAGCGCGAGGGCGTCAGCCTGGTTGTCGATCCGATGAGCTTCCAGTACCTGGCAGGAGCCGAGGTGGACTATCAGGAAGGTCTGGAAGGTTCGCGCTTCGTGATCAAGAACCCGAATGCCACCACCACTTGTGGTTGCGGGTCTTCGTTCTCGATCTGATCGACAGCGGATATAAAAACGCCGCTTGGCCTTGATAGGGCCAAGCGGCGTTTTGCTGTGTGGGATTCAGGCGGGGTAGATCGCGCCGAGTACACGAAGGCCGCGGGCGCCGGTGACGCTGGGGCGGTTGGCGGCGATGCCTTCCAGGCAGCAATGGGCCAGCCAGGCGAACGCCATGGCTTCGACCCAGTCAGGGTCTACGCCGCAGGTGGCGGTGCTGCTGACCTGGGTCGCCGGCAGCAGGGCGCTCAGGCGGCTCATCAAGGTTGCGTTGTGGGCGCCGCCGCCGCAGACCAGCAGGGTTTCGGTCTGTGGTTGGGCGGTTTGCAGGGATTCGACGATGGTCAGGGCAGTCAGCTCGAGCAATGTGGCTTGCACGTCCTGGGCTGCGAATGGCGGCAATCGTCCCAGGTGATGCTCAAGCCATCCCAGGTTGAAGACTTCGCGACCGGTGCTTTTTGGCCCCTTGGTCACAAAGAACGGATCACTGAGCAATGCCTTGAGTAGCTGGGGTTCAACCTTTCCGCTGGCAGCCCACTGGCCATCGCGGTCGAAGTTCTCGCCGCGTTGCTGGTGAATCCAGGCATCCAGCAGGACATTCCCCGGGCCGCAGTCGAAGCCCGCGACCGGTTTGCCGGTCTCGATCAGGCTGAGGTTGCTGAAGCCGCCCACATTCAGTACGGCGCGGTTGCCCGTACGCTTGCCAAACAGTGCCTCATGAAATGCAGGCACCAGCGGGGCGCCTTGGCCTCCGGCGGCGACATCGCGGCTACGGAAATCACTGACGACGGTGATTCCCGTCAATTCGGTGAGCAGCGCCGGGTTGCCGATCTGCACGGTAAAACCCCGTGCAGGTTCGTGACGAATGGTTTGACCGTGGCTGCCAATCGCTCGAATGTCCTGGGGCTTGAGGTTCTGCTGATCGAGTAGGGCGTGAATACCTTGGGCGGCAAGCGTCACCCAGTTCTGCTGCGCGAGCGCCGAACGGGCAATCTCGTCCGGGCCGCTGGCGCACAGGCCAAGCAGCTCGGAACGCAGGGATTCAGGCATGGGGATGTAGTGGGTGGCGATCAGCTTGATCGCCGGGCCTTGCTCGATCAGCGCAATGTCCAGGCCATCAAGGCTGGTCCCGGACATCACACCTATATAGAGCGACATGGCTTAGCGCTTCGCCGACGCCAGGAGAGTCGAGCGCTCCTGGTCCATGCGGGCCATCAATGGCTGGCTCTGCTGCAGGAAGCGAGCGCGCTCGGCCTTCGCGATCGGGTCGGCCATTGGCAGCTTCTGGCCCAGTGGGTCGACGTGCACGCCGTTGACCTGGAACTCGTAGTGCAAGTGCGGGCCGGTGGACAGCCCGGTAGTGCCGATGTAACCGATCACCTGGCCCTGCTTGACGTTGCCGCCGGTCTGGATGCCCTTGGCGAAACCTTGCATGTGGCCATACAGCGTGCGGTAGGTGGCCCCGTGCTGGATGATCACGGTGTTGCCGTAGCCGCCACGGCGACCAGCCAGCAAGACCTTGCCGTCACCGGCAGCCTTGATCGGCGTGCCACGCGGGGCGGCGTAGTCGACGCCTTTGTGAGCGCGAATTTTGTTCAGAATTGGATGCTTGCGACCCATCGAGAAACGCGAGCTAATACGGGCGAAGTCAACCGGGGTACGGATGAACGCCTTGCGCATGCTGTTGCCATCGGCGGTGTAGTAGCTGCTGTTGCCTTGTTTGTTGGTGTAGCGCACGGCGGTGTAGGTCTTGCCACGGTTGGTAAACCGCGCAGAAAGGATGTTGCCGGTGCCGACGACCTTGCCGTTGGCGACCTTCTGTTCGTAGATCACGTCGAATTCGTCACCCTGGCGAATGTCCTGGGCGAAGTCGATGTCGTAGCCAAACACGCTGGCCATGTCCATGGTCATGCTGTGGGACAGGCCGGCGCGGGCGGCGGACTGCGACAGCGAGCTGTTGATCACGCCGTGTACATAGGCGGAGCGCATGACCGGCTTGGTGGTGATGCGGTTGAACGCAAAGCCCTTGGCGCCTTTGGTCAGGGTGATGCTTTCCAGGTCGCTGACGTTGCTGTGCAGGTTGGTCAGCTGGCCGTCGGGCGCCAGTTCGAATTCAAGCTTCTGGCCATGCTTGAGTTGGGTGAATTGCTTGGCCTGCTTGTCGCTTGCCAGTACATCGTTGACCGTCGCGGCGGGGAGGCCGACCTTTTCGAACAGGGTCGAAAGGGTGTCGCCCTTGGCAACAATGACTTCCCGGTGCAGCGGGTTCTTGGGTGCCTCTACTACCGCAGGTTCGGCTTGCGCGGTTTCCTTGGTGTCTTCGGCGCTGCTTTCGATCTGGGCAAACGGCGATTCGGCTGCGCCATTTGTGGCTTGAAGTGCGTCGGAAGCGTCTTGATCTTGTGTCAGTTGCTCAACCGGACTTTCAAGGTCAAGGCTTAGGGTCGTTCGTTTGGCTTCTACGTCGCTGGAAGGAAATACCAGGAGTGCCAGGCTCAGAAGGGCGGCGATCCCACTTGCGGCGAGCAGGTGGGTCTTCGGGTAAAGCGGCGGCGCTTTAGACGGTTCTGTGGTCATAAGTAATTTTGACTTTGAAAAGATGAATTGGAAAAGATGAATGACATGATGAAGATGAAATAACTGTATAAAATATAACCAAATCATCTGTGGTGCAAGCTTGCGAACGCTGGGCTTGCTGAACGGTGTCCGTGCGCAGGGCAAAACTTGTAATTAGTCCCTGATCTTGTATGGTTGGTTCCCTTTTGAATCTGAGCCTTGCGGGTCTGTTATGAAGTCGGTTGAAGAGCAGCTAGCGCTGATCAAACGTGGTGCGGAAGAACTGTTGGTCGAAGCTGAGCTGATCGAAAAGCTCAAGCGTGGCCAGCCCCTGCGTATTAAGGCCGGCTTTGATCCGACGGCGCCGGATCTGCACCTTGGGCATACGGTGCTTATTAATAAGCTGCGCCAGTTCCAGGAACTGGGGCATCAGGTGATCTTCCTTATAGGTGACTTCACCGGGATGATCGGCGATCCGAGCGGCAAGAGCGCTACGCGTCCGCCGCTGACCCGTGAGCAGGTTCTCGATAACGCCGAGACCTACAAGACCCAGGTCTTCAAGATTCTTGATCCGGCCAAGACCGAGGTGGCCTTCAACTCCACCTGGATGGATCAGATGGGGCCGGCGGATTTCATTCGTCTTACGTCCCAGTACACCGTTGCTCGCATGCTCGAGCGCGATGACTTCGATAAGCGCTACTCCACTAATCAGCCGATCGCTATCCATGAGTTCCTGTACCCATTGGTTCAAGGGTATGACTCGGTGGCGTTGCGTGCCGATGTCGAGCTGGGCGGTACTGATCAGAAGTTCAACCTGCTGATGGGGCGTGAGCTGCAGCGTGCGTATGGGCAAGAGGCTCAGTGCATTCTGACGATGCCGTTGCTGGAAGGGCTGGATGGCGTCAAGAAGATGTCCAAGTCCCTGGGTAACTATGTCGGTATCCAGGAAGCGCCGGGTGTGATGTACGGCAAGCTGGTTTCGATTCCGGATGCGCTGATGTGGCGTTACTTCGAACTGTTGAGTTTCCGCTCGATGGATGAGATCAATGCACTGCGTGCTGAAGTGGAAGCTGGGGCTAACCCGCGGGATGTGAAGATCAAGCTGGCTGAAGAGATTGTTGCGCGCTTCCATGGTGAAGAGGCTGCGGCCAGTGCTCACCGTGCTGCGGGTAACCGTATGAAGGATGGCGAGCTGCCGGATGATCTGCCTGAGATTGAATTGACTGCTGGCGAGGCAATGCCGATCGCTGCCGTCCTTAATAAGGCGGGCCTGGTGAAGAACTCGGCGGTGGCGCGCGACCTTCTGGGGTCTGGCGGTGTGCGTATAGATGGCGAGGTTGTCGATCGCACCTTTATATACGAGCTGGGCGCGACCCACGTTTGCCAGGCCGGCAAGAAGGCATTTGCGCGTATTACGCTTAAATCCGAATAAACCTGAAATTAACTGTTGACGGCGTTTTATATCTGTCTATAATTCGCCCCACTTCCGGCGCAGTCGAAACGGAAAACTCCTTGGTAAACAAAGAGTTATGTGGGTTTCGACAGCAAGCTGCTTCAGATCATCGAAGCCCAGAAGGAGTTAGTAAGGCAGTGTTGTTTGGCCCTATTAACGGTTCGATCTTCTCGGTCGAAAGCGGAGAAAAAGAGGTGTTGACAGCAGCGTG
>NZ_JBIUVK010000046.1:0-53223 GCF_044742865.1 Pseudomonas sp. NPDC087814 | reverse complement strand
ATGGCCCGTCGCGGCGGCCCGCGGAACCGGGCCGGAGTGCGGGCATGCCGAGCCTAAGCGAGGCACCGAGTGGTGGGGCAGAGACCTTTTGGTTACTTTTGGGGCGTTTGCCAAAAGTGACCCGCTGTAAGAGCGGAACCATAAGCCGCCGTTACCTAAATAACGGATATGTACTCAACCCAAAAACCGCACACCGGGTTTAGCACGCTCATCCACGGTCAATTCGAAAATATCCGGCCGGGCATAATGCCCAACCACATCATAGTCATACCGCGCCCGCACCAAATCATCCGTATCAATCCGCGCCACCAGCAACCCCGCCCCACCGAGCAATGGCCCGGCAAGAACGTCCCCCATGGGCCCGACAATCACACTGCCCCCCGCGATCAGAGGCCGATCCACCGGCCAATTCGCCACCTCCACACCCAACGCCTGGGGTGACGCCTGCACCTGACACGCACTCACCACAAAACACCGCCCCTCATGGGCAATATGCCGCATGCTCACCTGCCACATTTCCCGCTCATCCACCGTCGGCGCGCACCACACTTCCACACCCTTGGCGTACATCGCGGTGCGCAACAACGGCATCATATTCTCCCAGCACACGGCGCCACCGATGCGCCCTACCGCGGCATCAATCACTGGCAACGTCGAACCATCACCCTTGCCCCAGATCAGCCGCTCAGTGCCGGTAGGCATCAATTTGCGATGCCTGGCCACCAACCCGCCCACCGGCTCGAAATACAGCACCGTGCAATACAACGTGCTGCCACTGCGCTCGATCACGCCCAACACCAGGCTCGCCCCGGTGCGCGCCGACAAGCCGGCCAGCGCTTCGGTCTCCACACCCGGCACATCAATCGCATTGGCAAAATACCGCGCAAAGGCCTCACGCCCTTCAGGCAGGCGATAACCCAGCTGGGTGCCGAAGCCCTCACCCTTGGGATAACCCCCGAGCAACGCTTCCGGCATCACCACCAGTTGCGCACCGCTGCGCAGGATTTCGTCCTCGTAGGACAGGATCTGTTCCAGGGTCTCAGCCTTGCCTCCCGGCAAGGAACCGATTTGCAGCGCAGCCACGGTAGAAACAGGCATCACGATCACTCCGTATCAATGGGGGTTGCCCATTCTCCGGCCAGCGGCAATCATGAATAAAGCCCGCTTCGCTGCTAACTGATATGAGCCATATGAATATCATCATCCATCAGTCAGCGTCCTTCAGGAATCCGACAAGACTCTCGATAAACCGCTCCAGCGCCGCCGGCAAAGCACGCTTGGGCATGGTCAGGACTTGAATTGCCCGGTCTGAAAACTGCGGGTTCGACAGCGCAACCGAGGTCAGCTCGTCGCTCCCATTCGCCCGATGACTGATCGCCCCACCAAACGCGATGGTGTCCGTGTTGCGAACGAATTCATGGATGGCGCCCGAATAATTGCAGGTCATTACGTGATTGAACGTCAGCCCTTCCATCTGGCAAACCAGGTCGAACAATTGCCGCTGGGTAGAGCCTTTTGGCGTCAGCGCCAACGGGTAAGCGGACAGCGATCGAAGGGACAGTTGCCTGACCGCCGCCAGTGGATGCCCCACCCGCATCACCGCGCGGATCGGCGAGCGACTGGAATGCCGCACTTCAACCCCTTCGACAGGCTCGGTACTGAATACCAACCCCACATCGGCTTCGCCGCGTCTCACTTTATCCGCGCATTCGTGAGGCGACATCACTTCCAGCACATACTGGAAAACGGGATTTTGCTGATAATGCCGGATCAGCACCTGAGGCAGGAAATAACGGGACAGCCCCTCGGTGGACACCAGCCGAACCACTTTCGCGCCCGGATAATCGCCCGCCCGTAGCTCCGAGAGCAGGCTTTGCTCCTCCAGCAAGGCACGCCGTGCGTGATCGGCCAAGGCATTGCCGGCCGCTGTGGGCTGCATGCCCCTTGGCCGGCGCTCGAACAATGGAACCCCGATGGTTTCTTCCAACAGGGAGATCTGGCGACTGACCGCACTGGGCGCGATGTGCAAGCGTTCGCCGGCAGCAGCCAGTGATCCTGTATCGAATACGGCCAGGAAATAACGATAATCCACAGTTTGATTCCTTTACCCAGGGATCTATTTATTAGAAGGCAAACGTCAAAAAACAGCAATATACACACCGATGCATGACTTCTATATTGGATTGAACCTCAGCCCGCACCGGAACTGCCATGTCCAAGCAACAAGCGCTCGCGAATGTTCGCCAGTACCTGGCCGAAGGCCATTTTGAAGCCGATCTGCGTCGCAGGATTGCCATTCGCAGCGAAAGCCAGAACCCCGGCCAGGCGCACGAACTGACGCGGTACCTGCAACAGGAAATACAACCAGCGCTGATCGCAATGGGTTTTGAATGCCAGATGCTCGATAACCCGTCGGGCGCCGGCCCGTTGCTGTTCGCCTCACGCCACGAAGGGGCTGATTTGCCCACGGTATTAACGTATGGACATGGCGACGTAGTGCTCGGGTATGACGAGCAATGGCGCGAGGGCCTCAGCCCTTGGGCGTTGAGCGTGGAAGGTGATCGTTGGTATGGCCGAGGCACCGCGGACAACAAGGGCCAGCACAGCGTCAACCTGACTGCCCTCGAGCACGTCATCAAGCAACGTGAGGGGCGCTTGGGCTTTAACGTCAAAGTGCTGTTCGAAACCGGCGAAGAATGCGGTTCTCCCGGGCTGCGGGAGATTTGCACTCTGCACCGGGAGCTGTTGCAAGCCGATGTGTTCATCGCCTCCGACGGGCCGCGCTTGAACGACAGTCGCCCGACAATATTCCTCGGTTCCAGAGGTTCCGCGTTGTTTTCCCTGGAAGTCAACGCACGCGACAAGGGCCTTCACTCCGGTAACTGGGGCGGTGTGATGTCCAACCCCGCCGTAGTATTGGCCAATGCGCTAGCCAGCCTGGTGGACAAGGACGGTCGTATTCGCTGCCGAACGCTGGTGCCTGACGCCATACCCGACTCCGTACGCGAAGCCATCCGCGACTTGGACATCCATCCGCGCTCCCTGGGCCGGGAACTGGATGTTGATTGGGGCGAGCCTGGCCTGACCCTGGGTGAACGACTCTTCGGCTGGAACACGGTGGAGATCCTTGCGTTTATCGCAGGCAATCCGACCAAACCGGTCAACGCCATTCCACCCCGCGCCACCGCGCATTGCCAGTTGCGATTTGTGGTCGGCACTGACTGGCAGAATCTGCAAAAGCTGCTGCGCCAACACCTGGATGCCGAGGGGTTTCAACAGGTCGATATCGTGATTGACCGTTGCACACCGGCCAGTCGCCTGGACCCTGACAACCCTTGGGTACGCTTCGCCAAACAGTCGATCGCCGATGCCACCCACCGGCCCGTTGCCGTGTTACCGAACCTTGCAGGCACCCTGCCCAACGATATTTTCGCGGACATATTGGGTTTGCCCACCTTGTGGATACCGCACTCCTACCCCGGGTGTTCACAACATGCGCCGGATGAGCATCTGTTGGGCTCGGTAGTCCTCGAAGGGCTGCAAATCATGACCTCGCTGTTCTGGGACCTGGGTCACCTCGCCCCCTTCAAACCACAATAAAAAATCGGGGTCCGCCGACCCTTTTTATCTGCCGCTCACCCCCCTATAAAATCAGGAGCGTCAAGAATGACAGCGTTATCGTCCCCCACCGTTTCACCCACGATCGCAAAGGCCACGCCCCTCTGGAAACCCATTGGCGCGGCCTTGATCGGTAATACGCTTGAATGGTTCGACCTGTCGGTGTACGCCTATTTTGCGCTGACCATAAGCAAGGTATTTTTCCCGGCCGCCGACCCGGCCGTGTCGCTGTTCCTGGCCTTCGCGACCTTCGGCCTTTCATTTCTTATCCGGCCACTGGGCGCTGCCGTGCTCGGTTCCTATGCCGACCGGCAGGGACGCAAGAAGGCGTTGACGCTGTCCATCATGCTGATGCTGATAGGGACGGCGATGATTGCCGTGATGCCCAGCTATGCAACTATCGGGATTATTGCGCCGATCGGTATTCTGTTCGCCCGCCTGCTCCAGGGTTTCTCCGCCGGTGGTGAGTTCGGCAGCTCCACCGCGTTCATGATGGAGCATGCACCGCAGAAGACCCGTAACTTTGTCGCGAGCCTGCAGTTTGCAAGCCAAGGCTTTGGCGTGGTCATCGCCTCATTGTTCGGCTACTTCCTGACCATCAGCCTGAATGATCAACAGATGTTCGACTGGGGTTGGCGCGTGCCGTTTTTCTTCGGGCTGATCCTCGCCCCGGTGGGCCTGTACATCCGCCGCACGGTGGATGAGTCGCCCGATTTCAAGGAAAGCCAGCCGGGCTCACGGCCGTTGCGGGAAGTGCTGCTCTCGCAGAAGACCTTGTTGCTGGTGGCGATGGGCGTGCTGATCGTGTCGACGGCGTCCAACTTCATGATCAAGTACATGCCGTCTTATGCCTCGACCACCTTGGACATTCCCCAGTCCACAGGCTTCCTGGCCACGCTGACGGGCGGGATCATCCTGACCGTGGTGACGCCGGTTGTAGGGTTCATCACCGGTTATGTCAGCCGGATCAAAATCATGTTGTGGGCCTCGAGCATCTACATCCTCGTAATCTTTCCGGCATTCGCCTGGCTCAACAGAGTACCGAGCGCCACCTCGTTGTTGCTGGTGGTGTCGATGATGGCGTTGATCAAGGCCGTCTACTTCGCCCCACTGGCATCACTTATGGCCGATGTATTTCCCGTACGCACCCGGGTGACCGGCATGTCACTCAGCTACAACCTGGCCGTGACGATATTCGGTGGCTTTGCACCGGTGATTGCAACCGGGTTGATCGCGCTGACCGGCTCGCAGCTGGCGCCGAGCTTTTACCTGATAGCGGCGGCTGCCCTCAGCATTGGCGCGCTCGTGGTGGCAAAGAGAACATTGCGCCTGGTGTAGCACCTGGCGGGACGTTATATATTCAGGGCATATCCAGTCACATGATATGAGCCTGATGAATATCGCCAACGTCGATCTCAACCTGCTGAAAACCTTCGAGGCCCTGCACGACGAATCCAGTGCCAGCCGTGCCGCCCTGCGCCTTGGCGTCACGCAGTCGGCGATCAGTGCAGCCCTGCGCCGCTTGCGCGATGTGTACGGCGATCAGTTGTTCGTGCGTACCGGCCGGGGCCTGGCGCCCACCTTGCGGGCCAATCAGTTGAAGCCGGTGATCAGCGAAGCCCTGGATCGCTGCCGCCAGAGCCTGGCGATGGTGGATCCCCAGGGCAATCACTATCAGGGCCGTTCGGTGGTGGTGGGGTTATCGGATGATTTCGAAATCGCCTACGGCCGGCGGCTGATTGAAGAGATTGCCCGGCGTGCGCCAAAGCTGCGGTTGATGTTCCGCCAGACCCACAGCCAGATCGTTGCCGACGCCCTGCTCGACCGCAGCCTGGACCTGGCAATCACCGCCGGCGGGTTTGCAGAGCGCCGGTTGAGCCGGCAGGTATTGGGGGAAGGCCATTACGCGTGCCTGGTGGACCCCGACAGCCTGGCGCCGGGACAACAGGCCATCGACCTCGACGAGTTCGTCAGGCGCGAGCATGTGCTGGTGTCATCCGGCGGGTTTATCGGGATCACCGACGAGGGCCTGGCCGCGCAGGGGCTGAGCCGCCACGTAGGTGCCTCGACCACGCACTTCGCGGCGCTGCCGTTCCTGCTCAAGGGCAGCCAGGCGGTGGCGACCATCCCCGGCCATGCGGCGCAGGCCATCGCGCAGATGACCGGACTGAGGGAGCTGCCTTGCCCGCTGGCGCTGCCGCGTTACCCGGTGGAGCTGGGCTGGCGCACCCAGGCGCAACTGGATCCGTTGCTGCTCAAGGTGCGCGAGGCAATCGAGGCTTGTTTTACTTCGCCGCCATCAGGCGATTGACTTCACTGCGCACCATGTTCGAGAACTCCGGCGGTGACATGCCGTCCAGTTCTGCACGCACCCATTCGGCCCATTTGCCCTTGCGCTTGGCGCGTTCGCCAAACAGGCGGGCGGCCTCACCCTTGGCCTTGCCCAGGTTGCTTTGCCAGAGGTCGTAGAGACGGGACTTTTCATCTTCCAGCGCGGCGCGCTCGGCGAGGGGCTTGTTGGCCAGATTGAAGCTCATGTTGAATTACCTGCTGCACAAATAGGTGACATCTTACACTGTAGGTTGAAATTTCCTGGCCTGGATTTCTCCTAAGCTGACCACAGGAAAAAAACTGCAACTTTTGCCCGCTTCAAACACTCCATTCTTCATCAAGCGCATTCATTGCCACATTCACCCGCAAGGAGTTAACCCAATGGCTCGCAAATCTGCCGCCCAAGCCGTCGAAGACCAAATCAAGGACCAAGCCTTCAGTGAACTGACCGCACTGATCGAAGAATCGGACAAGCTGCTCAAAAGCAGCGCGTCACTGGTGGGAGAAGAAGGTGAAACCCTGCGTGAACAGGTCGCCATCAAGCTCAAGCAGGCGCTGGACTCGGTGTCCAACGTGCGCGAGCGCAGCAAGCCGGTGGTGGATGCCACCGAAAGCTATATCGGTGGCCACCCATGGCAGACCGTGGCGATTTCCGCCGGGTTTGGCCTGGTAGTCGGCCTGTTGCTGGGCCGCCGCAACTGATCTGATGCAACGGCTGCGCCCTCCCCGGGCGCAGCTCGCTTCACGCCTGTGCCAACACCCTCAACCGACTCAATTCCTGCGTTTCGATCTCGATCCCGCCTGACAGCGACTTCGCCCGTGTGCGATGGCGCCGATCCCCCGGCAAACGCCGCAACCCTGCCGCATGCATCTGTCGCACCAATTCCTGGCTGCGCTCGGCGAAGCTCTGCCCGGCGGTCTTGCTCGGGTCGATCACGATCAGCAGTTGGCCGGTCCATGGGGTGCGGGCGCCGGGGTGATCGGACCAGTTGAACTCAAACGAGAAGTTACCGCCCGTGAGGGCCGCGGCCAGCAGCTCGACCATCATCGACAGGGCCGACCCCTTGTGCCCGCCAAACGGCAACAGCGCGCCGCCTTCGAGGATCGCCTTGGGGTCCTGGGTCGGCTGGCCGAGGCTGTCCACGCCCATGCCGGGTGGCAAGCGCTCGCCCTTGCGCGCGGCAATCTGCACGTCGCCATGGGCGATGGCGCTGGTGGCCAGGTCAAACACGATCGGCAGGCCATCGGCGCGGGGCGCGGCGAAGGCAATGGGGTTGGTGCCGAACAGCGGGCGGTCGGCGCCGTGGGGCACCACGCAGGTCATGCTGTTGACCACGCTCAAGGCCACCAGGCCTTCTTCAGCAAAAGGCTCGACATCCGGCCAAAGCGCCGCGAAGTGGTGGGAGTTATGGATCGCCAGCAAGGCAATCCCGGCACTGCGGGCCTTTTCCACCAACAGCGCACGGGCGGCTTGCAGCGCGGGCTGGGCGAAGCCGTTAGCCGCATCCACCCGCACAAACCCGCTGGCCACATCCTCGACCACCGGCACCGCCTTGCCGTTGACCCAGCCACTGGCCAGGGTCGAGACGTAACCGGGGATACGGAATACACCGTGGCTGTGGGCACCGTCGCGCTCGGCGCTGGCGCAGTTCTCGGCCAGCACCTGGGCCACATCGGCCGACGTACCGTGGCGGACAAACACCTGGCGCAGCAGGTCGGTCAATTGCGCATAACTGAGTCGCTCTGATGAAGACTCGACATCCAAAGGCGATGCAGACATCTGAAGCTCCCGTTTAATTATTGGAATGGGCAACAGCGTACAAGAATCGGTCCGTCGATTAGACAGGGTTTGCCCCATGGCTGTCGACAGGGAGCGCCAGACATATCTAGCCCCTCGTGGCGCCAGGCCTGGATAGGTTGCAGGCACGCAACTCTTCAAGGATCAGGATGATGAGCCACACCCCTCTCCCGTATTTTTTCCCCGAAGCCATGCGCGTGGGCTGGAGGGCGCTGGACCGTGAGCGCCAGCTGAACATCGACAGCAGGGACATCGAGTTTCTCGGCAAGGTGTTTTTTGCCAGCGATGCAGGCCGTCGCCAACAGTCGCCGCCAATGATCGCGCAGCGCATCTGGTTGAATAAAAGCACTGCCAATGCCGTCGAACTGGCCGGCAGCTTCATGATGAGTTCAACCAGCGCCTACCCACATGCCTGGCTCTACACCCCGTACGGCGGCCTGGAAAAATTCGACAGCCCCGCCCACTTGCTGACAGCACTGACCGAGCGCTTGAAAACCCCGGACAGCGCCACGCAACTGCTGTACTTCCTGCCCTTGCAGCAACAACCATCGCCGCTACTCGACAACCGACTGGTGCTGACACCGGAGGCCATGCTCGGCGACGTATTGGGTGAACAGAAAAAAACCCTCAGGCGCTATCAGGAGAATAATCGCCAGGCGCTGCTGGCGGCGTTGAAACAGTTGCCCGCCCTCGGCGCCCTGCTTTCAAAACTGCTCGAAAGCGTCTGCCGCCCACTGTTCCCCGGGCTCAGCCCCGGCGAAGCCCACGTGAGTTTTTTCGCCATACAGCCCGTTGGGCACACGGTGCCTCGCTGGCTCGACTCGCTGCAACTCAATGACGCGGTGCTGTTGTACTACCGTGAACAAGCCTGGCCCGCCGGGCAAACCCGGGAGTTCTTCCACCCCAAGCGGCCTGCCGACGCCAAGGCCCGCGACACGCAGCGTTGGGAAACCGCGATCAAACAAGCCGCCGGCCAACTGATCCCGTTCCTGCACAGTGCACTGGAGACGTTCTGGAACAGCGAGATCGCACCGGGCGTGTCGCGTCGGGCCTGGTTTGCCCGGGCCATGGCCGCCAATGCGCAACTGGATCTGCTGTTCAAGCGCCAGCAATCCATCATCAGTCCGGAGCAAAGCCGCGCATTGGCAGCGCTGTACTCTTCCCGGGGTAACGAGGCCCCCCCGAACAGCCAGACGCTGCGCGTCGAGAACGTACAGATCTGGGAGCAGCCGAGCAACGCCGTCGAGCTGGCCAGCACCTTGATGATCGGCAATTCGCAGACCTTTCTCTACACCCCCGAGAAGGGCCTGCAGGTGCTCGGGACCTACGACGACCTGATGGACACCCTCAAGGCCATGGTCAAGGCGCCAGGCTATGAAGACGACCTCTACAACCTGATGTCCCTGGAGGAGCGGGCGCTGTTTGTAGGGTTCAAGACGCCGCAGTTTTCCGGTACTCCCATCGCCGGCAATCTGTTTGAGCAGGTGCTCGAAACCATCATCGGCAAGCAGCAACAGAACCTACGCTACGCACTCGACCTGTACCGACGCACCCGCGCCGGCATTGACCCCTCGGCCTTGCTCGACTACGCGCTGGATGTGCGGTACATGATCGACAGCCACCTCCCGGGCCTGGATACCGCGGGACGCTGGACGCCTCATTCGGTACTGGCCGACCCGACTCGCCCGGTGTCGCTGGCCGCCGAACGTGCCGCCCTGCTGCAAAAGCAGATGACCGATATCCAGGACACGCTGGCAACCCAGGTGCGAGCGCAACCCACATTGGCCAACACCGTCAATCAGGCGCTCACCGCCGAGTTCAACCGCCGCGGCTTGGCTGGCCACGATCCCGGCAAGATCTACGTCAATCGCTACGCCGCCAGCGCAACCGCGACACCCGCCACTGCGCCCCTGGAAAGCCAGAGCCTGCGCAGTTACTTTCTTGCGCGCCTGATACACAAGCGCGGGCCGATTCCGCAAACGCCGCACTATGGCCTTTACGCCAGCCAGGTCGATGGGGCTGTCACACCGCTGGGCGGCCTGGACATAGCGCAAGCCAACGCAGTGCTCGATGCCGCACTGGTCAAGTTTCATCACTCCAACATTGCCGATATTCCCCGCGAATACCTGGAACAGCTCACGGCGCCGATGGCCCATGCCATGGCGGTGGCGATCCAGGGCGAAGCCAGGCTCAGGCGCCTCAACAACAGCCTGGACGCGCGTGATGAGGCGATCGCGCAGACGGTGTTTGATCTTCAACACCCAGATCGCCGCCGGCGCCAGGGCCTGGGTGGATTCATCCCGGATGCCTATGCGTTGACCGTCGAACCCGAGGGCCTGACGCAACGGGTGCCCCTGGCGCATTGCTTGATGCTCACCGAACGCGGCGGCCTGGCCCCGTCCCACTCAGGCCGGGCCGTGCTGTGGACGCCGGCGCGCGGCCTGGAGAGTTTCGCCAACGTCAGCCAATTGCAGACAGAACTGCAACGACGACTGGCCGCGCCGGACCTTCGCAGGCAGCTACTGGCCAATCTCGACCCGCGCTATCTCAAACCGCACCAGGCCTGCGCACTCGGTCAGTTCATGCTGATCAACGGCGCGGTCGCACAGCACTGCCAGCAGTCCTGGATTGATCATTACCGGGCACAACGGGCTCACTGCCTCACCCTGACGCTCTCAGGGGACGCCTTGCTGAAGCGTCTCGGGGGGCTGGAAAAGGCCTTGCCGGCCAACGACCTGGGCCATGCCTCACAAATCGCCCAGACCTTCATGGCACAACAATCACTGCCCGCCTGGCTGGGGATGGCGTCTGTCAGCCAACAGCGTCGCCATGTCGAAATCCTTGAGCAATACCGCCACAGCCTCACGGACGACAAGGATTACCTTGACGATTTCCTGCCGCTGCCAGCGTATCTCGGCAGCAAGCTCATCGACTTGTTGCAGCCCTATGACGTGCGCCCGCAAGACGTCTACATCCTGCCCAAGCTGGTATTGGCCGGCCAGCGGCAGAACCTGGTGGACTACGCCCTCAATCACGTCAGCCAGCAAGCTGCTGCATTCGATGTCGAGTCCACAGCCGCCGGCCTGACACCTGCTGTGGTGCGCCAGATCCTCGCGCGCCTGCCCCTCAAGCAGGACCACCAGGCTTGCCTGGTCGAAAAACTCACCCCGGGCAAGCCGGGCGCAGACGTGCGGGAGCGCCGGTTTATTCGGCAACTGCCCTGGCAACTGTTGCAAAATGCCCACGCGCTGAGGCTGCAGGAACTGTTATCACCCGCGGGCCTGAGCCTGGTCGAACAGGTCCTCGACATGCCGGACGCGCTCGCCCGCGCAGCGGTCGAGGGCGCGACCTCGACAGTGCGTCCGCTGGAGTTGATCGCCACGGCGGGGGCCCGGTCCATCAAGGCCCTTGGGGTCTACTTGATCAGTGCCGTCGAAAGCACTCCGCTGGTGATGTATGCGCCCTATGGGCCGCAACAGGCGTTCCAGGAGTTCGACAACGAGGCGGATTTGATTCGCCGGCTCAACCTGCCCGGCCCCTTGCAGGACTGGGTGATCGGTCGCCTGCCAGAGGCTGAGCAAGCCACGTATAGACACCTCTGGGCCAGCACGGTCGGGGGAACCTCGGAAATCACCCTGGGGGCCAAGCCGATCAGGGGCCACGCCCTCAAGCAGTTGTACCGCGACAACATCGGATTGATCTCGAACCTGTTTGAACAGCAATCCCAGGCCAACGGCCGGTCAGCCTGGGACACCCTCAAAGCCTTGTTCAGCAGCGGACTGCAGCACGCGCAGGCGTTGCTGCCGGGCAAACTGATGGTGCCGCTGGTGATCTGGCAAAGCTACAAACTGTTCCAGGCCTCTGCCGAAGACTTGCAGCAACACCGCTGGCGCGAGGCGCTGCAAACCTTCATCGGCGGTGTCGCGCAAATGGCTTCGATCCGCGCATTGATGGATGAACCCTCGACACCAGGCACCGCCCCCGCGCAACCCGCGCCGACGCAAACGGCCAGTGCCTGGCACGACATCGACGTCACCGCCCGGGCCCGAACCCGGCTGCAAGCGTACGAAGCCTGCGACATCAGCCTGGAGGGCCTGACGGCAGGCAACACGGGCGTCTACACAGCGACGGACAACCGGCATTACCTGCCGTGCGCAGGCAAGGTCTACCGCGCCAGGCAGGTCGAAGGCCATTGGCGGCTTTTCAGTACACGGTCCAAAGGACCGTTTGTGCGCCTGGATGCCAACCGCAAATGGACCCTGGACCCAAGAGCATCGGTTCGCCGCCACGGCCCCGGGTGGAGTGCAATGATGGACCGCCGTGAGGTGCGGACAGCCGTGGACCAGGTGATGAACGTCGAGGCCCGCGGCCTGGCCGAGATTCGGCGTGTGTCGCCCTCCAGGGCCCAGGCGATCGTCGAGGCACTGGACCTGGCAACCTTCTACCTGCACAACTGCCAGCAGAACCTGAAGCTGCTCGACCACCAGTATCCGCCCGTGACCCGGGTGCATCGCTTTATCAACCGCTTCTTCGGCATCCCGATAGACGCCGACACCGGCCCGGCCAAGTTTCCGGAAGCCCTCGCGCAAAAACTCATGGACACGGTGACCGCCCTCCTCGATGAGGCGCTGGAGCCGGCACTCTACTCGCTCAACTCCCGGCGTTTCGTCTCCGGTGCGCATATTGCCGAACCGGAACGGCATTGGGCGTTTACTATCGACGGCGACCCGGATCGACGCATCTACCTCACTGAAAACTTCTTCAACCCGCCTACGGCCGATTTCGAAGGGCGCCTGATCAATCACTTCGACCAAAGAGCCCATGCCCGCGCGGCCACCTTGATTCATGAGTTGACTCATATCGTGAGCAATACCGCCGACGTCGCCTACCTCAATTCCACATCACCTTTTTCCGACCTGATTGAAGTACAGACCCAAGCCGGTCGCGATCTTCAAGACTGGCTGCGCAACGTGCAGGAGAATGCGTACTCGATCAACACGCCAGTGGGGCAGTTGTTCAAATCAGCGGACGCGTGGGGGGCTACCGGGTCTGATCTGGGAACCGACCAGGAAGATGACTACATCAGGCAGCAGATTCTTGCCACGACCGGAGGCGTGGACTTGAGCAATGCGCGGGGAATTTTCAAAACCAACCTGACGCGGCGGTTCAACACACAGATGGATAACGCCGACTCACTGACCTTATTGATCACAACCCTGGGGCGCCAGCTGGACCCCGTGCCTTCGATTGCCGAAGCCACACCGTAACAGGCAGGGTGCGGGCCGAACGCCCGCACCCGTCAGTTCATTCAGTCTTTCTGATCGCGCAACACATTGCCCGACTCACCATCGATGCGGAACTCATAGACCACGCCATCGGCCTTGCGCCCCTCACCTTCCCAATAGCCATCGTTATCGGCTTCGATCTTGTAGATCTGGACGTAACCAGCCTTGGTCTTGGCGGTCTCGATGGCTTTTTCGATGGTGATCCAGCCTGCGCCCGGTTTGTCCGCCAGGGCGGCTCCAGCACTGAGCAAGGCGGTGGTTGCGACAACGGCGGCTAAGGTTTTCTTAAGCATTTTCGTGCTCCATTAGGGAATGAGTGTTACCTGTCCTGAATTTTTTAGGGCCCTGCAGACGAGAATTAGTTCCAATTGATGTGCATTCGCCATGATGGCTGTTCTCGCCGTCCTGCTGTGGAGGTTAGAATGTCGGAAATCAGGATGAGTTAATGACAGATAAGTCCCTATCAGAAGCCGAATACGACGCCATCACCGATGCCGCTGCGCACTGGTGCATGCGTCTGCACGCTGGCGATTGCACGACGGCGGAGCGTCAGGCCTTCGAGCAGTGGCACGATGCGCATCCACTGCATGCCTTCGAATACGCCGCGATGCTGGAAATCTGGGACGTTGCCGATCACTTGCCCCGCAGCGAGCCGGCCCCCGTCGTGGCGCGACGACAACCTCGCAGCCGTTTGAGGAACTACGCGGTAGCGGCGGCGATATGCCTGGTGGCCTTGCCACTGGCGGCCCTTACCGGCTGGGAAGCAGGCTGGCTGCCCAGCTCGTACAACCATTACGAAGCTGAAAACAGCTTGCGCCAGGTCACCCTTGACGACGGCAGCCAGGTTGAACTTAACCTGGGCACCGAACTGGTCTACAGCAACTTCAAGGATCAGCGCCGGGTTACCCTGAAAAAAGGCGAGGCGTTTTTCAAGGTCAGCCATGACGCGCAACATCCGTTTATCGTCCACGCCGGGGACGGCCAGGTTCGAGTGACCGGCACTCAGTTCAATGTCTGGAAATACGAAGACCATGTGCGGGTCATGCTGCTGCAAGGCTCGGTGCTGGTGAGCAGCGACGACGCCCACAGCGGCCTGCGCCTGTCACCCGGGATGCAGGCCAGTTACAACCGTGGCGACGCCAGCCCCCTGGCCCGGCCGATTGCCCCGGGCGACACGGCCCTGGCCTGGCGTGAAGGCAAGCTGATCCTCGACAACCTGGCCCTGGCCGACGCGTTGCCGTTGATCAACCGCTACCTGAGCAAACCGGTGATGCTGGCCGACGCCGGCACCGGCGCGATCCGCATTGGTGGCATCTACAACATCAACGAGGTGTCCAACCTCGTCCCCTCCCTGCCCAAGGTCCTGCCGGTCTACCTGACCCAGAACCAGGACGGCAACCCCGTGCTCAATTCCATTCCGCGCAAAACCCCAAAGAGCTGAGCCAGGGTCATGGGCCTGCGCCCTCCTCCCGGATGCTGCCTGCGTCAAATCGTCCATTTTTGAAACACTTGCACCGGCTGAGCTGACAGCCGGCTGCGGAGTGCCGGGTTTACGGCGCGCAGTGTTTCATCCCTGAGACACCTGCCAGGCGGGCTGGACAAAGGCCCGCTGTCTCACAGTTGAAACACATCCACTGTGCATTCTATCCCCCGCGCTCATAACCCCATGAATGTCATCCCAAATTCAAAAGCGGCACAGCTCCTGCTCTCTTCCTGACAGCGCTGTTTAGGGTCAGCGCCAAGAATAAGGAATGCCGTCGTGAAGACACTTAATCCAGGCTCATTGAGCCTTCTGCTGATCAGCTGTGTACTGAGTACCAGCGTGAGCCTCCCGGTGCTCGCGGCAGGCGACGGTGTGATCGTGATTCAGCGCACCGTCCAGGGCCACATGGCTGGCCGCACCGCTGGCGTCGACCCCAACCCGGTCACCGTCAATGCCAATTCTTCTCCACAGATCCTGCGGGCCACCAGCGAGCTGAGCGACAACGACTACGCCAACATCAGCAGCGGCTCCAGCATCACTCGCGCCATCCTGCCCGGCGGCAACCTTCCCGGCTTGACCAACAACGGGGGTGGCGTAGGCCTCGGTGGCGGCGCAGCGGCCGGCCATGGTGGCGGCTCCAGCCTCTCGGGGCAGATCAATGGCTCAATCTCCCGCGGCATGGCGCCTTTGAACAATATCGGCAGCCTGATGGGAGGCCAGTGAGATGAACCATTCCTGGTTGTTCGTGGCGATCCTGGGCTGCTCGGCGGCCATGGCTGACAACAGCGCAGTGATCGACAACTCCGGCAAGCAATACAACGGCATCGTCTCGATCAACCAGGCGGCCGGCAATCAGCAACAACAGCTCAACAGCCGCGCGATTTCGGCGGGCAGCAACTCCCAGGCGGGCGGTGCCCTCAGCCAGACCATCGGCGGCGCACCGGCCGATCGCTCCCAAAACGCCAGGGTGGCGATCCAGGGCAGCTCTTTCAGCAATGGCAGCGGTGTACTGGGCGTCAACCAGTCGGCCGGGGCCAGCAACCAGATGATCAATGCGGTGCGGATCAGCGTGAATGCTGGCCCGCAAAGCATCGACGACAGCGTCATGTCGCAACAGAACGTGGCGCTGTCACCAAACTCAGGGTTCACCTCTACCACTGGCAGCCGCCAGGTCGTCACAAGCGACCAGGCCTTCACCGGCAGCCGTGGAGTGGTACAGGTGAATCAGAGTGCCGGGGTGGGGAACCGCATGGCTAACGCCCTGAACGTACAGATCCAATGATTCATTGGAGCTCGAAGCTGGACCGTACCAACACTTAACCAACTAATTAGAAGCAAGGGGAAATACCATGAAAACTACAATGGCTCTTAAACCACTGGCCTTCGCTCTCGCTGCAATCATGGCTGCCGCCGCACATGCCAACCCACCTACTCATCAGCCTACCGCTGCAGTAGCCGCCGTCTCCGATGCGCAATCGAGCAACCACAATGGCGTGCTCAACCTGGGCACCCAGAACAACGCGTCGGCCAACAACTCGTTGAACGGCAGCAGCGGCAACGCCCAGGCCAACATCGCAGCCGGTGATGGCAACCAACAAGACAACCAGACCGCCATTGCGGCCGGTGATGCAGATGCCGTGTTTGCCCAAGCTACCATTACCCAAGACAACCGCAACAACGTCTCGGTGCAAGTGGCTACCCACAACAACGCTTCGCTCAACAACTCGGCCAACGGCAGCTCCGGCAACCTGGGTGTGAGCGTTGCCGCGGGTAACTTCAACCAACAGAAAAACCAACTGGCAATTGCTTCTGCCAGTGGTGCCGCCGCCGCTGCCTCGAGCAACACCACTCAAACCAGCGTCGACAACACCTTCCTCAATACCGTGGCCACTCAGTCTGGCCCATGGGGCAGCCACACTTACCTGCCTGTCGTGAACAACGCCAGCGCCAACAACTCGCTTAATGGCTCTTCGGGCAACCTGGGCGCCAACATTGCTGCAGGCGTGGGCAATCAGCAGGGCAACACCACTGTGATTTCCTCCGGCGTACGTTTCTGATGCAACGGGGCCTTGGCGACAAGGCCCCTTTTTATTCCAGTGTCCACCAGGCCATTCGATCATGCGGATCATCGCCCTCACCCTCCTGTTATTGCTCACCGGCCCGACTTGGGCGGGGCAAATGGCGATTGCTGCCATGCCCGGCGGTGGCGTGATCTTCAAGAAGGTCGAGAGCATCCGTGAACGCAAGTTCGCCAACCTGGTGGAACAGAAAACCGATTTCAGCTGCGGTGCCGCCGCCCTGGCCACCATCCTGCGCCAGGCCTACTGGATGGATGTGGATGAAGACCACATCATCAAGGGCATGCTGGTCAACGCCGATCAGGACCTGGTGCGTACCCAGGGCTTTTCGATGTTGGACATGAAGCGCTACCTGGAAAGCATCGGCATGCGCGCCCGGGGTTACCGGATCAATGCAGACACCCTGCTCACGGTGAAGATCCCAGTGGTGGTGTTGCTGGAGATTCGCGGCTACAAGCACTTCGTAGTGATGCAGCGCGCCGACAAGGACTGGGTGTACATCGGCGACCCGGTACTGGGCCATAAACGCTATGCCCGCGACGACTTCGTCAAAGGCTGGAATGGCATCGTCTTCGCGGTATTGGGCGAAGGTTATGACAAGACCAACGTGCTGCTCGACCCGCCCACCCCACTGACGGCGAAAAACAGAATCAATGAGTTCAGTCCGGTGCGGGACAGTGAATTGATGGACTTCGGTTTTATCCAGAGCGACTTCTTCTAGAAGCGCAATAAGGGGCAGGACGCTCCAGGAGCAAACGATGAACACTTACCGTTGGCTGACGGTCATGTGCCTGGCAGCCTCAATGCCCGCTTATGCGTCATCGGTGTTCAAACCGATTGAAATAAAGGACTCGGAACTGGCTGACCTGCGCGGTCGCTACGTGATGCCGGGGCGGATCATCAGTTTTGGCATCGTGATGAGCAGTACCTGGACCAATGCCGCCGGCGACAGCGTGACCGGCTCGGCCAGCATGAACGTCAACGCGTCGACCGTCACCCCGCAGTTTTATGTGCAGGTAACCGACAGCCCCACCAAAGTCTCGCCCAACCAGCCGAATGGCACCGGCACGGTGGTCGGTGGTGCCGGCCTGGGCAGCGGCCAGGGCGTGACCCAAAGCGTGCGCGCCGCCGGCGATGGCAACACCGCCAGCAATAACGTGAATATCAATGTGAACCAGAATGGCTTGTCGCCGGCCAATGTCGTCCAGTCCGGACAAGCCCTGGTGGCTGGCCAGTCGGTCACCGGCAGCACGGGTGCCGGCCAGGTCACGGTGTCGGCCGCCAATGGCGGGCTGCAAATGGCGATCCTGGCCAACAACAATCAGGGCAATTCGTTGCAGCAGATCGGCGCCGGGAATGTCCTGCAAGGCACGGTTTTGCAGGGTAACAGCAACTTCGTCAGCAACATGACCCAACTCAATGTGGTGCTGGGCAACAACGGTTTGAACAATTTGGGGCAGAACCTGAACCTGAATCAACTCAGGGGCCTACGCCCTAACGGTTATTGAACTACGCTGTGCCTCGACACTTGCGCATTAGAAAGGGACGGCTTATTCCATGCATCGATCGCTATCGTTACGTGCCGTAATTTGTTTAAGCACGCTCCTGCCCGCATCCATGTTGTATGCCGCGCCGGACACCGACATAGACACATTGAAAAAGGAATTGCTGGAGCTCAAGCAACGCTACGAAGTGCAGCAAAAAGCACTGGCGGTGCTGGAGCAACGGGTACGCCAGGTGGAAGAACAACCGGTGGCGCCGCCGCCCAAACGCCTGGCCAAATCCCCGGCAGACTTCCAGAAAGGCGGCACCACAGTGGCCGGCAACACGCCGGGAGTCGGCGCGGCTGCGGCCTCGGGCGGTGCAGCCGGTGGCGCGTCCTACGGCCAGTCCCTCAAGGATGATTCGGCCCCGGCACAGAGCGTGAGCAACTTGTATAACGAGGCCAGCGGGTTCTTTGGCAACGGCAAGTTCAGCTTTGAAACCGGCGTCACCTATTCCCGCTACGATGCCCGCCAGTTGACCCTCAACGGCTTCCTGGCGCTGGACTCGATCTTCCTCGGCAACATCAACCTGGACCGGATCAAGTCGGATAACTGGACCGTCGACCTCACGGGCCGCTACAACCTCGACAACCGCTGGCAGTTCGATATAAACGTGCCGGTGGTGTACCGCGAGTCGACCTATCAGTCCGGTGGTGCCAACGGTGGCAGCGGCACCGCGACCTCGGAACAATCGGTCACGCGTGACCCGACTATCGGCGACGTCAACTTCGGGATTGCCTACAAATTCCTCGACGAGAGCGTCAACCTGCCGGATGCCGTGGTGTCGGTGCGGGTCAAGGCACCCACCGGCGAAGATCCGTTTGGGATCAAGCTGGTCCAGTCATCCAGCAACACCAACCTCTTCGTGCCGGAAAGCCTGCCCACCGGCAACGGTGTGTGGTCGATCACGCCGGGTATCTCGCTGGTCAAGACCTTCGACCCGGCGGTATTGTTCGGCTCGCTGTCGTACACCCACAACTTCGAAGACTCGTTCAGCGACATCAGCTCCCAGGTCGGCCAGAAGACCCCGGGGAAAGTGCAGTTGGGCGACAGCTTCCAGATCGGCGCTGGCGTGGCGTTTGCGCTGAACGAGAAGATGAGTATGTCGTTCTCGGTGTCCGACCTGGTGCAACGCAAGAGCAAGCTCAAGCCGGATGGCGGCGACTGGCAGTCAGTGGTTTCCAGCGATGCCAACGCGGGTTACTTCAACGTGGGCATGACGATTGCGGCAAGCGACAACCTGACCATCGTGCCGAACCTGGCCATCGGGATCACACCGGATGCGCCGTCGTTCAGCTTCAGCCTGAAGTTCCCGTATTACTTTTAAGGCATGACAACGGGAAAAGCCCCGCAACGATAAGGGTCGTTGCGGGGCTTTTCGGTTTACCCGCCCTAGCGGATCTGGTGTTTGTGCAGCAACCGGTAGAACGTCGGCCGGGAAACCCCCAGCACACGCGCCGCGACACTCAGGTTGTCGCTGTGCCGGTTGAGCACATCGCACAGCGCCTGGCGTTCGGCACGGTGCTTGTAATCTTCCAGTGTAGCCATCGGCAGCGCGATTGCCTGCTGGCTTTGCAGTCCCAGATCAACGGCTTCGATTTGCCGCCCTTCAGCCAGTACCAGGCCACGCCGCACGCGGTTGGCCAACTCGCGCACATTGCCCGGCCAGCCGTGCTCGCCCATGGCCACCAGCGCGTCTTCACTGAAGCTGCGGGGACGGCGGCCGGTTTCCTGGCTGTAGAAGTGTGAAAAATGGTTGGCCAGCATCGCCACGTCACCGTGGCGCTCGCGCAACGGCGCGGTGACCACTTGCAGGACGTTGAGCCGGTAATACAAGTCTTCGCGAAAAGTGCCCTTTGCCACCGCGGCTTCCAGGTCGACGTGGGTGGCCGCCAACACGCGTACATCCACCGCAATCGGCTGGCTGCCGCCGACTCGCTCGATCTGTTTTTCCTGGAGAAAACGCAGCAGGTTGGCTTGCAGCTCCATGGGCAAGTCGCCGATCTCATCGAGAAACAGGGTGCCGCCGTGCGCCGCCTCGATCCGCCCCACCTTGCGCTGATGGGCGCCGGTGAAGGCGCCCTTCTCATGGCCAAACAGTTCGGACTGGATCAGGTGTTCGGGAATCGCCCCGCAATTAATCGCCACAAACGGCTTGGCATGGCGCTGGGATTGGCGATGCAAGGTACGCGCGACCAATTCCTTGCCGGTGCCGCTGTCGCCACGGATCAACACCGGGGATTCAGTGGGCGCCAGCTTGGCGAGCAGCTTGCGCAATTCCCGGATGGGACGGCTGTCCCCCAGCAACTCGTGTTCCGGCTGGCCCGCAGGCGCGTTGTTGCCCTTGCCCCGCAGGCGCGCCATGCCGAAGGCGCGGCCCAGGGTGACCTGCACCCGCGACACGTCAAACGGCAAGGTATGGAAGTCGAAGAACCACTCACAGACAAAATCGCCGACATTCTGCAGGCGCAGCACTTCCTGGTTAAGCACCGCAATCCACTCGGTGCCGCTGCGGCTGATCAGTTCCTTGACCGCTTCGGGTCGCTCCAGGTGAAACGGCTGCAGGCGCAACAAACCCACGTCACAGGAGCGCTCACCCACCGACTCGAGGGCGCAGCTGTCCACGTCCCACCCCGCTGCGCGCAAACCGGGCAATAGCCGGTGGCAGTCATCACAGGGATCGACCACAAGCAGGCGGCGCGGGGCAGGTGTAACAATCATGACTATTCCTTGGCGTCAAAATCGTTAAAGTTATTTAAAAACAACTATTTGCAAAGTCTGCTGGTAACCCTAGCAAGATCTTGACGCACCCTTTGTACCGATTCGCTATAAGTCGCGAACGAACCGGGTCTTTTATGTCAGTCGGGTGCGGTCAATTGCCGCGGCATAACTTTCATGAGGCTTTCAAAATAGCCCCTTACATGACTTTAATCAGGGAAAGTTAAAAAATCTTCTTCTAACATGTGACCCGCACCCGGTGATCGTGCATCAGTACAAGTAACCAGTCGTTAGGCACGCCCAACCAACGGCTTCCACTTGAATGGGCATTTAGAGAGAAGACCCCATGAACGCCCCGCTCCGCATCAACGAAGCTCTTTTGATCGCAGACCGTGCCTTCCAGCCCTTTCAATGTGTGGCCTGGCACGATGGCAACGGCGCCCTGAGCCTGAGCGTCATCGACCGCACCAATACCCGTATCGGTAGCAAGCAGCTGTCTTCCAGCACTTATACCGACCCGGCACAGCTTGAGAACTTGCTGTTGCAGGCCCGTGCCGAACTCGACAAAGATGGCTACCAGTTGCAATCCTGGGCAATGCCCAAGTAACTGAAGCGTGCGTGAGACGGCACCCGAAAGTGTGCCGCCCGGCTGCGCAGTATATTGACCCGCACTAACTCAAGTGGACAGTCAGCCATGCAAGTTGCAACTTTGCATAGCTGACTACTTATTAGTGTGGTTACCGATCAATAGGCCGAGAGAATAAACCGCTCGATGGCTTCCGCCGCACCGTCATCGACATTGCTGCCGGTCACGACGCTGGCCTGGCGCTTGACCACCTCTTCTGCCTGGCCCATGGCAATCGACAACCCCGCCACATGAAACATCGCCGGGTCATTGCCGCCATCACCGATGGCTGCGGTCTGTTGCAGTGGCACACCGAGGTGCGCCGCAAGGGTTCTCAATGCTTCACCCTTGTTGGCCTTCATGGCGGTGACATCCAGGAACACCGGCTGCGAACGCGACACCTGGGCCAATCCCTCGACCCTGGGCTGCAACTGCGCCTCAAGCTCCATCAGCAGCTGGGTATTGGTACTGGCCGCAACAATCTTGTCGACCCGATCCAGATACGGCTCGAAGCTCTCCACCACAATCGCCCCATAGCCCAGGCCGTGCTCCTCGCGAACCGCCATCGGTCCGCCGGGATCGCGACGCAGCCAGTCGCCGTCGGCAAACAGCCAGACTTCAACGTCCGGCTGCGGCGTAAACAAGGCCAACGCCACCAGCGCCGCTTCTGCCGGCAAGTGATGCGCCACCAGAATACTGCCGTCGGGATTGACCAGCGTGCCGCCGTTGAAGCCGGCAATCGGCACATCGATGCCCAGTGCTTCGACCTGCTGACGCATGGCCTTGGGCGGTCGCCCGCTGGCCAGGCTGAAAAACACCCCGGCCGCGCGCAAGGCGCGAACCGTATCAATGGTGCGCTGGCTGAGGCTGTGATCCGGATGCAGCAACGTGCCATCCATATCACTCAACACAAAACGGATGGGTTGACTCGGCAAGTCACTCATCCGAGGCTGTGCCAGGTACGGCCATCGCGGGCCAGCAACGCATCAGCCGCCGCCGGGCCGTCCTCACCCGCCTTGTAGGCCTGGATGCCGTCGTCCTGCTTCCACGCATCGAGAAAAGGCTGCACCGCACGCCAGCCGTTCTCGATGTTGTCGGCGCGCTGGAACAAGGTCTGGTCGCCGGTCATGCAGTCGTAGATCAGGGTTTCGTAACCTGTCGACGGCTGCATCTCGAAGAAGTCCTTGTAGGCAAACCCCAGTTCCACGTTGGCCATGTCCAGGGTCGGCCCGGGCTTTTTCGCCAGCAGGTCGAACCACATGCCTTCATTCGGCTGGATCTGGATCTTCAAGTACGTCGGCTTGAGTTCATCGACCTCGGTATCACGGAACTGCGCGTAAGGCGCCGGCTTGAAGCAGATGATGATCTCGGTGTCGCGGATGCTCATGCGCTTGCCGGTGCGCAGGTAAAACGGCACACCCACCCAACGCCAGTTGTCGATCAACACCTTGAGGGCAACGAAGGTCTCGGTGCTGCTGTCGGGCGCAACATTGGCCTCTTCGCGGTAACCCGGCAACTGCTTGCCGCCGACTTCACCCGAGGTGTACTGGCCACGCACCGAGTTGGCCCGTGCGTCTTCCAGCGACCAGGGCCGGATGGCCCCGATCACCTTGGCCTTCTCGCCCCGCACTGCGTCGGCACCAAAGGCAGCCGGCGGTTCCATGGCGACCATCGCCAGCAACTGGAACAGGTGATTGGGCACCATGTCCCGCAGGGTGCCGGTGTGTTCGAAGAAACTGCCACGGGTTTCCACGCCGACGGTTTCGGCGGCGGTGATTTGTACGTGGTCAATGTAGTGGTTGTTCCAGAACGCCTCGAACAGCACATTGGAAAAACGGCTGATGAGGATGTTCTGGACGGTTTCCTTACCCAGGTAATGGTCGATGCGGTAGATCTGCTTTTCGCTCATCACCTTGAGCAGGCAGGCGTTCAGCGCTTCGGCGGTGGCGAGGTCGGAGCCGAACGGCTTTTCGATCACCACCCGGCGGAACGCCTCCGGGGTTTCTTCCAGCAAGCCGGCCGCGCCGAGGCGCTGCACCACTTCGGCGAAGAAACGCGGCGCAGTGGCGAGGTAAAACACCGCATTGCCAGTACCGCTGTCGGCAATCTTCTTGCCGATATCGGCGTAGGTGCCGTCGTCGAGGAAATCACCCTCGACGTAGCTGATGCCTTTGGCCAACTGTTCCCACAATGCAGGGTCCAGGGCGTTCTCGGCATTGCCCTTGACCTTACTGGCGGCCTCGGTGCGAATGAAGTCCTCGAGCTTCTTGGCGAAATCGGCGTCGCTGATGGCGTTGTGATCAACGCCGACAATGCGCAAGCCATCGCCCAGCAGCCCGTCGCGGCTGAGGTTGTACAGCGCCGGCATCAGCAGGCGCTTGACCAGGTCACCGTGGGCACCAAACAGAAACAGTGTGGTGGGCGGAGCGGGTTCGGCCTTGGGTTTCTTGCCGTTGGCGGTCATTTTTTGGGAGTCTCCACATGGCCGCCAAAGCCGAAGCGCATGGCAGAAAGCATTTTGTCACCGTAGGTACTTTGCTGGCGGGAGCGGAAGCGTGCGAACAGCGAGTTCGACAGCACCGGAACCGGTACCGATTGTTCCATGGCGGCCTCGATGGTCCAGCGGCCTTCGCCACTGTCGGCGACCGAGCCGGAATACCCGTCGAGCTTCGGATCGGTGGCCAGGGCGTCGGCGGTCAGGTCCAGCAGCCAGGACGACACCACGCTGCCGCGGCGCCAGACTTCGGCGATATCGGCAACATTCAGGTCGAAGCGCTGGTCTTGCGGCAGGTTCTCCGAATTCTTGGTCTTGAGGATGTCGAAACCTTCGGCGAAGGCCTGCATCATCCCGTACTCGATGCCATTGTGGATCATCTTGACGAAGTGCCCGGAACCGGCAGGCCCTGCGTGGATATAGCCGCGCTCGGCACGGCTGTCCGCTGCGGCGGAACGGTCCTTGGTACGCGGGATGGTGCCCAGGCCCGGTGCCAGGCTTTCGAAGATCGGGTCCAGCAGCTTAACGGTCTCGGCGTCGCCGCCGATCATCATGCAGTAGCCGCGCTCCAGGCCCCAGACGCCGCCGGAGGTGCCGACGTCGACATAGTGCAGGCCTTTTTCCGACAGGGCCTTGGCCCGACGGATGTCATCCTTATAGAAGGTGTTGCCGCCGTCGATGATCACATCACCGTCTTCAAGCAGTTGGCTCAGTTCTTCAATGGTGTTCTCGGTCGGGTCGCCTGCCGGCAGCATCACCCAGATCGCCCGGGGCTTTTGCAGCCCGGCCACCAGGCCTGCCAGGTCAGCAACGCCCGTGGCGCCCTCGCCTGCCAGACCTTTTACGAATGCTTCATTGCGGTCGTAAACCACGGTGGTATGCCCATTGAGCATCAGGCGCCGCGCAATGTTGCCACCCATGCGGCCTAGTCCAATAATCCCCAGTTGCATGTGCTGATGCTCCTTACTACGAATAAATGTGTGTCACAGTTTATAGCGCAATGAGGCTAATGAGGGTTAGTCCAGAGCGGATTGGCATAGTTTCATGACAAAAAGTGGCCATCCTTTCGCCTTCAGTGGGTTAAAAGTCACAACGACCATCAAAAATAAAAAAGTTCCCTTCATTAAAAAAAGAATTCAGAATTGCCCCGACTGTTGCCGAGAGCCTCGATTCAAGCGCTCTGGCACCGCGATAGACCGGCTATTTGCGAGGTAAGCAATGAGCACTGCACACATGACCCGTCCGCCACAGACCCTCTACGTCACGATTCGCCGCGATGAATTGCGCCAGTTGAAAAACGAGCGCGACCAACTGCAGCAGGAAGTCATGCGTCTGCGCTCGCACCTGCAGGGCCAGCTCAATCAGCCGTCCGGCACCCAGCCCGTACTTTGCTGAACGTGGGCTGAACGAACCGTTCAGGAATAACTCACGAAGTTTTCACATCCCCCTCCCGATACTCCCGCCGAATAGGGCCGCGCTACGCGCGCAGGCCCTCTGTTTGCGTGCGTCCCTGCGCGTTGACACTGAAAATTATCGGGTTGGAGCGCTGGATGGCGATGTTCAAACGCAGCACTACGTCTGCGAAAGGTTTTGATTGGGCCGGCCTCGGCTGGATGTTTCTGTTCTTCTGGTATTTCTCGGGCATTACCCAACTGCTGATCCAACTGACCGGCACCTCCGGCTTCAGTGGTTTCCGCCAGGCATTCTTCATGAGCGCCCTGTGGCTGGCGCCGATGCTGTTGTTCCCGCGTCGCGCGCGCCTGGTGGCGGGGTTGATTGGCGTGGTGCTGTGGGCCTGTTCCATGGCCAGCCTGGGTTATTTCTTCATCTACCAGCAGGAATTCTCTCAAAGCGTCATCTTCATCATGTTCGAGTCGAACATCTCTGAAGCCGGCGAATACGCCACCCAATACTTTGCCTGGTGGATCGTGCTGGCGTTCATTGCCCACACCGCCATGGCCGTTTTCCTGTGGACCCGCGTACGCCCGGTTTACCTGCCACGTGGCCAGGCCATGCTGGCGGCTGCCGCAATCGTGATTGCCATCGTCGGCTACCCGCTGGTCAAGCAGATCGCCAAGAGCGAGACCATGGAACTGGCCATCGACCGCTTCGAAACCCGTATCGAGCCGGCAGTGCCATGGCAGATGATCGTCGCCTACCGCCGCTACACCGAACAACTGGATAACATGCAAGGCATGCTGACCAGCGCCAGCAAGATCCCGCCCCTGACCAACCTCAAGGACAGCATGGCCGGCCAGCCGTCGACCCTGGTGCTGGTGATCGGCGAGTCCACCAACCGCCAGCGCATGAGCCTGTATGGCTACCCGCGCAACACCACGCCGGAACTGGACAAGCTGCGGGACCAACTGGCGGTGTTCGACAACGTCATTACCCCGCGCCCATACACCATCGAGGCGCTGCAACAGGTGCTGACCTTCGCCGACGAAGAAAACCCGGACCTGTACCTCAAGACCCCGTCCATCGTCAGCGTGATGAAGCAGGCCGGCTACAAGACCTTCTGGATCACCAACCAGCAGACCATGACCAAGCGCAACACCATGCTCACGACCTTCTCCGAACAGGCCGACGAGCAGGTGTACCTGAACAACAACCGCAACCAGAATGCGCGCCAGTATGACGGCGACGTGCTGGAGCCGTTTGCCAAGGCTATGTCCGACACCGCCGAACGCAAATTCATCGTGGTGCACCTGCTGGGTACCCACATGAGCTACCAGTACCGCTACCCGCCGACCTTCGACAAGTTCACCGACCGCCAGGGCGTGCCTGAGGGGGTCAGCGACGCACAGTTGCCGACCTACAACAGCTACGACAATGCGGTGCTGTACAACGATTTCGTGGTGTCGAGCCTGATCAAGGACTACGCCAAGACCGATCCGAACGGTTTCCTGCTGTACCTTTCCGACCACGGCGAAGACGTGTTCGATTCGGCCGGCCACAACACCCTGGGCCGCAACGAAGGCAAGCCGACGGCACCGATGTACACCATTCCGTTCATGGCCTACGCATCACCCAAGTGGCGTGAAAGCCATGACTGGAGTTTTGCCGGTGACTTGCAGCGCCCTTACACCAGCTCGCAGCTGATCCATACCTGGGCCGACATGGCCGGGTTGAGCTTCGACGAACTGGACCACAGCAAGAGCCTGGTCAGTGACAGCTTCAAGCCTCGGCCACGGATGATTGGCGACCCGTATGCACGCCAGCAAAAACCGCTGATTGATTTCAGCCTGATCAAGCCCAAGCCAGACGCCGTCAACGTGGTCGTCAAGTAGCTTGAATCGCCCGGGTTTCATCCGCGCAATGCGGTGAAACCCGATTTGGCTGCAACGCAAAGCTAATAATTATTCTCGTTTAGCGCTAAAGTTCCCCGCCTCCTTTCGTCTTTGAGCCAATGGCATTTTTCATAGACGACAAGGAGTTCGCCGCGATGTTCGCGCCTATTACCCGTTCCATGACCTTGACCCTGGGCCTCTTCAGCGTGGTGCTGAGCCCGGACCTGCTGGCCGAAAACGACCCCGACCAGGAATCCCAAGCGCCGGCCAAAGCCCTGGAACTGGGCAGCACCAGCATCACCGCCGAAGGCCTTGGCGCCAACACCGAACACACCGGTGCCTACACCACAGGCTCAATGGGCACCGCCACCCGGCTGAACCTGTCCATCAAGGAAACCCCACAGTCGGTCTCGGTGATCACCCGCCAGCAGATGGACGACTTCAACCTCAACACCCTGACCGAAGTGATGCGCCAGACCACCGGCGTGGTGGTGCAGCACCTGGACTCCGACCGGGTCGGCTATTCCTCGCGCGGCTACGGCATCACCAACTTCCAGATTGACGGCATGCTCAACACCTTCGGCCGCATGAAGTCCGATGCCGACACCATCATCTACGACCGGGTCGAAGTGGTCCGCGGCGCCACCGGCCTGACCACCGGCGCCGGCGACCCCTCGGCCACGGTCAACATGGTGCGCAAACGCCCGACCGCACAGTGGCAGGCCAAGACAGGCGTCAGTGGCGGCTCCCACGACAATTACTACAGCTACCTGGACGTTGGCGGCCCCCTGGCATTTGACGGGCGCCTGCGCGGCCGCACGGTTCTCGCCTACCGTGACACCCAGTCCTACCGCGACAACTACGCGCTGCAACGGGAAGTCGGCTACGGCATCCTCGAAGGCGACCTGACCGACGACACGGTGCTGGCGGTGGGCTTCGATTACCAGAACAAGCATGTGCAGGGCACCGCTTGGGGCACCTTGCCCTACTGGAACAGCGACGGCAGCAAAGCCAGGCTGCCCCGCTCCGCCAACATCGCGGCCCACTGGAGTTCCTGGCCGCTGAAAGATGAAACCACCTTCGCTACCCTCGACCACCGCCTGGCGGGTGACTGGCACCTGAAGGCCGCCTATACCCACCGTGAAAGCGACACCGACGGCAAGGTCTATTACGGCGGCTCAGGCTTCCCGAATGCCGACCGCAGCGGCATGACCGCCTGGACCAGCCACATGCTCGGCACCTCGAAAATGGACGTGGTCGACTTGAACCTGTCCGGGTCCTATGCCCTGCTGGGTCGTGAGCACGAATTGATGGTGGGTTACGGCGAGTCCGAGCAGCGTGACGCTTCGCCACACCTGCGCAGCGGTACGGTGCCGAAGGACTACACCAGCATCGACGATTGGAAACACATGGGCGGGATCGGCAAATTCCCCGACACCAACACCGGCCTCAAGGGCGAACAAGGCAGCACCCGCCAAAAGGCCGGCTACCTGGCCACCCGCCTGAGCCTGACCGATCGCCTGCATGCGGTATTGGGCAGCCGCTACGGCAGCTGGGAGATCGAGAGCACCACCTACAACTACAACAGGGACACTGACCAGTTCCTCGGTACGTCAAAATCCAGCCAGACCCACAACGACATGTGGACACCCTACGCCGGCCTGCTCTACGACCTGACCCCGGAGTACACCGTCTACGCCAGCTACACCGATATCTTCAACCCGCAGGAAGAACGCACCGCCGGCAAGCAATACCTGGAGCCGGTGGTAGGCAGCAACTATGAAGTGGGCATCAAGGGCAGCCTGCTGGAAGAGCGCCTGAACCTGGCGGCCGCGTACTTCTGGAGCAAACAGGACAACGTCGCGGAACTGGACAGTTTGACCCCACCGGATCCGGAGACCGGTGAGCAGTTCTTCACATCCGGCGGCAAAGGCAACAAGGTTCAGGGTTTCGAGGTAGAGGTGTCCGGAGAGGTGCGCCCCGACTGGAACCTGACCGCCGGATACACCTACACCCACTCCCTGAACGGGGACAAGCAGCGCAATAACACCCACCTGCCGCTGAACCTGCTGCGCGTGTCCACGGCCTACCGCCTGCCCGGCGAATGGCACGCGCTGACGGTCGGCGGCGCGGTGAATTGGCAAAGCGACTTCTACGACTTCGCCTATCGCCCGGTTGGCCGGGACACCAATGGAGCCCTGATCAGGGAGCGCACCCGGATCACCCAGCAGGCCTATACCGTGGTCAACCTGATGTCGCGCTATGAGTTCGATGACCACTTGTCGGCGTCACTTAATATCAACAACCTATTTGATAAAAAATATTACGAGCGCGTCGGCTTCTATAACGGCGTGTATTGGGGAGACCCGCGCTCTATCAGCGTTGCACTGGACTGGAAGCTCTGAATTCATCGCTGCTAAAGATTGGAAGTTAACGAAATCGTTAACTTTCGGTCAGCGCGAGGTTAACCCTTACTTAATATCATTGGCCCACAGTCTCCCCATCCCGCCGCTGATGACAACGCGCGGACCCAACACACTTACTGAGACACTGCCATGAAATTTTCGACTGTTATCCTTGCCGGCCTGATGACCATGACTTCCGTAGCCGCCTTTGCAGAAGGCGGCTCAGAGCGTTCGAAGGAGTTCTACAACAACTTCACCTTCGTTCAGGAACAGACTCACGGTGCTGCCCAGCAAACCGCAATGGCTGACGGCAAGACCGAAAAGCCGGCAACGGCCGACCAAACTACGAACACACCGAACAGCTGATTTACCCGCAATACCTGTGCTATTCCGCTCTGATAGCCAAGGTCAATTTGGCGCCACTTGCTGGCGCCTTTTTTTGCCTTTAATTAAATAAACATTAATTAAAGCGGCTTGCTCCAGAACAACATCCGGCCATGTTGCGGATCAAATACCGAATCATCAAACCCAAACTTTCGATACGCCGACTGCGCCACGGCGTTGCCTTCAAGCACCTCGAGGGTGATCTTGCAGCAACCGCGCTGGCGAGCAATTTCCTCGACCTTTTGCAGCATCTTCTGACTCAGCCCCAGGCCACGGAATTGATCCATCACCACCACGTCGTGCACGTTGACCAGCGGGCGGCAGGCAAAGGTGGAAAACCCTTCAAAGCAGTTCACCAGGCCGGCCGGCGTACCGCCGACAAAGGCCAGCACACTGAACGCGTGGGCACGCTTGGCCAGCTCTGCCGGCAGTTGCTGCAAGCGGTCGGCCGGCAGGCTGTGGCCACCGCCCATGGGGTCTTCGGCGTAATGATTGAGCACCAGGCCAATGGCCTCGGCGTGTACCGGATTGGTGTAGCTGGCTTGCAGCACCAGGATGTCTGCGCTGTCCATTTCCTTCCTCGTTGACGGTGCGACAGGGACTCGGTCCCCATAAAAGGGCTCGATTGTAAGCGTGGTGCAGGCATTAGATGAAGGAGATTAACTACATTTGCCCGCGTGAAAGCGCGCCAGGCTCGCCAAACCGTGCCAGTTGCATCTCCTGCAGGCGGCTCAGGGTGCGGCGAAATGGAAACTCCAGGTAACCCTCGGTGTAGAGGCTTTCCAGCGGCACCCGGGCCTCGATGTACAGCGGCACCTTGCGGTCGTAGCACTCGTCCACCAACGCGATGAAACGCCGGACGCTGTCGTCATGCACCGACAGTTCCGGCAGTTCCCGGTCCCCGGCGTCCACCCGTTCGGCAGCGTCTTCGGTGCCCCGGGCGATTCGTCCCGGGCGCTTTTGCGCGCTGAGGTTGGGCACCTCGCCGAGCAAAATGGCCTTGAACCGATCACACAGCAGCATGAAATCCATCGCCGCCAACGGCTGTTCACACAGATCGGCGTAGCGACACCACAGCACGGTTTCACCGGACTGCACTGCCACGATGGAACGGTAGCCGACCGCAACCGGGTCGCTGCTCACTGCCTGCCCGGCGCTCAACTGGCGAAACACCTCGGCCAACGCGTCGGGCTGGTCGACCCAGTAACGCTGCAGTGCGGTGCCCGGGTGCAGCCGATGATCCTCCCCGCCATCGACTGCCACCACCCGCATATGCTGTTTGATCGCCTCGATTCCCGGCAGGAAACGATCCCGGTTGAAACCGTCGGCGTACAGCTGGTCCGGTGGCTGGTTGGACGTGCAGACCATCACCACGCCTTCCTCGAACATCACCTGGAACAGCCGGCCGAGGATGATGGCGTCACCAATGTCGTTGACAAACAACTCATCGAAACACAGCACCCGCACTTCCCGGCTCAGTTCGCGGGCCAGGGCCTGCAAGGGATCGTGGGTGCCCGTTAGCTGGAATGAACGCTGGTGCACCCAGCCCATGAAGTGATGAAAATGCTGGCGCCGCGCTGGCACTCCCAGGCTTTGGTAGAACTGGTCCATCAGCCAGGTCTTGCCCCGGCCGACCGGGCCCCACAGGTACACCCCGGTGATGGGTCCATGGCCGTGGTGCAAGGCCTGATGGCAGTCCTGCAGGGCTTGCACCGCCTCGCGCTGGGCGTCGTCGGGGACAAAACCCTGTTCGGTGATGGCGTGCTGATAGGCGGCAAGTGGCGAGTCGAAAGTCATGCCCGGCAGTATGCCATGACGGCTACAGGGAAATATCCAATCGGGCAATCTTGCCGTGTTCATTGAGGCGGAAGGTATAGCGCAGCTCCAGCGGGCTGCCGGGAAAGCTGCCGGTGATCAGGTTGCTGACCAGCACCTTGCCCGTGCGGTGCTGCACATTCAGCACCTGGACCCTGGGCTGGTAACGACGCCCGGTGTCTTCCATCCAGCGGGCGATGGCGGCGGTACCGACCCGGTGCTCGCCTTCGTCGAACACGTTGGCATCTTCGGCGAAACAGGCGGCCACCAGCGAGGTGTCGCCGGCATTCGCCGCGGCAATGTAGGTTGCAATAGCCGGGGCCAGTTCAGGGGTGGGTTGGGACATGGTGACAGCTCCTTTTTAGTGATTTATGGAGCCATCCTAAAGCAGCGTTGTGTCAGTTCTTGTC
This sequence comes from Pseudomonas sp. NPDC087814, assembly GCF_044742865.1. NCBI lineage: Bacteria > Pseudomonadati > Pseudomonadota > Gammaproteobacteria > Pseudomonadales > Pseudomonadaceae > Pseudomonas > Pseudomonas sp. NPDC087814. The sequence continues at coordinate 20,945 of NZ_JBIUVK010000046.1, read as the reverse complement.
AGGAGTGAACGGCCCGGATTCGTTCTGTTCCATCAGCTTGCGCCAGCCCCGCAACCAATCGCTGCGGCGCCCCGGATACCGTTCACCTTGCAGGCGCGCGGCGGCCACTCGGTCGGTGCGGAAGGTGCGATAGGCCCCACGCAATTCACACCACGCGACGATCACCCGCACTTCGTTGAGAAAGCCCAGGGCCAGGGGCCAGATCAGGCGCTGGCTGGCGGTCTGGCTGGCATCGGCGTAGTCGATGTGCAGTTTGGCCTGGCCGCGAATGGCCTCGCGGAACACATTCAACGGCACGCGATTTTCCGGGTAGCCGAAGCCTGGCGGGCCCGGCAGCACCGTCGGATTGCGCAAGGCTTCCTGGGCAGCCGGGTCAAGCACGTCGGCGATCTTTGCAAGCGCATTGGCCGCCGCCTGGCTCAGTACGTCATCACCGCGCTGGTCGACATACCGCAAGCCCAGCACGATGGCTTCGGTCTCGTCGGCATTGAGCATCAGCGGCGGCAGGAACAGGCCCGCACGCAGCACATAGCCCACGCCCGCCTCGCCGTAGATCGGTGCGCCCAACGCGGTCAGTTCGGCGATATCGCGGTACAGCGTGCGCTCGGAAATCTCCAGTTCTGCCGCCAGCACGGCGGCCGTCACCGGGCGCTTTTTGCCCCGCAGGACTTGCAACAAGGTCAACAGACGACTGGTACGCGACACGTTGATCATGCTCGAAAAAGAAAGGTGGCGCAGCTTAGCAGACGCCTCCGTCAGAAAGTGTCAGGAGCAGGCACCCTTCCCTTCAGCCGCCAAAAAAGCTCCTTGACGAAATATATGACTCGCATCATATTTAATAGATGTTGAGAAACATTTAAACCAACCACAGCGTCAGGAGTTTCGGTATGCGCAATAAAGTCTTTGGCCGTCGCAGCGGCCTGCGGGTTTCAGAGCTGGCCCTGGGTACCGCCAATTTCGGCACAGGCTGGGGCCACGGCGCCGAGCGCGAAGAGTCCAAGCGAATCTACGACGGCTATCTGGAGGCCGGCGGAAACTTCCTCGATACTGCCAACGGCTACCAGTTCGGCCAATCGGAAGTGCTGCTCGGCGAGTTCATTGCCTCGGAACGCGACCGCTTGGTGATCGCCAGCAAATACACCCTGCGCACCCAGCCTCAAGACGAAGGCACCCTCAAGCTCGGCAACAACCGCAAGAACATGGTGCGCGCCGTCGAAGAAAGCCTGAAACGCTTGAACACCGACCACATCGACCTGTTCTGGGCGCATATCAGCGACAACGTCACGCCGATGGAAGAGATCCTGCGGGGTTTTGATGACCTGGTGCGTGCCGGCAAGATCCACTACGCGGGGCTGTCCAACTTCCCCGCCTGGCGCATTGCCCGCGCCGACCTGCTCGCTGAAGTACGCGGCTTTGCACCCCTGGTAGCGATCCAGACCGAATACAGCCTGGCCGAACGCACTGCCGACCGTGAGCTGCTGCCCATGGCTGAAGCCCTGGGTCTGGCCGCCACGTTGTGGTCACCGCTGGGGGGTGGTTTTCTTACCGGGAAGTACCGCAACAGCCAGGACGATACCCGCGCCAGCAAGCTGGGGATTTTGGTCCACGCTGAAAAAAGCGCACGGGAAACGGCAGTGCTCGACACCCTGCTGGCGGTTGCCGGTGAACTGGACGCCACGCCGACTCACATCGCCATCGCCTGGCTGCGGGAAAAGGCCCGTCGTTCCACTACCGCGCTGATCCCGATCCTGGGGCCGCGTACCCGCGAACAGCTGGACGGCACCCTGGGTGCGTTGAGTGTGCAACTCTCGGCTGAGCAAGTGGACCGTCTGGATGCTGCCAGCGCGATACCGCTGGGCGTGCCCCACGAGATGATCGCGGAGCGCTTCCCACGTTATACGGACGATGATGCACAAGACCTGCGCTGGCCGCCGGTTATCTAAGACCCGTTGTGGCGAGGGAGCTTGCTCCCGCTGGGCTGCGTAGCGGCCCCAAAATCTTGGGAGCGCTGCGCACTCCAGCGGGAGCAAGCTCCCTCGCCACAGATGCAGTACTCAGCCTCAGTTATGCGAGGCTTTTGCTCACCACTTCAAACACATCGCTGGACAGCTCGCCCGAAGCGCGAATCCGCTCCAGCTCGCCTTTCATCAGCGCCTGCCGCGCGCTGTCGTACTTGCGCCAGCGGGTCAACGGTGCCAATTGCCGCGAAGCAATCTGGGGGTTGAAGCCATTCAACTGGATCACCAGGTCCGCCAGGAACCGATAACCCGAACCATCCGCCGCGTGGAAGTTGATCAGGTTCTGCCCGGCAAACGCGCCCACCAGTGCCCGCACCTTGTTCGGGTTCTTGATGTTGAACGCAGGGTGCTGCATCAACGTCTTGACCCGCTCCAGCGCGCCCGGCAAACCACTGCCCGCCTGCACGCTGAACCACTGGTCCATGACCAGCGGGTTGTCCTTGAAGTTCTCGGCAAACACCGCCAGCGCCTTGGCTTTCTCTTCTTCGAACGGCGAGTTGACCAGCACCGCCAGGGCCGTCAGGCGCTCGGTCATGTTGTCGCACGCGTCGAACTGTTCAAGGGTCGCCGCCAGCACTTCCGGCTTGCCGCTGAGCATCAGGTACGACAGCGCAATGTTCTGCAAGGCGCGACGGGCAAAGTGTTCCGCCTCGGCCACGTACGGGGTTTTCTTCGACAGGTCGCGATTGGCCTGGTAACGCAGCCACAGGCCTTCGAACAGGTTGTCGGCCAACTGCTTGCGAGCAAACTCGCGGGCCGCGTGGATGGCGTCGACATCCGCCACTTCGCTGATTTCGGTCAGGTAGGCTTCGCTCGGCAGCGAGAGCATCTCGGCGACCATCGCCTGATCCAGGCTTTCGTCGCTCAATACGCTGCGCAATGCGGTGATCAGGCGTTGATCCAGCACCAGCGCCTTGCCCTGCTGATGTTGGGCGATCAGCTCCTGCAACACCTGCACCGACAGCTGCTGGCCGGCGTCCCAGCGATTGAAGCCATCGCTGTCGTGCTGCATCAGGAACATCAGTTGGTCGCGGTTATACGGGAAGCTCAGCTTCACCGGCGCCGAGAAGCCGCGCAGCAGCGACGGCAGCGGGTGCTCGGCGATGTCGACAAAGGTGAAGGTCTGTTCGGCTTCGGTCACCGAGATCACGCGGGACGTGGCGCCGGCAGCGGTTTCACCGGCCAGGCGCAAGGCGATGCCCGCGCCTTTCCCGTCCAGCAGGCCCAGCTCAACCGGAATCACGAACGGCAGTTTTTCCACCTTGTCCGGGGTTTCCGGGCAGCTTTGACGGAAGGTCAGGCTGTAGGTTTTAGCCGCCGCGTCGTAGGACTCGCTCACCGCCAGGCGTGGCGTACCGGCCTGGCTGTACCAGCGCTTGAACTGGGTCAGGTCAGCGCCGTTGGCGTCTTCCATGGCCTTGATGAAGTCATCGCAGGTCACAGCCTGGCCGTCGTGGCGTTCGAAGTACAGGTCGCTGCCTTTGCGGAACCCTTCGGCGCCAAGCAAGGTTTGGATCATACGGACGACTTCCGAGCCCTTTTCGTACACGGTCAGGGTGTAGAAGTTGGAGATCTCGATAAAGCCGTCCGGACGCACGGCGTGGGCCATGGGGCCGGCATCTTCGGCGAACTGGTGAGTGCGCAGATAAGCCACGTCCTGGATGCGCTTGACGGTGGCCGAATTCATGTCGGCAGAGAACTGCGAATCACGGAACACCGTGAAGCCTTCCTTCAGCGACAGCTGGAACCAGTCGCGGCAGGTCACGCGGTTGCCCGACCAGTTGTGGAAGTATTCGTGGGCAACAATCGCCTCGACCCGTTGGTGCGCGGCGTCGGTGGCGGTTTCGGCACGGGCCAGCACGGCGCTGGAGTTGAAGATGTTGAGGCCCTTGTTTTCCATGGCGCCCATGTTGAAGTCGTTGACCGCGACGATCATGAAGATGTCGAGGTCGTACTCACGGCCATAGACTTCTTCGTCCCAGCGCATGGATTTCTTCAGGCTGTTCATGGCGTGCTGGCACTTGTCGATGTTTTCCGGCTCGACATAGATACGCAGCGCCACGGTGCGCTCGGTCATGGTGGTGAAGGTGTCTTCGACACACCACAAATCACCGGCCACCAGTGCAAACAGGTACGCCGGCTTCTTGAACGGATCTTCCCAGGTCGCCCAGTGCCGGCCGTCTTCGCCAGGGCCGGAAGCAATCGGGTTGCCGTTGGACAGCAACACCGGGTAGCTGTGTTGCTCGGCGATCACCGTGGTGGTGAACACGCTCATCACGTCCGGACGGTCGAGGTAATAGGTGATCTTGCGGAAACCCTCGGCCTCGCACTGGGTGCAGAACATGCCGCCGGATTTGTACAGGCCTTCCAGGGCGGTATTGGTTTCTGGGTGGATCTTCACCGTGGTGTCGAGGGTGAAGGTCGCGCTGGTAGGGTGCACGGTCAGGTGGCTGTCGCTCAACTGGTAGTCGGCGTCGGTCAGTTCCTGGTCGGCCAGGTTCACCGACAGCAGCTCCAGCTGCTGCCCGTCCAGCACCAGCGGCGGCAAGCCGGCGCCGCGCTCGGGGTTGCGGCGCATCACCAGCTGCGCGTGGACCAGGCTATGGTCCTCGAACAACTCGAAGGTCAGGTGCGTCTCGTCGATCAGGTAATCCGGCGCCTGATAGTCCTTCAGGTAAATCATCTTCGGCTGTTCGGTGCGCATGTCTGTCGTCCTTCTACTGATGCACGGCGAGCTGGTAGGCCGTGTATTTACGAATATTGATCACGCCGGTATCGAAGATCAGGTATTGGCCCTTGATCCCCATCAGCGTGCCTTCGGCAATCGGGTTCTTGTCCAGGTTGAAGCTGACGATCTTGGTCGGATACTGCTCGATCGGGTAGCGGATTTCGATCGGTTCGATGTCGGTCACCGGTTGGATGGCCTGCAGGCCAAAGCGTTCCTGCAAACCGAGCATGCCTTCGGCACAGCTGGCGAACAGTTCGTCGCGCACCTGCGCAAGGTCGACGGCCTGGGCATCGCCCTTGAGCAGCGCGCGCCAGTTGGTCTTGTCGGCCACCTGGCTGCGGAACAGGTCTTCGACGAAGCCCGACTGCTGGCGCGTGGCAACGCGCATGATCGGCAGCGCCTGGCTGGCGCCCTGGTCGAGCCAGCGGGTCGGCAGCTGGCTGGCGCGGGTGATGCCGACCTTGATCCCCGACGAGTTCGCCAGGTACACCACGTGGTCGGTCATGCAGAATTTTTCACCCCAGACCGGATCGCGGCAGGTGCCGGCGTCGTAATGGCAGCGCTCGGGGCTCATGATGCACAGGTCGCACTGGGCCAGTTTGGTCATGCACGGGTAGCAGTAACCCTGGCTGAAACTGGTCTTGGTCTTGCGACCGCAATGGGTGCAATGGATCGCACCGAGGTATTCCAGGCGCACGGTAGTGCCGATCAATGGATTGACCGGCACCTCGGTATCGCCCAGGCGAAACGCGTATTGAACGGTCGGCTCACCCAGCTGCGCCGACATCTTGCTGACTGCACCACGGCCAATCTCAATCAATGGATGGCATCCGACTTGAACAGGATGTTCGGCACCGGCGCCGACTTCGAGGCGCATTCCTGCGGGCCCATGTAGCCGGTGCGCTGGTCTTCCGGCAGGTTCTGCAGTTCCCAGGCGATCACCGCCTGCAACGACAGTTCACGCTGCTCGGCGGTGAGCTTGCGGCCATCGGACCATTTGCCGATTTCCACGGCGAGCTTGAGGCTCTCGTAGATGTCCGGGGTGATGTTTTCGATCATTTCGACAAAAGAGGACATAAGACTCTTCCTTAACTAAATAGGAGACATTTTGCGGCGGCTGTACAAGCCACCCAACAAACCGGTCAGGCAACCCATCACCAGGCCACCCACGTGGGCCGCGTTGGCGATTTCGCCGAAGCCGATCATCGAGACCAGGCCCGACAGGCACAGCACCAGCCACACCAGCATCATCACCAACACCCCGCGAGGCAGGCGATACATCGGATTCGGCGACACCCACTGATAGATCCAGCAATGCCCGAGCAAGCCATACAGCACGCCGGACAACCCGCCAAACAGGCCGGGACCACCAAAATAGTATTGAGCGTAGTTCGACACCAGGCTGAACAGCAGGGTCAGGCCCAGCAGGTTGATGCTGCCCTGGCGCAACTCGATGCGCCGCCCCAGTTCCCAGTACCACATGCCGTTCATGGCCAGGTGCAGGATGCCGAAGTGGATCAACATCGGCGTGACGAGGCGCCACCACTGTCCCGACGCCAGGCTGTCGGTCAATGGCGTGAAACGGATGTACTCGCCTGCCACGCTGAACGGCAGGAACGTCAGCCAGCTCATGGCTTGCAGGTTATCCCCCAGCAACGTAACGGCGCCGACGATGATGCTCAGCAGCAACACCAACGCGGTCACCGGGCTGTGGCGAAGCTGCTGGGCAAACCCGGGACGCCTGGTCGACGTCGCCTGCTCGGGAATGTCCAGTTGCTGGTCCGGGTCACCGGCCGGAAAGCGCTGGTACAGGACCTTCACGTCTTCACTGATGGAATCAGGCACCCACAGCACCTGCTCCCCGGCTTCTTCGCTGACGCGATGGGGCACTTGCATGCGTTGCAGAAGCTTGACGAAACCACTCAAATCCACCGCCAGCGGCAGGCGTAATACAGCAACGGTACTCATGAAATAACCTCAGGGCGCTCGACATCGACCCAAACAAATTTACGCGGGTCCAGGCGGGTTTCCTGATCCAGCCGGTACGCCACCAGCTTGCCGTACAGCACCGCGCTGTAGTCCAGGCAGGCCAGGTTCGGGCGGATCGGCGCCGGTTTGCCGCTGCGCCAGTAGTGGCCGACGAACAGCAATGGCTCGTCGACGCCGTAGCGCAGCAGGGAATTCTTTTCAGTGGACGACAGCGGCGTGGCGGCCACAGGTTCCGGCAGCGCATCGGGCTGGAACACGATATCGCCGTAGGTTTTCGGGTCGTCTTCCCAGAACTTGGTGCGGAAGAACGAACGCGTCAGGCCGTCGCCGCCGGTCAGGGTCAAGCCGTCCGGCAGGCGCATGTCGGTGCCGCGCAACAGGCGGTCGAAGGCATTGCTGGCGAAACTGCCAGGCACGGCGGCGGCTTGCAGGAAGTGTTCGTCGATGCAGCCGTCCGGGAAATGCGCGCGCAGGGGCTCGATAAAGCCGTTGTCCCAGCAAGCGTGCACTACGCGGAATCGCCCGGCGTCGACAAACAGCGGCATGTCATAGAACCAGCCGAGGAAATCGTGCCAGTCTGCCGGGTGCTGTTCGAACTGGGTCAGGGTCTCGTGGATCAACCGCGCGTGGCGTGGCGTGTGCTCGCGCACAAACTGCTTGCCGCTGCCCGGGGCGGCGGGCGTGCTCCAGCCCAGCGCGTTGAACTCATGGTTGCCCATGATGCACAGCGCCTGGCCGGCCTCGGTCATGTCGTGGACGATATGCAGCGCCTCGCGAATGCGCGGGCCACGGTCGATGATATCGCCGAGGAACACGGCCATTCGCGACGGATGGCGCCAGGTACCGCCCTGCTTGTGGTAACCCAACCGGTCGAGCAAGTGCTCAAGGGTATGAGCGCAACCGTGCACGTCACCAATCAGGTCGTAGCTACGCGCGGGATCGAGCATCAGTCGCCTCCACCCCCCAAGCGGCTGCCCCAGCCCAGCTTGGTCCGGCACACTTCGTAGTAGTTGTGGTCCAGCGGGTGGATCAACCGCAACTTCTGTGCCTTTTTGCTCACGGTGATGGTGTCACCGGGGGCGCAGGTGAAATGGTTCTGCCCGTCGCAGGAGACTTGCGGGTAGATCTGCATGTCTTTTGACACCACGATTTTCAGCTCACTGTTGCCATCGACCACGATAGGCCTGCTGGACAACATATGGGGATACATCGGCACGATCACAATGGCATCCAGCTTGGGATGCATGATCGGCCCACCGGCCGACAGCGCGTAGGCCGTGGACCCGGTCGGCGTGGCGACGATCAGGCCGTCGGCCTTCTGGCTGCACACGAACTGGCCGTCGATGTACAACTCGAACTCGATCATCCGCGTCGACTTGCCGGGGTGCAGCACCACATCGTTGAGGGCGTCGCCCTGGCCGATGGCTTCGCCGTGGCGGCGCACTTCGGCTTGCAGCAGGAAGCGGTTTTCCACCAGGTAATGGCCGTCCAGCACCTTGGCCACTTCGACTTCCAGCTCGTCGGGGCGAATATCGGTGAGGAACCCCAGGCTTCCGCGGTTGATCCCCAGCACCGGCACGTTATGCCGCGCCAGCGCCCGGGCGGCGCCCAGCAGGCTGCCGTCGCCGCCCACCACGATCACCATGTCGCAGACTTCACCGAGCATCTTGCGCGACGAGGTCTGCAGGCCATGGCCCGGGAGGATTTCAGCGATGGTGTCTTCGAGGATCACATGCAGGTGGCGCTCGAGCAGAAACTTTTTCAGTCGGCGGACGGTGTCCAGCACCTGGGTACTGCCCAGGCGACCGATAATGCCGATATTGCGAAATTGCTCCATGGGGCTCCTGCGGGGTTCGGGTTCTGCAAAAAAGAACGATTATGGGCGAAAGCCGGCGTTACACAAAATCCTTTGTCGCCGCAAACCCCAGACGACAACGGTTCTCAGCCCCCTTCCCGGCTGTAAAAGGCTATGCTCGGACCATGACTCTGTTCCCTGATTTGCAGCACCTGCCCCGCCAACTGCGTCACCCCGAGGTGCGCGATCTCGCGTGGGTGATGCTCGCCCCGCCGATGCTCGCGCAAACGCCGTGGCCACAACGCCACCCGCTGACCGGCAGCGACTGGGTGCAGGCGCCGCATTTGCTGGAGCAGTGGCTGCGCCAGCTGGACCAGGACAGCAGTGCCTTGCTGCATTGGCTGAGCCAGGCACGCACCCGCCGGCTGGGGTTGTATTACGAACGGCTGTGGCAATTCGCCGTGCAACATGCGCCGGGCGTGGAGCTGCTGGCGGCCAACCTGCCGATCCGCCAGGCCGGGCATACCCTGGGCGAGCTGGACATGCTGCTGCGCGACCGTGACGGTGTGCATCATCTGGAACTGGCGATCAAACTCTACCTCGGGCCCCAGGACGGTAATGGCCGGGACACCGCGCAATGGCTCGGCCCCGGCTGCCACGACCGGCTCGACCGCAAACTGGCCCACCTGGCCCAGCACCAACTGCCGATTTCCGCCCGGCCGGAGAGCCGCGAAGTCCTGGCCGCGCTCGATATCCAGGCTTTTGATGCCCATCTGTGGCTGGGCGGGTATCTGCTCTACCCATGGCCGGGCATGGCGCAGGCCCCGCAGGGCGCGCATCCCCAACACCTGAATGGCCGCTGGCTGCATCAGCGCGATTGGTCGAGGTTTATCGAGCAAAGCCCGGCAGGACGCTGGCAACCGCTGCCCCGCCACGCATGGCTGGCGCCGGCGCACTACCCGGCAGACGAAGCCTGGGACGTGGCCCGGATGCAACACTGGCTGACCGAGCTGGACCCCATGGCGCCCGCGCAGTTGCTGGTGCGCCTGGTGGAAAACAGCGAAGGCGAATGGGAAGAAGCCGAACGGTTGTTTCTGGTGGCGGATCTGTGGCCGAACGTGCCGGCGCTTACAGGTTATCGATATGCCGATAGTCAATCTGTAACCCCATAGCCAGCTGCTTTGAACGGCCCAACCGAATCGGGCCGCGCTCGATGTCCACCAGCAAGCCCGGGCAGTCCAGCGGCGGCAGCCCTGCCACATCTTTCAGCCGTCCATCGGTGATCACCAGCAACCGCTGCTGCTCCACCGGGTAACGCTTGCGACGAGCCGCCAACCAGTGCCCCGCTTCGTTCAGCGCTGCCAACAATGGCGTGCCACCGCCTGCACCGAGGCCATCAAGCCAATGACCAAGCCCTTTTGCCGCCTTTAATCCCTGCACCTGCCACTTTGGCGATTGCCCGCTCGCGGTGAGCAACGCCATGCGCGCCCGCTGTCGATAGGCATCGTCGAACAGTTGGGCCAGTAATCCCTTGGCATCACTCAGCGCCTGATGCCGCCGGGTTGAGGCCGAAGCATCGACAATCACCAGCCACAGCTCATGGGGCGTACGGCTACGCAGTTGATACAGCAAATCTTCGCGGCGTTGCGGCCGCCCGCCGAGCAAGGTACCCGGCCAGTTGATCGAACCTTCGGCCGCGCTGCGCGCCTGGCCTCGCCGGCCCTTGTTCAGTCGACCCGCCTTGGGCCGTGCATCCGCCCCCGCGTCAGGTTTGGGGCGGATGCCTAGGGCTTTTTTGGCCAGGTGGGCACATCACGGCGAGCGCCTATCGGCAAGGCGGGTGCGGGCATGTTGCCCCACTGGCCCTGGTCTTCAGGTGCATCATTGGGCTTGGGTGATTGACCGCCAGCGGGCGGCGTTGCAGGCGGGGATTGCTCCTGACGACGATGGCGCAGGGCAAATTCCGCGACCGCTTCGATATCTTCTTCGCTGATAGCCGTCGCGCCCCGCCAGGCCGCATGGGCACGTGCGCCACGCAGCCAGACCAGGTCGGCGCGCAAGCCATCGACCCCAGCGGCAAAGCAGCGCTCGGTAATCTGCGCCAGCGCCTGGTCATCCAACGGGATGCTATCCAGCAAGGCGCGGGCCCGGGTGCAGCGCTCACGCAACGCGGCCTGCCGGTCGGCCCATTGCCCGCAGAAACCCTGAGGGTCGCTGTCGAAATCCAGGCGGCGACGGATGATCTGCCCGCGTTCGGCCGGCTGGGTGTGCCCGCTCAGCGCTACGTTGAAACCAAACCGGTCGAGCAATTGCGGGCGCAGCTCGCCCTCTTCCGGGTTCATGGTGCCGATCAGCACAAAACGCGCCGAATGCCGGTGAGAAATCCCGTCGCGCTCGATCAGGTTGGTGCCGCTGGCGGCCACGTCCAGCAGCAGGTCCACCAGGTGGTCGGGCAGCAGGTTGACTTCATCGACATAGAGCACGCCGCCGTCGGCCTTGGCCAGCACGCCGGGGGAAAACTGTGCGCGGCCCTCACTGAGTGCCGCGTCCAGATCGAGTGTGCCCACCAGCCGCTCCTCGGTGGCGCCCAACGGCAGCGTGACGAACTGGCCGCTGGCGAGCAGGTCCGCCAGGCCACGGGCCAGGGTGGACTTGGCCATGCCGCGCGGGCCTTCGATCAGCACACCGCCGATTTTCGGGTCGATGGCGGTCAGGCACAGGGCCAGTTTCAAGTCGTCGGCGCCGACCACGGCGGACAGCGGGAAATGTGGAATGTCGGTCATCAACTGCCTTCTTCTATATCCAACAACAGGTTTTCCAACGCCTCGCGGTACGCCCCAGGCTCCTGCCACATGCCGCGTTGCTGGGCTTCAAGCATGCGTTCGGTCATGTCCCGCAGGGCATCCGGGTTGTGCTGCTGCACAAAGGCGCGGGTGTCCGGGTCCAGCAAGTAGGCATCCGCCAGCAACGCGTATTGATGATCGTCGATCAACGCCGTCGTGGCGTCGAACGCGAACAGATTATCCACGGTGGCCGCCATCTCGAACGCGCCTTTGTAGCCGTGGCGCTTCACCCCTTCGATCCACTTCGGGTTGGCCGCCCGGGCACGAATCACCCGGTTCAACTCTTCCTTCAACGTGCGGACTTTCGGCAAGTCCGGCTGGCTGTGGTCACCATGATAGCTGGCGGCCTTGTCGCCGCTCAGGGTTTCCACGGCGGCGAGCATGCCGCCCTGGAATTGGTAGTAATCATTGGAGTCGAGCAGGTCATGCTCGCGGTTGTCCTGGTTCTGCAACACCGCCTGCACCTGGCTCAAACGCTGGGCAAACTGTTCGCGGGCGGCGGTGCCTTCGTCGGAGCCGCCATAGGCGTAGCCGCCCCAGTTCAGGTAAACCTCCGCCAGGTCTTCGCGGCTCTGCCACAAGCGCCCATCAATCGCGCCCTGCACGCCGGCACCATAGGCACCGGGCTTGGCGCCGAAGATCCGCCAACCGGCCTGCTTCGCCGCCGCGTCCTCGTCCAGGCCCGACAGGCGCAAGGCCTCTCGCTCACTGCGCACCTTGGCCGCCAGCGGGTTCAGGTCATCCGGTTCGTCCAGCGCAGCCACGGCTTGCACCGCCGCGTCGAACAGGCGGATCAGGTTGGCGAATGCATCGCGGAAGAAGCCCGACACGCGCAAGGTCACATCCACCCGTGGCCGGTCCAGTAGGCTGATGGGCAGGATTTCAAAGTCATCCACCCGCTGGCTGCCCGTGGCCCATACCGGGCGCACGCCCATCAGCGCCATGGCCTGGGCGATATCGTCGCCACCGGTGCGCATGGTGGCGGTGCCCCACACCGACAGGCCGAGCTGGCGCAAGTGGTCGCCATGATCCTGCAGGTGACGCTCAAGAATCAGGTTCGCCGACTGGAAGCCGATGCGCCAGGCAGTGGTGGTGGGCAGGTTGCGCACATCCACCGAGAAAAAGTTACGACCGGTAGGCAACACGTCCAGGCGGCCCCGGCTCGGCGCGCCGCTGGGCCCGGCCGGGACGAAGCGCCCGTTCAAGGCATCCAGCAACCCGCGCATTTCCGCCGGGCCGCAGGCATCCAGGCGTGGCGCGACGACGATGCGCAAGCTCTCGATCACCGCCTTGACGTCTTCCCAGCCGGGCTCTTCAAGCTGCTCCACGGCACCTTCCAGCGCCTGCTCGATCAAGCGAGCGGCATACAGCTCCAGGCGTTCACGGGTGTCGCCGGCAGTGCGCCACAACTGCGTGTCGATCTTCTGCAACACCACTGGCCGGCGCCCCGTCCACGGCTCGGCCAGGGCGCAGTCCAGCGGATCGAAGCCCAGGTCGAAGGCCTTGGCCAATACCCGCAGCAGGCTCGATTGCGGCCCCCGCCCATCGCCACGCGGAATACGCAACAACGCCAGCAAGGTGTCGATGCGCAAGCGGCCCTCGGGTGACTCGCCGAAAATGTGCAGGCCATCGCGAATCTGCGACTCCTTCAAGTCACACAGGTAGGTGTCCAGGCGCGGCAGCCAGATCGCCGCATCGGCGTCGCTGTCGAGGTTTTCGTCCAGGGCCAGTTCCTGGTCGATGCGGGTTTCGCGCACCAGCTTGAGGATGTCCTTTTGCAGTTCGCGGGCACGTCGTGGGTCGAGCAGTTGTGCCTCGTAATACTCGTCGGCCAGCAACTCCAGGTCGCGCAGCGGCCCATAGGTTTCGGCGCGGGTCAGCGGCGGCATCAGGTGGTCGATGATCACGGCCTGGGTGCGGCGCTTGGCCTGGGCGCCCTCGCCCGGGTCATTGACGATAAACGGGTAGATATTCGGCAGCGGCCCCAGTAGTGCGTCGGGCCAGCAGTTCTCGGAAAGCCCGACGCCCTTGCCCGGCAGCCATTCCAGGTTGCCGTGCTTGCCAACGTGGATCACGCCGTGGGCGCCGTAGGTGTGGCGCAACCAGAAGTAGAACGCCAGGTAGCCATGGGGCGGCACCAGGTCCGGGTCGTGATAGACCGCACTCGCGTCCACCTGGTAACCCCGGGCCGGCTGGATGCCGACGAAGGTCAGGCCCAAACGCAGGCCCGCGATCATCATGCGGCCGTCGCGGAACATTGGATCGCTATGAGGTGTACCCCAGCGTGCCAACACGGCCTGGCGATTGGACTCGGGCAAGCGGTTGAACATCGCCTCGTAGTCATCCAGCGCCAGGCTCTGATGACACGGACGCAAGTCGAGGCTGTCCAGGTCGTTGCTGACGCCGCCCAAGAGCGCCTGGATCAGTGCCGTTCCGCTTTCCGGCAGCTCGTCCGGCAGCGGATAACCTTGGATTTTCAGTGCCCGCAGGATATTCAGCGCGGCGGCTGGGGTGTCGAGACCCACGCCGTTGCCGATACGTCCGTCCCGGGTCGGGTAGTTGGCGAGGATCAGCGCGATACGCTTTTCGCCATTCGGCACCCGCGCCAGTTCGACCCAGCGCCGCGCCAGTTCGGCGACAAAGTCCATGCGCTCCGGCTGTGCGCGATAGCACACCACATCCGACTGGCTGCGCTCACTGCGCCAGGCCAGGTCCTTGAAGCTGATGGGCCGGCTGATGATGCGCCCGTCCAGTTCCGGCAACGCGATGTGCATCGCCAGGTCACGTGGGCCGAGGCCTTGCTCGCTGGCCTGCCAGCCGGGCTCGTTGTCCTGGGCGCAAATCGCCTGGATCACCGGAATATTGCGGCGAAACGGCCGCAGGTGCGGCGCTTCGGGGCTGGACTGGGCAAAACCGGTGGTGTTCAGAATCACCGAGGCGTGCACCTCGTCCAGCAAATCCTCGACCGCGGTCAGGCAGCCGGGCTCTTTCAAACTGGCCACCGCCATCGGCAGCGGGTTGAGACCCGCGGCCTGCAAGCGCTGGCAAAAAACATCAATAAAGCCGGTGTTGGCCGCCTGCAAATGGGAGCGGTAGAACAGCACCGCCGCCACGGGAAAATCAGCTTGCCAGTCAGCCTGCCAATCGTTGAGACGGGCATTGGCTTTATGCGGATGATAAATCGCCGTGCGCGGCAGGGTTTGCGGCTCGCTCCAGGCGTAATCGCGGCCAAGGTAGCCGGCGGCCAGGCAACGATAGAAATCCAGCGCATTCCCCAAACCACCCTGGCGCAGGAAGTGCCAGAGCCGGTCACGTTCCTCGGCGCCCACGGTGCTGAGGCCACTGAGTTCCGGGTCCGGGCGATCATCCCCCGGCACCAGGATCAGTTGCACGCCGCGCTCGGCCAACTCCACCAGGCGCTCGATACCGTAGCGCCAATAACCGATGCCGCCGTGCAGCGAAATCAGGATGACCTTGGCGTGGCGCAGCACCTCATCCACATACAGGTCGACCGAAGCATGGTTCTGCACCTGCATCGGGTTGGCCAGGCGCAGGCTCGGGTAATCATCGGGCAACTGCTGGGCCGCTTCGGCCAGCAGCGCCAGGCTGGAATCACCGCTGCACAGGATCACCAGCTCGGCGGGGGTTTGCCCAAGGTCGGCGATGTTGTCATCCGAAACGAAACCGCCGGGCTGGGTCCTGAGCAGATGCATGGTTTAAACGCTGAGGGCAGCGCGCAGTTGCGCTTCGAGCAAGGCGGCGTCGAGTTCCTGGCCGATCAGCACCAGGTGCGTGGCGCGCGGCTCATCGGCGCGCCAGGCGCGGTCGAAGTGCTTGTCGAAACGCGTGCCCACGCCCTGGATCAGCAGGCGCATCGGTTTGTTCGGGATCGCCGCGAAGCCCTTGACCCGCAGGATGCCGTGCTTGACCACCAGTTGGGTCAGGGCGTCCAGCAGCAGGCTTTCGTCGGCCTGGGGCAGTTCGATGGAGATGGAGTCGAAGGCATCGTGGTCGTGGTCGTCTTCACCTTCGTGGTGATGATCGTGATGGCTGTGGCGGCCATCGATGTGTTCTTCCGAGCCCGCGCCCAGGCCGATCAATACATCCAGCGGCAGGCGACCGCTGCTGGCTTCGATGATTTTTACCGCCGGCGGCAGTTCTTCTGCCACTTCCAGGCGCACACGGGCCAGGTCTTCAGGGCTGATCAGGTCGGACTTGTTGAGGATCACCAGGTCGGCGCTGGCCAGTTGGTCGGCGAACAGCTCGTGCAGCGGCGATTCGTGGTCCAGGTTCGGGTCGAGTTTGCGCTGGGCATCAACCTGGTCCGGGAAGGCGGCGAAAGTACCGGCCGCCACGGCCGGGCTGTCGACTACGGTGATCACGGCGTCAACGGTGCAGGCGCTGCGGATTTCCGGCCACTGGAATGCCTGGACCAAGGGTTTTGGCAGGGCCAGGCCCGAGGTTTCGATGAGGATATGGTCGAGGTCGCCGCGACGGGCCACCAGTTCGCGCATCACCGGGAAGAACTCTTCCTGGACCGTGCAGCACAGGCAGCCATTGGCCAATTCGTAGACGCGGCCGTTCGCCTCTTCTTCGGTACAGCCGATGGAGCATTGCTTGAGGATTTCACCGTCAATGCCCAGCTCGCCGAACTCGTTGACGATCACCGCGATGCGGCGCCCCTGGGCGTTATCCAGCATGTGGCGCAGCAAGGTGGTCTTGCCCGAGCCGAGGAAGCCGGTAACGATGGTGACGGGGAGTTTGGCCAGTGTTTTCATCGGATGCCCTTTGGGGCGGGCATACGGGACGAGTGGCCCTGCGCAGGTGCGCAGAAGCAGAATTCGCCACCGGATCACCCCGCCCGGTTGAAGTAGAAAATCGGTTGCGAGGCAGGTCTCCTGGCTTGGGGCTTGCCGGCGGTGATGCCGGCGCTGGCTGCGCCTTCCCGCCTTGTTCAGGCAGTGGCGTGGCAGTCAGATAAACCCTTTACAGTTGCGGGGGCAGCCGCGGCATTGACCGCGTTCCCTTCTTAGCTTCGGCCTGGGCCGAAGAACCTCGAAGGTGCAAGGCTACGCAGTGCGCGGGGACGGGTCAATGTCCGAGCGTTTGGCACTAAGCAGCGCCAGGCGCTCCAGCATGCCTTCGCTCGCCGCCGGCCCGGCCTGGACGCTGCATTGCTCGACGGACACACGCGCACCGTCGGCGTCCACCACCGCCACTTCCACCGGGCGCCGGGTTTTCCGGTCGACCAATTGCAGGCTTTCACCTTCGTTGGCGAAATGGCGGTTGCCCCAGCCGATGAACGCCATGATCACCACCCGGAAATCCTCGCCAACCGGCGTCGGTACGTACTCGAAACGGGGCGGCCGCTCGCTGTATTGCCGGCGTTCCAGCAGCCCCGCTTCCACCAGGCTGTTGAGCCGGCGGGTGAGCATATTCGGAGCGATTTCCAGGCTCTGGGAAAACTCGTCAAAACGCCGCAACCCTTGCAGCGCGTCGCGCATGATCAGGATGCTCCACCACTCGCCTACCCGTTCCACTCCACGGGCTACCGGGCATTCGGCATTCACCAGCGACTTACGTTGCATTGCAGTTCCTCTGTGGGGCGGCTACGGAAATTTCAGCTATCGGATGTTACTTTCATAATGATAGTTTCGTCCATGCATTGCTACCAACCTGAAATTTGCGGAGCTAAGCGATCATGAGTAAGCGAATTGTTGTGACCGGCATGGGTGCAGTGACACCGCTGGCAACCGGCGTGGAACAGACCTGGAAGCGCCTGCTGGCCGGTGAATCCGGGATTCGCAGGCTACCCGAGGCATTGATCGGCGACCTGGCAATCAGCATCGGCGGCCAAGTGTTGGACCGCATCCAGGACCCTGAAGCCGGCTTTGACCCGGACACTGTCATCCCGGCCAAGGAACAACGCAAGATGGACCGGTTCATCGTGTTTGCCCTGGCCGCCGCGCAAGAGGCCCTGGCCCAGGCAGGCTGGAGTCCGCAGACGCCATCGCAGCAGGAACGTACGGCGACAATCATCGCCTCCGGCGTGGGTGGTTTTCCCGCGATTGCCGAGGCCGTTCGTACGGCTGACAGCAAAGGGCCTCGCCGCCTGTCGCCGTTCACGATCCCGTCATTCCTCGGCAACATGGCGGCCGGGCACGTGTCGATCCAGCATCAACTGAAAGGTCCGCTGGGCTCCCCCGTCACTGCCTGCGCCGCCGGCGTACAGGCGATTGGTGATGCTGCGCGAATGATCCGTGCCGGCGAAATCGACATCGCCGTGTGTGGCGGCGCCGAAGCCTGCATCCACCGGGTCAGCCTCGGCGGTTTCGCGGCGGCGCGTGCGCTGTCCAGCGATTACAACGACACGCCGGCATTGGCTTCCCGCCCGTTCGATCAAGGCCGCGACGGGTTTGTGATGGGCGAAGGTGCCGGGCTGTTGGTGATCGAGGAACTGGAGCATGCATTGGCTCGCGGGGCGACGCCTATCGCAGAGCTGGTGGGCTACGGCACCAGCGCCGACGCCTATCACATGACCTCGGGCCCGGAAGATGGCTCGGGTGCACGCAGGGCAATGGAACTGGCGATCGCGCAGGCAGGGATCAGCGCCGCACAGATCCAGCACTTGAACGCCCATGCCACGTCGACCCCCGTAGGCGACAACGGCGAACTGGCAGCGATCAATACGCTGTTCGGTGCAAATGCCAGCGTCGCGATCAGCGCCACCAAGTCGGCGACCGGCCATCTGTTGGGCGCCGCGGGCGGGATCGAGGCGATCTTCACCGTGCTCGCCCTGCGCGACCAGATTGCCCCGGCGACCCTCAACCTGGATAACCCGGACCCCGCCGCCGATGGGCTGGATATGGTCCGGGGCCAAGCTCGGTCGTTGCCGATTGAATACGCGATTTCCAATGGGTTTGGATTCGGCGGCGTGAATGCCAGCGTGCTGTTCAAACGCTGGCAATAACCCGGCGATTTGACGCCCATCGCCCGCCCATGCTCTCCTACACATCTTGTTTCGGGTGCCCTTCACAGGGTGAAACGGGAAACCGGTGAGTCATGTTCCTTTACTCAAGGGCGTGACGAGTCCGGTGCTGCCCCCGCAACGGTAAGCGAGTGAAGCATCAAAACCACTGTGCCTCTACGGCATGGGAAGGTGATGCTTTCAAGGCCCAGGCCCCTCGCAAGCCCGGAGACCGGCCCGAAAAAATCAGATAACAAACCCGCGGTGGGCGGGCGCTGTTCAGAACCCTGCGTGCCTGGCTCGCGGGGTTTTCATGCGCTCGTGTCACCCTGAAACCCTGAAGGGACGCGCCATGTCGATCATCAGCAGCACCGCCTCTACCGCCAGCACCACCGCCACCCTGAGCCAACGCCTGACTGCCGCCATCGGCGCGTCGATCCTCGGCGCGTGCCTGGTGTATTTCGCCGGTTTCTCGCACATCGAAGCGGTGCACAACGCCGCCCACGATACCCGCCACAGCGCTGCGTTCCCGTGCCACTGAGACCTGCCGACATGATCAAGCGTATTGCCCAAACCGCAGGTTTCACCGGCCTCCTGGCCGCCTTGCTGCTGACCTTGCTGCAAAGCTTCTGGGTTGCCCCGCTGATCCTGCAGGCGGAGACCTTCGAAAACGCCCCGGCCGCGACCGAAGTGCATGAACATGCCGATGCCACGGCCCACACCCACGACGCTGAAGCCTGGGAGCCGGAAGATGGCTGGCAGCGTGTGCTGTCGACTACGGGCGGTAACCTGGTGGTCGCCGTAGGTTTTGCCCTGATGCTTGCCGGCCTGTACACCCTGCGTGCACCGACCCGTACGGCCCAAGGCCTGCTATGGGGCCTGGCCGGTTACGCCACCTTTGTGTTGGCGCCGACCCTGGGCTTGCCGCCTGAATTGCCGGGGACTGCGGCGGCAGACCTGGCGCAACGGCAAATCTGGTGGATCGGCACTGCCGCCTCTACCGCTGCCGGTATCGCGCTGATCGTGTTCGGTCGTAACTGGCTGCTGAAAATCCTGGGCGTGGCGATCCTGGCTGTGCCCCATGTGATTGGCGCACCACAGCCGGAAGTCCACTCGATGTTGGCACCGGAGGCTCTGGAAGCTCAATTCAAGATCGCCTCGCAGTTGACCAACGTTGCCTTCTGGCTGGCGCTGGGCTTGATCAGTGCCTGGCTGTTTCGCCGTAACCGTGATGGTCAGTATTCGGCATGATCCTGGCGGTTGGCCTGGGGTGTCAGCGGGGTTGTTCTGTCGACATCCTGCTTGAACTGTTCAACGCCGCCCTCACCGAGGGTGGCATTGAACGTCAGCGCATCACTGCGTTGGCCAGTCTTGATCGCAAGCGGGATGAGCCGGGGTTGCTGGCACTGGCTCAGGTTCTGGATTTGCCGTTGGTATTTTTCAGTGCGGAGCAATTGGCGCCCTATGAAGATCGACTGAGCCATAAGTCCGAGACGGTTTTTGCTTATACCGGTTGCTACGGCATTGCTGAAAGTGCCGCCCTGGCCCTGGCAGAACAACTGTCTCAAAGCCCTGCCACCCTCCTGATCACCCGCAAAAAAACCGCCCAGGCCACCTTTGCATTGGCTTGCGCCGGCTGAATTCCCGATAATCGTCAGCTTTGATCATGAGCAATCTTCATCTGGAAGGCTGCTCGCGTGCTTTTTTTCACAGGAATGAATCCATGACTGTCTTTTTCATCGGCGCAGGCCCAGGCGATCCGGAATTGATCACGGTCAAGGGGCAGCGGCTGATTCGCAGTTGCCCGGTGATTATCTATGCCGGCTCGCTGGTACCGGCGGCGGTGCTTGAGGGGCATCAGGCTGAGCTGGTGGTCAACAGTGCCGAGTTGCATCTGGAGCAGATCATCGAGCTGATCAAGACGGCCCATGAGAAAGGCCAGGATGTGGCGCGGGTGCATTCCGGGGACCCGAGTTTGTACGGGGCGATTGGGGAGCAGATTCGGCTGTTGCGGGAGCTTGGGATTGGGTTTCAGATCATTCCCGGAGTGACGGCGGTGGCGGCTTGTGCGGCGTTGTTGGAGGCTGAGCTGACGTTGCCGGACATTGCGCAGAGTGTGATTTTGACGCGGTATGCGGATAAGACGGCGATGCCTGAAGGTGAGGTGTTCAGTAGCCTGGCGCAGCATGGGACGACCATGGCGATTCACCTGGGGGTGAATCATCTGGAGAAGATCGTGGCTGAGTTGGTGCCTCACTATGGGGAGGATTGTCCGATTGCGGTGGTGCATCGGGCGACCTGGCCGGATCAGGATTGGGCCATTGGTACGCTGGCGGATATTGCCGGGAAGGTGGCAGCCAAGGGGTTTCGGCGTACGGCGTTGATTCTGGTGGGTCGGGTTTTGGCCAGTGACAGTTTTGGTGAGTCGTCGTTGTATCGTGCGGGACATGCGCATTTGTATCGGCCCTGAGGGGGGATGGGGTACATATCCGTTATTTAGGTAACGGCGGCTTATGGTTCCGCTCTTACAGCGGCTCACTTTTGAACAGCGCAAAAGTAAGCAAAACGCTCTTGCCCCACCACTCGGCACCTCGCCTAGGCTCGG
>NZ_JBIUVK010000045.1:0-55767 GCF_044742865.1 Pseudomonas sp. NPDC087814 | reverse complement strand
GTCAGGTTATACGTAACGGAGCCGCCAGCCTTTGCGGCCATTGGGCTGGACTAGGAGGTAGAGGCCATCGCCGTCGAAAAGCTTGTAGGCGCGGTCTGTATGTTTTGCCAAGCGGCAAGCTGCGTCGGAGAGCGGAGCTGTGGTGCGCGACATAAGGGTACTCCCTTTTATCGAAGTGACCTGTATCCCAAACTCTACCCTTAAAACGGTTGGAATCCACCAGTTTCTGACGGAAACCGATGGAACGCCAAAACGAAAAAACCCGCCAGAAGGCGGGTTTTTCGGGGGTTCCAGAGATTTTGAAAGCCTTCTCTGGAACCTTGGATGGTGCCGGCACCAGGAGTCGAACCCGGGACCTACTGATTACAAGTCAGTTGCTCTACCAACTGAGCTATACCGGCGTGTTAGGGCGACGATTATAGCGATTGGCAGGCATCTGTAAACCCCTGAATTCTGACTATTTTTGCAACCGACCGGGTTTTCTCTGCGCGGCCTCGTTTCAGCCACCCCAACCCCGCCAATCCCATGCGCTGGATCACTGGAAAGGCCTGCGTGCAGAAAGCGGCAAGTGCCAGTTCCTGTCCTGGAACAACAACCTCAAGCCCGACGGCCGCTTCACCATCACGTTTTCCGCGATGCGCAGCAAACCCAGCCGATTCAAACCGAGAACGGTACCTGGTGTGGCTGCGGACCCGACTGGCGATTGCCAGGAGGATTATGAGTTCACCGAGCACCGTATTCGCGGTTAATCCCATTTAGCTTCAGATGAGGTTTTGTGGCGAGGGAGCTTGCTCCCGCTGGGCTGCGCGGCAGGCCCAAAACAGTGGGAGCGCTGCGCACTCCAGCGGGAGCAAGCTCCCTCGCCACAGGTTTTGTCGTTCAGCTTTTTAGTTGCCTTCGTTGCACGAGTCGGCAAACTTCTTGTACTCAAACACCCGCTTCTGCCCATGGGAATCCAGGTAGGTCATCCGCGCATTCACCACGCCACACGCCGCGCCTCCATCGTCCACGGTCGACAGTACTTGCTGTACATCCAGCTTGGGGCTGGCCTGGACATGGGCCGAAAAGGCGGCAACGTTGAGCAAGGCAAACAGGCTGCTGGCGATGAGGGTGTTGCGGTTCATGGTGGTGTCCTCTGAGGTTCAATAGGGTGTGTGTTGCGTTGGAGCCTATTGAGCGCCCGGGAGGTATCCGGCCTGTGTCATGCACCCGGCGTTTTGCCTCGGCATGTGTTGAGAAGGGGATTGCATACAACTTGATACAGAAACATATCCATTAGAGGCATTAGTGCCTCAGGGTCTTTCTCTTAGATGTTTTCGACATAACGGTCATCGTTTTTCCCTTGAATAAGGTGAGTGTTACCGTATTCTGTTTCGAAATATTAAGCGTCATATAAATAGCGGAATCGTTTAACCCGGTTCACGGAACGTTGGCGGTTAATTACTAAGTTGTAATTTGATTCGTCAGCTAAGCAATTTTTCCTGACCAGGCGGCCAGGAAAATGGTTAGAAGCCTCCGCAAGCTTCTGATCTGAAAGGAAATGATAAAATTCGCTAAATAAGTCAAAAATACGGCACTCAGCCGCTCGTCGGAAATAATTCGTCCAAAAGCATCAAAATACTGACACCATCAATCTGATATCACAGAATGCCGCCAGCCAACACATAACTAGAAAAACCAAGGTCAGCTCAACGGGCTGACCTTTTTAACGCCTTTAAAGCGTAATAACCGGGGAGGGCCGTGGGTGAGTCGCGCAGACGATATTTCAAAACTATTCAATAAGCTGGGCGCCAATCCAAATGGCTACCGGGAGATGTACGCCGTCCATGATTATCTTGAGGATGACGTGGTGGTCGAGCGTTTCGACGCCGTGCCCATCCCGGCCCAAACCGCTTGCACCGTCGCGCTGGATGAGCCGCCGTCGGCGCCATTGCTGCGCTTGCTCGAAGAGCTGACCCAGGGCGAAGCCGATCACCTGCAACCTCCCGAAGTGGTCGAAGGGCCGACCGGTGAGGTGTACTCGGATCAATCCTCACCCAAGGTGATCGTGGTGGTCTCGCTTAAGGGCGGTGTCGGTCGCAGCACGCTGACCGCGGCCATTGCCAGCGGCTTGCAGCGTCAAGGCCACCCGGCCGTGGCGCTGGACCTGGACCCGCAAAATGCCCTGCGTCATCACTTGTGCCTGGGCCTGAATTTGCCCGGCATCGGCGCGACGAGCTTGAGCAATGAGTCCTGGGAAGGCCTGGCTGAGCGCGGCTTTGCCGGTTGCCGCCTGGTGGCCTTCGGTGAGACCAACAACGACCAGCAAAAAAACCTCAATCGCTGGCTCGGCGAAGACGCCCAATGGCTGCCCCGGCACCTGGCCGGCTTGCAGTTGAATGGCCAGGACACGGTGGTGATCGACGTGCCTGCCGGCAACACGGTGTACCTGCACCAGGCCATGGCCCTGGCAGACGTGGTGTTGGTGGCGGTGCAGGCGGATGTTTCCTCATTCAGCACCCTGGCCCAGATGGACAGTGTGCTGGCGCCGTACCTTGAGCGCGAAAAACCGCCACTGCGTTACTACGTGATCAACCAACTCGACGGCGCCCACCGCTTCAGCCTGGACATGGCCGAAGTGTTCAAGGCCCGCCTCGGCGATGCACTGCTCGGCACGGTCCACCGTGACCCGGTGTTCAGTGAAGCCCAGGCCTGCGGCCGCGATCCCCTCGACCCTACCGTCAACAGTCTCGGCTGCCAGGACATTCATGCCCTGTGCCGCACGCTGCTCGAACGCATCGATTCGGACCTTCCATGACCGACACTACGTCCTCTACGCCCCACGCTCCGGGGCGCGCCGAGCAGCGGCTGGACGCCGCGATTTCGCGCTTCAATCGCTGGCCCGATACGCTGCGCAAAGTGCTGGTGGTGATCAGTTGTGTGGTCGGCACCTTGCTGTTGGTGAGCATTGTCAGCGCCCCGCTGGACCTCTATAGCCAATGCCTGTTTGCTGCCGTGTGCTTCCTTGCGGTGCTGGTGCTGCGCAAGATTCCCGGGCGCATGGCGATCCTCGCGCTGGTGGTGTTGTCGCTGGTGGCGTCGCTGCGCTACATGTACTGGCGGTTGACTTCCACCCTGGGTTTTGAAACCTGGCTCGACATGCTGTTCGGCTACGGCCTGGTGCTCGCCGAGCTGTACGCGCTGGTGGTGCTGATCTTCGGCTACGTGCAAACCGCCTGGCCGCTGCGCCGCGAGCCGGTGTGGCTCAAGACCGAGCCGTCGGAGTGGCCCACCGTCGACGTGTTCATCCCGACCTACAACGAGGCGTTGAGCATCGTCAAACTGACCATCTTCGCCGCCCAGGCGATGGACTGGCCCAAGGACAAGTTGCGCGTCCACGTGCTCGACGATGGCCGTCGCGACGACTTCCGCGATTTCTGCCGCAAGATCGGCGTGAACTACATCCGCCGCGACAACAATTTCCACGCCAAGGCCGGCAACCTCAATGAAGCGTTGAAGGTCACCGACGGCGAGTACATCGCGCTGTTCGACGCCGACCACGTGCCGACCCGTTCCTTCCTGCAAGTCAGCCTCGGCTGGTTCCTCAAGGACCCCAAGCTGGCGATGCTGCAAACGCCGCACTTCTTCTTTTCACCCGACCCGTTTGAAAAGAACCTCGACACCTTCCGCGCCGTGCCCAACGAGGGCGAGTTGTTCTACGGCCTGGTGCAGGACGGCAACGACCTGTGGAACGCGACGTTCTTCTGCGGCTCGTGTGCGGTGATCCGCCGCAAGCCCTTGCTGGAAATCGGCGGCGTGGCCGTCGAGACCGTCACCGAAGACGCCCACACCGCGCTCAAGCTCAACCGCCTGGGCTACAACACCGCTTACCTGGCGATCCCGCAAGCCGCGGGCCTGGCCACCGAAAGCCTGTCACGCCACATCAACCAGCGCATCCGTTGGGCGCGGGGCATGGCGCAGATTTTCCGCACCGACAATCCGCTGCTGGGCAAAGGCCTGAAGTGGGGCCAGCGCATCTGCTACGCCAACGCCATGCTGCACTTCTTCTATGGCTTGCCGCGGTTGGTGTTCCTCACCGCGCCACTGGCCTACCTGATTTTCGGCGCGCAGATTTTCCACGCCTCGGCGCTGATGATTGTCGCCTATGTGTTGCCCCACCTCGTGCATTCGAGCCTGACCAACTCGCGGATCCAGGGGCGCTTCCGCCACTCGTTCTGGAACGAGGTCTACGAGACCGTACTGGCCTGGTACATCCTGCCGCCGGTATTGGTTGCATTGGTCAACCCCAAGGCGGGCGGCTTCAACGTCACCGACAAGGGCGGGATCATCGACAAGCAGTTCTTCGACTGGAAACTCGCCCGGCCGTACCTGGTACTGCTGGCGGTGAACCTGGTCGGGCTGTGCTTCGGTCTGTATCAATTGATCTGGGGCGACGAGTCCACCGCGGTCACCGTGGCGATCAACCTGACCTGGACCCTCTACAACCTGATCATCACCAGCGCTGCAGTGGCGGTGGCTTCCGAAGCGCGGCAAGTGCGCTCCGAGCCGCGGGTCAGCGCGAAATTGCCGGTCAGTGTGATCTGCGCCGACGGTCGTGTGCTCAAAGGCACGACCCAGGATTTCTCGCAGAACGGCTTCGGCCTGATCCTCGCCGACGGGCACCAGATTGCCCGGGGCGAACAGTTGCAGTTGGTGCTGTCGCGCAACGGTCAAGACAGCCTGTTCCAGGCGCGGGTGGTGTTCAGCAAGGGCGCGCAGATTGGCGCGCAATTCGATGCACTGTCCCTGCGCCAACAAAGCGAACTGGTACGCCTGACGTTTTCCCGCGCCGACACCTGGGCCGCGAGTTGGGGTGCCGGCCAGCCCGATACACCGTTGTCAGCCCTGCGTGAAGTCGGTGCCATCGGCATCGGCGGCCTGTTTACCCTGGGTCGCGCCACGCTGCATGAATTGCGTCTGGCCCTGCGCCGCACTCCCTCACAACCGCTCGATACGCTGATGGACAAGCCATGACTTCCACACTATTTGCCCGCCCGCAGTCGCGCGGCGTGCTCGCGCTGATGATCGCTTCGCTGCTGGGCCTGGGCTCGCAGGCACAGGCCGCTGCACCCGCTGTTGCGGTGCAGAGCACTGACGACGGCTACAGCCTGACCCTCAAGCAACTGGGCCGTCGCGACACCATGAACCTGCAAGGCGTGGAAGCGTCCGACAGCGTCAACTTCGACATCCGTGCCGATGAAGTGGTGAAGGGCGCGCAACTGTTGCTCAAGTACAGCTACTCGCCGGCGCTGCTGGCGGACCTGTCGCAGATCAACGTGCTGGTCAACGACGAAGTCGCCGCCAGCCTGCCGCTGCCCAAGGAAGGCGCAGGTATCCAGCAGGAAAAACTGGTGCAGATTCCGGCGCACCTGATCACCGAATTCAACCGCTTGAGCCTGCAGTTCATCGGCCACTACACCATGTCCTGTGAAGACCCGCTGCACAGCAGCCTGTGGGCCAAGATCAGCAACAGCAGTGAGCTGAAAGTGCAGGTGCAGCCGATCGTCTTGAAAGACGACCTGTCGGTGTTGCCGCTGCCGTTCTTCGACAAGCGTGATGCGCGCCAGGTCAGCCTGCCATTCGTGTTTGCCAGCGCGCCAGACAATGCCGCGCTGGAAGCTGCCGGTGCGCTGTCGTCGTGGGTAGGCGGCTTGGCCAGCTACCGGGGTGCGACGTTCCCGACCACCCTTGGCGAGATTCCGGCCAAGGGCAACGCCATCGTGCTGGTGCAAAGTACCCAGGCCGTGGATGTACACGGTGTGGCGGTCCCTGAGCCTAAAGGGCCGACCCTGACCCTGATCACCAACCCCAACGACCCGAATGGCAAGCTGCTGATCGTCTCCGGCCGTGATGGCGCCGAACTCAAGCGTGCCGCCACCGCCGTGGTGCTGGGCAACCCGGTGTTGACCGGCAACAGCGTGGTCATCACCAGGCTCGACACCCTGGCCCCGCGCAGCCCTTACGACGCGCCGAACTGGCTGCCCAGCAACCGTCCGGTACGCCTTGGCGAGCTGGTAGAACTGAAAAAACTCAACGTCTCCGGCTACAACCCGGGCCCGATCAGCGTCGACCTGCGCCTGCCGCCCGACCTGTTCAACTGGCGTGAAGAGGGCGTGCCGCTCAACGTCAAATACCGCTACACGCCGCAGCAGGTGTCCACCAACTCCTCCTTGCTAATCGGCCTGAATGACCAGTTCATGAAGTCCGTCGCGTTGCCGTCGGTGAGCAACCTGGGCGGCGGGCAGAGCCTGCTGGACCAGCTGAAGAAAGACGAAACCCTGCCCCGTGAAGTGACGACCCTGTTGCCGATCAGCTCGGCTTCGCCCAAGTCCAAGCTGCAACTGCGCTTCATGTACGACTACATCAAGGAAGGCGAATGCCGGGACATCATCGTCGACAACATGCGCGGTGCGATTGACCCGGACTCGAGCCTGGACCTGAGCAGCTACCAGCACTTTATCGCCATGCCGAACCTGGGCGTGTTCAACGACTCCGGCTTCCCGTTCACCCGCCTGGCTGACCTTTCGGAGTCGGCGGTGGTGATGCCGGACAACGTCGGCACCGATGAATTGAGCGCTTACCTGACTGTGATGGGCCGCTTCGGCGAGTCCACCGGCTACCCGGCCACCGCCGTCAAAGTGGTGCAGGCCAAAGACGTGCAAAGCGTTGCCGACAAAGACCTGCTGGTGCTCGCCACCGGCGGCAACCAGCCGCTGCTGCAGCAATGGCAGCAATACCTGCCGGCCACCAGTGACGGCCTGCAACACCACTTCCTGTTGTCTGACCTGCCACGTTATGTGCGCAGCTGGATCAGCCCGGACGCCGCAGCCAACCAGCATACGGCCAATGCCGGCATCACCTTCAGCGGCCTGAGCAACAGCACCTGGTTCGCCGGCTTCCAATCGCCGCTCAAGGCCGGGCGCAGCGTGGTGCTGATCGCCAGCAACCAGCCTCAGGGCCTGCTTGAAGCGACCTCGGCGCTGATTGGCGGTGACGACTACAAAGACTCGATCCAGGGCAGCCTGGCGGTGGTGCAGGGCACGCAGATCAGCTCGTTGGTCGCGGACCAGCAGTACTACGTCGGCGACCTGAACTACTTCAAATTCATGCAATGGCAGCTGTCCCAGAACCTGGGCTGGATGCTGGCGATTACCTTCCTGGGGCTGCTGGTGCTGACCTGCCTGATCTACCTGGCACTGCGTGCCCGTGCAAAACGGCGGTTGGCATGAACCCTTTGCGTAGCGCGATCCTGGCGGTGATTGGCAGCACATTGCTTGCCGGTGCCGCCCAGGCACAGACCTGCGATTGGCCGCTGTGGCAGAACTATGCCAAGCGCTTTATCCAGGACGATGGCCGGGTGTTGAACTCGTCCATGAAGCCGACGGAAAGCAGCTCGGAAGGGCAGTCGTACGCGATGTTCTTTGCCCTGGTGGGCAACGACCGGGCGACCTTCGACAAGCTCTGGACCTGGACCAAGTCCAACATGGCGGGCGCCGACATCGGCCAGAACCTGCCGGCCTGGCTGTGGGGCAAGCGTGACGATGGCAAGTGGGGCGCGATCGACAGCAACTCCGCCAGCGACGCCGATTTGTGGATGGCCTATGCGTTGCTCGAAGCCGCGCGCGTGTGGAACGCACCGCAGTACCGCAGCGACGCGCAACTGGTGTTGGCCAACGTTGAACGCAACCTGATCGTGCGCGTACCGGGCCTGGGCAAGATGCTGTTGCCGGGGCCGGTAGGCTATGCACACGCGGGTGGCCTGTGGCGCTTCAACCCCAGCTATCAAGTACTGCCGCAACTGCGCCGCTTTGCAAAAGAGCGCCCGAACGCCGGCTGGAACGAAGTGGCCGAGAGCAACGCGAAGATGCTCGCCGACCTGCCGAGCAATCCCCATGGCCTGGCGGCCAACTGGGTCGGTTATCGCGCCACCAGCGCGAACACCGGGCTGTTTATCGTCGACCCGTTTTCCGATGACCTGGGCAGCTACGACGCGATCCGCACTTACCTCTGGGCCGGCATGACCGCCAAGAGCGACCCGCTGGCCGCGCCGATGCTCAAGGCCTTGGGCGGGATTTCCCGTGCCACCGCTGCGTCGGTCAGCGGTTTGCCGCCGGAGAAAGTCCACGTGCTGACCGGTGAAGTCGAGAAAAACAACGGCTACACGCCGACGGGTTTCTCGGCCTCCACCATGGCCTTCTTCCAGGCCCGGGGCGAAACCGCCCTGGCGCAATTGCAAAAGCAGAAAGTCGACGACGCCCTCGCCAAGGCGCTCGCGCCTTCGGCCCCGGACAGCGCCCAGCCGATTTACTACGACTACATGCTCAGCCTGTTCGGCCAGGGCTTCGCTGATCAAAAGTACCGTTTCGAACAAGACGGCACGGTGAAATTATCCTGGGAGTCTGCATGCGCCGTCACACGCTAGCCATTGCGATTCTGGCGGCCCTGGCTTCCAGCGCCAGCTTTGCCGAAACCACTGACCCGCAAAACCTGCTGATCGAGCAGGGCTATTACTGGCAGTCGAAAAAGAACCCGGAACGCGCCCTCGAGACCTGGCAGAAACTGCTGCGCCTGAGCCCCGAACAGCCGGATGCGCTGTACGGCATCGGCTTGATCCAGGTGCAACAACAGCGTCCGGCCGAAGCGCAAAAGTACCTGGCCCGCTTGCAGGCGTTGAGCCCGGTACCGCGCCAGGCCTTGCTGCTGGAGCAGGACATCACCGTCAACCTCCCGGCCAACGCCAAGTTGCTGGAACAGGCCCGTGAACTCGGCGAGCCTGAAGAAGAGCGCGAACAAGCGGTGGCGCTGTATCGCCAGATCTTCCAGGGGCGCCAGCCCCAGGGCCTGCTTGCCCGCGAGTATTACAACACCCTGGGCTTCACGCCCAAGGGCACGAACGAGGCCATCGCCGGCTTGCAGCGTTTGTCTCGCGAGCGGCCGAACGACCCGATTGTGGCGCTGTTCCTGGCCAAGCATCTGGCGCGTAACCCGGCCACCCGCGCCGACGGCATCCGCGCCCTGGCCAAGCTGGCACCGAACAACGACGTGGGCGGCAACGCCGATGAAACCTGGCGCTTTGCGCTGATCTGGCTCGGCCCGCCGAAGAGCGACCAGGTGCCGTTGTTCCAGCAGTTTCTGGCGGCGCATCCGGACGACAGCGAAATCCGTGCGCTGATGAACAAGGGCATTGCCCAAGGCAAGACCGGCGCCGGTTGGCAGCGTGATCCGCAGATGACCAAGGCGTTCAAGGCGCTGGATGACGGCGACCTGAAAACCGCCGAGCCGCTATTGGCGGCGCGCCTCAACGAAAAACCCAATGACGTCGATGCCCTCGGTGGCATGGGCGTGCTGCGTCAACAGCAGCAGCGCTTCAGCGAGGCTGAAAGCTACCTGGTTCAGGCCACCCGTTTGCCGGGTGGCGCGGCATGGCAGTCGGCGCTCAATGATGTGCGCTACTGGAACCTGCTCAACCAGGCCCGTGACGCCCAGCGTGGCGGGCGCGGCAGCCAGGCCCGCGACCTGGTGGCCCAGGCCGAACGCTTGAACCCTGGCCAGCCCGGCGCTGCCGTGGCACTGGCGGGTTTCCAGGCCCAGGACAATCAGTTCGACACCGCCGAAGCCGGCTACCGCAAAGTGCTCGCCCGTCATCCTGGCGACCCGGACGCGCTGAGCGGCTTGATCAACGTGCTGTCCCAATCCGGGCAGCCGGAAGAAGCCTTGAAGCTGATCGACTCGGTGTCGCCCGCCGAGCGCGCGAAGTTCGCGCCGAGTGTGAAAATCACCGCGTTGCGCGCTACCCAGGTCGGCAAGCTGGCCGAGCAGCGGGGCGATTTGAAAGCCGCGCAAGCCGCCTACAAACAAGCCCTTGATGCCGACCCGGAAAACCCGTGGACACGCTTCGCCCTGGCGCGCATTTACCTGCGCGACGGCCAGATTCGCAACGCCCGTGCCTTGATCGACGGCTTGCTGGCCAAGCAGCCGAACCAGCCGGACGCGCTGTACACCAGCACGCTGCTGTCGGCGGAGCTGGGTGAGTGGAAAAAGGCTGAAGAGACCCTGGCGCGTATCCCTGCGGGGCAACGTACCGCTGACATGAACGAGCTGGGTATCGATATCGCGCTGCACAAGCAGACCGACATCGCCATCGAGACCGCCCGCCGTGGCCAGCGCCCGGAAGCCCTCGCGCTGCTGGGCCGCAGTGAAGCCATGACCCGGCAGAAGCCTGAGCGCCTGGCGGTGCTGGCGGCCGCTTATGTGGAAGTCGGCGCGACGCAGCAGGGCCTGGATATCATGCAGAAGGTTCTGGATAACAATCCGAACCCGACCGTCGACCAGAAACTGCTGTACGCCAATGTGCTGCTCAAGGCCAACCACTACACCGAGGCGGGCGACATCCTGCGTGAAGTGCAGGGCAAGCCGCTGAGTGAAACCGGTCGCCAGCGTTACGACGATTTGATCTACCTGTACCGGGTCAAACAGGCTGATGCCCTGCGTGAGAAAAACGACCTGGTCGCGGCCTACGACATGCTGTCGCCGGCGCTTGCCCAGCGTCCCAACGACGCTATGGCGGTAGGTGCCCTGGCGCGGATGTACGCGGCCAGCGGCAATAGCAAAAAGGCCATGGAGCTTTATGCGCCGCTGATTCAGCAGAACCCGAACAACGCTCGCCTGCAACTGGGCCTGGCGGATATCGCGCTGCAAGGCCGTGATCGTGGCCTGGCGGAAAGCGCCAGTGAAAAGGCGCTGTCCCTGGAGCCGGGTAACCCCGAGATCCTCACCTCGGCTGCGCGCATCTATCAGGGGCTGGGCAAGAACAACGAAGCCGCTGCACTGCTGCGCAAGGCGTTGGCGATTGAGAACAGCCAGAAGAGCCAGACGCAATTGGCTCAGGCCGGCTCCCAGGGCGTGCCTTACAACCCCTTCGTCGGCTTGCCGGGCCAGCGTCGCCAGGTCACCGACCTGACCGTTGCCGGCGCCGTGCCGCCGCCGATTGATGCACCGACCAATGTCGTGCCGGACAATGCCCTGGCAGCCTCCGCGCGTCCGGCGTCGAACAACTGGAACGAGCCGTTCGAGCCACCGTCGAGCATTGCTGCACTCGACACCGCCAACCTCAGCCCGGCACGTCGTGCGCTGGATACGATCCTGCGGGATCGCACCGGTTACCTGGTGCAGGGCTTGAGCGTTCGCAGCAACAATGGCGAAAGCGGCTTGAGCAAAATCACTGACGTCGAGGCGCCGTTTGAAGCGCGGATGCCGGTGGGTGATCTGAACGTTGCGCTGCGCGTGACGCCGGTGCATGTGAGTTCCGGCAGCGTGAAGAGCGACTCTGCCACACGCTTTGGCGGTGGCACGGCCAACCCGGCGGGCTCCCAGAGCGACACAGGCGTCGGTCTGGCCGTTGCCGTGGAGAACCCGGATGAAGGCCTCAAGGCCGACATCGGTGTAAGCCCGCTGGGTTTTCTGTACGACACCATCGTCGGTGGCGCCAGCGTCTCGCGGCCGTTCTCCCAGGGCTCCAACTTCCGTTACGGGGTCAACGTTTCGCGGCGTCCGGTCACCGACAGTGTGACCTCCTTTGCCGGTTCCGAAGACAAGCGTACCGGCGAGAAATGGGGCGGCGTGACCGCCAACGGCGGGCGTGGCGACCTGAGCTACGACAACCAGAAGCTCGGTGTGTATGGCTACGCCTCGTTGCACGAGCTGTTGGGCAACAACGTCGAAGACAACACCCGGCTGGAACTGGGCAGCGGCATCTACTGGTACCTGCGCAACACCCCGACCGACACCCTGACCCTCGGCATCAGCGGTTCGGTCATGGGCTTCAAGGAAAACCAGGGTTACTACACCTACGGCCAGGGCGGTTACTTCAGCCCGCAGCGCTTCTTCTCCCTGGGTGTGCCGGTGCGCTGGGCGCAGAGTTTTGATCGGTTCAGCTACCAGATAAAAAGTTCGGTGGGCATCCAGCATATCGAGCAAGATGCGGTCGATTATTTCCCGGGGCATAGCGATTACCAAAATGACCCGACCCGGGGCGATCCGAAATACGCCAAGGACAGCAAGACCGGCATCGGCTACAGCTTCAACGCCGCCGCCGAATACCGCCTCAGCTCGCGCTTTTACCTGGGTGGCGAAGTCGGTCTCGACAACGCCCAGGACTATCGCCAGTACGTCGGTAACGCCTACCTGCGCTACTTGTTTGAAGACCTGAGCGGGCCTATGCCCTTGCCGGTCAGTCCGTACCGTTCCCCTTATTCGAATTGATTGATAGGAGTCATCCATGCCTGTTTCCGCTTCTGCTATTGCCGGCCTGACCCTGCTGGTATTGGGCGAAAGTCACATGAGCTTTCCTGATTCACTGCTCAACCCCCTGCAGGACAACCTCACCGCCCAGGGCGCCAAGGTTCACTCCATCGGCGCGTGCGGCGCCGGTGCAGCCGACTGGATCGTGCCGAAGAAAGTCGAGTGCGGTGCCGAGCGCCTGCCGGTTGGCAAGGCCGAGATTTTCGGCAAGAACGCCATGAGCACCACCCCGATCAAAGACCTGATCGCCAAGGACAAGCCGGACCTGGTGGTGATCATCATCGCCGACACCATGGCCTCGTACCCGGAGCCGCAGTTCCCGAAAGTCTGGGCCTGGAAAAGCGTGACTTCCCTGACCAAGGCCATCACCGAAACCGGCACCAAGTGCGTGTGGGTCGGGCCGGCGTGGGGCAAGGTCGGTTCGCAGTACAAGAAGGATGATGCGCGCACCAAGGTGATGTCGCAGTTCCTCGCCACCAACGTGGCGCCGTGCACCTACGTCGACTCGCTGACCTTCTCCAAGCCGGGCCAGTGGATCACCACCGACGGCCAGCATTTCACCATCGACGGCTACCAGAAGTGGGCCAAGGCGATCGGCGACTCCCTGGCGAAGTTGCCACCGGCCGCCGTGGGCAAAGGAGCGCAATAATGAAACGGATCACCCTGGGCCTGGCGACCTTGCTCGCCAGCGTCAGTGCCTACAGCGCCGACATCCCGCTTTACCCCACCGGCCCGGAGAAGGATTCGGCCTTCCTGCGCCTGGCCAACGGCACCGACGGTGAACTGAAATTGCTGCCCCAGGGTTCCAAGGCCAGCCTGGTGTTGGGTGGCGACAAACTGGTGTCTGACTACCTGCCGGTGTCGGGCGGCAAGACCCCGATCAAGGGCGTGTTGAGCCAGGGCGGCAAGGATTCCGAGCTGGCCGTGACCGTCGCGCCGGGCGAGTTCGCCACCGTAGTGGCGGTGCCGGACGCCAAGGGCGGCACGCGCCAGTTGGTGATCCACGAACAGCCGGATGACTTCAACGCACTGAAGGCCTCGCTGGCCTTTATCAACGCCGACGCCGCCTGCGTCGACGCGAGCCTGGAAGCCGTGGCGCAAAAAGCCGAACTGTTCAAGAAGGTCGCCGAAGGCTCGATTTCGCGCCGCATGATCAACCCGGTGGAACTGTCGGTGCAGCTCAAGTGCGCCAACGCGCCGGTGGGCCAGCCGCTGACCTTCACCCTCAAGGCCGGCGAACGCTACAGCGTGCTCGCACTGCCATCGGCCGCCGGTTCGAGGTTGCTGTTTACCTCCGACACGCTCGCTAACTGATCGGGCCCGACACCACCATGGTCTTTGCCTCACTGGAATTCCTCACGCTGTTCCTGCCGGCCTTCCTGTTGATTTATGCGCTGGCCCGTCCGGGCTGGCGCAACGTCATCCTGTTGATCGGCAGCTGGCTGTTCTACGGCTGGTTGAGCCCGCTGTTCCTGTTCCTGCACATGGTGTTGACCGTGGTGGCGTGGGTCGGCGGTTTGCTGGTGGACCGTTCCCGTGAAGACGGCAAGGGCCGGGTGCGGCTGTTGATCGCGTTGATCGTGTTCAACACCGCGGTGCTGTGTTGGTACAAGTACGCCAACATCGTCGCGGGCACCGTGAGTGAGGTGATCACCTGGTACGGCGCGATGCCGCTGGATTGGCAGCGCGTGGCGTTGCCGGCCGGGTTGTCGTTCATCGTGCTGCAGGCGATTTCGTACCTGGTGGATGTGCATCGGCACACGGTGCCGGTGGAGCGCAGCTTCATCAATTACGCGACCTATATCTCGATGTTCGGCCACTCGATTGCGGGCCCGATCATTCGTTATGACTGGGTGCGGCGCGAGCTGAACCAGCGTTATTTCAACTGGCCGAATTTCAGCCTTGGCGCCCGGCGTTTCATGATCGGCATGGGCATGAAAGTGCTGGTGGCCGACACCTTGTCGCCGTTGGTGGACATCGCCTTCCACCTGGAAACTCCGAGCCTGGTGGATGCCTGGATCGGCTGCCTGGCGTACTCGTTGCAACTGTTTTTCGACTTCGCCGGCTACAGTGCCATGGCCATCGGCCTGGGCTTGATGCTGGGCTTCCACTTCCCGGAAAACTTCAACCGGCCGTACCTCGCCAGCAGCATCCAGGACTTCTGGCGGCGCTGGCATTTGTCGTTGTCCAGCTGGCTGCGGGACTACCTGTACATCGCCCTCGGCGGTAACCGCGATGGCGTATGGCGTACCTACCGCAACCTGTTCCTGACCATGGCGATTGCCGGGTTGTGGCATGGCGGCGACAGTTGGAACTACCTGTTGTGGGGTTCGGCCCACGGTATCGCGTTGTGCATTGACCGGGCGTGGTCGCGCTCGAGCCTGCCGAGCATTCCGCCGGTGCTGTCGCACATCTTGACGCTGCTGTTTGTGTGCCTGGCCTGGACGCTGTTCCGCGCACCGGACTTCCATTCGGCACTGACCATGTACGCCGGCCAATTCGGCATGCATGGCATGGCCTTGGGTGATGCGTTGGCCGTGGCCATGCGCCCGGCTCATGGCATGGCCGCGTTGCTCGGTTTGGTGTGCATCGTCGCGCCGATCTGGCAGACCCGCTGCGAGCAGCGTTTTGGTACGCAGCCTTGGTTTGTGGTGGCCGCATCCCTGTGGCCGGTTGCCGGGTTTGTGTTGTCGTTCGCGCTGATTGCCAGCCGCGATGCCGTACCGTTTCTGTACTTTCAGTTCTAAGGAAGCCTGACGATGCCCGCCCCTACCGCGCCGACCCCACCGAGTGAATTGGCCGTCCGCACCAGCCCCCTGGCGGGCTGGGTGTTGGTGCCTTTCCTGGCGGCGGGGCTGTTGTCTTGCGTCTGGCTGATGGTCAAGGGGCCGGTGAGTTTCCTGCCGCCCAAGGTCGACAGCGACATGCTGCTGCACGGTGAAGTGACCCATCGGTTTGCCAAGGAATTGTCCAAGGCACCGATGGCCATCGAAGCGGCAAACCTGGAGCGCGGCGCCAGTTGGCTGGCGTTCGGCGACACCGGGCCGCGGGTGCGCCAGGGCTGCCCGGGCTGGCTGTTTATCAGCGATGAGCTGAAGCTCAACCGCCACGCCGAAGACAATGCGCGCACCAAGGCCGACGCGGTGATCGACCTGAAAAAGCAGCTGGGCCAGCGCGGTATTGATCTGCAAGTGATGGTGGTGCCGGATAAAACCCGTATCGCCGCTGCCCAGCGTTGCGGCTTGTATCGTCCGGCCGTGCTGGATGGCCGGATCCAGCAATGGAGCATGCTGTTGCAAACGGCGGGCGTTGAAGTACTGGATTTGACCGACACCCTGAAACCCCTCGGCCCGGATGCCTACCTGCGTACCGACACGCACTGGAGCGAAATCGGCTCGAATGCCGGCGCCCGCGCCGTGGCCCTGCGCATCCAGCAGCGCGGTATCCAGGCCACGCCGGAGCAAGCCTTCGACATTACCCAGGCACCGCTCGCACCGCGACCGGGTGACCTGGTGCGCCTGGCCGGTCTCGATTGGTTGCCGCCGAAGTTACAGCCGTTGGGCGAGCAGGTTGCGGCCAGCACCGCGCATGAGAACGGCCCGGCGGCGTCGAGTAACCCTGACGATTTGTTTGGTGACGCCGGCCTGCCGAACGTGGCGCTGATCGGTACCTCGTTTTCGCGCAATTCGAATTTCGTGGGTTTCCTGCAAAAAGCCCTGAACGCTCCGGTGGGTAACTTCAGCAAGGACGGCGGCGAATTTTCAGGCGCCGCCAAGGCTTATTTCGACAGCCCGGCGTTCAAGCAGACGCCGCCCAAGCTGCTGATCTGGGAGATCCCGGAGCGGGATTTGCAAACACCTTACGACCCGATAAAGATTAGTCAGTAAATTGACCATTTACCGCTCGTCTTAAAGATTTCTTCAGAAACACCAAAATAATGACACCTTCATTCCTTTGTCACAGAATGCGTACACAAAGGCGCCCACAAAAAGACCTGCGGTAAGCATCAGTACAGCTGACCTTTCACGTCTTTAAGATGCGTCGTGAGGGAGTGTTGGCGATGAGCCGTACCGATGATCTTTTTTCGTTGTTCGATAAGACGACTGCCAGTGATGTTCAAGGGATGGATTCGATGCTGCAGTTCTTCGAAGACATGCCGGTCGACGACAGTGCCAGCCTCAATATGGGCAGTGGCGCGTCGTTCTCCCGACATTCCCCTTGTGCCAACGAGCAGTCCCGCGAAGCCGCGAACATCCGGGCGAAGGTGGTAGCGCTGGTTTCGGTCAATGGCGGCGTCGGCCGCAGCACCCTGGCCACCGCGCTGAGCAGCGGTTTGCAGCGCCTGGGGCAGCCAGTGGTGGCGCTGGACCTGGACCCGCAAAACGCGCTCTATCACCACTTCGGCCTGGGCCACACCTTGCCCGGCATCGGGCGCACCAGCCTGCACAACGAGCGCTGGAGCCAGATCCTTCATTCAGGCTTTGCCGGTTGCCAGGTGATCACGTTTGGCGAAACCGATATCCGTCAGCAGGAAGACCTCCAGCGCTGGCTGAAACAGGAGCCGCATTGGCTGGCGCAACATTTGTCGGCCCTGGGCTTGGGTGAGCAGGACACGGTGATCATCGACACCCCGGCGGGTAATAACGTCTACCTGCATCAGGCACTGAACGTGGCCGATGTGGTGCTGGTCATCGCCCAGGCGGATGCGGCTTCCCTTGGCACCCTGGAGCAGATGGAGCAGTTGCTGGCGCCACACCTTGATGATCGGCCGGCGCTGCGTTGCCACTTCGTGATCAACCAACTCGACGAGACCTCGGGCTTTAGCCTGGACATGGTCGAGGTGTTCAGGAAGCGCCTGGGTGACAGCCTGTTGGAGGTGGTGCATCGGGATCCGGCGATCAGCGAGGCCCTGGCTTTTGGCAGCGATCCGCTGGATAACCAAGCCGCAAGCATGGCCTGTGACGATATAAACGCGCTTTGCCGCCTGCTGGTTGCCCACTGAAAAGCCCGGGTTATGCCGCTAACCTCAGATGCTTATGCACAATCGGTTGGTTCGACCTGTCATCAAACCGCAATTTTGCGGAGCGGTTCTCATCACGCTGCAACTGCCTGTTTTGCGTGCGTTTTATTTTGTGAACAAAAAATGACCAGTCAGCATTTTGCCCCGCGAAGCTTGCCGGCAGGGCCTCTGCCAGAATTCCATCAACAGAGTTATCCACAGGGCACGCTGCGACAAAATGCCCTTTAATTGCGCTCGGCGAGCAGCATTAGGTTGCGCGGGGTGAGCGGTGTTTCGCAGAAGCTGCCGACTTGAACCCTGTAACCGTTTTCTTCGAGAAACAATGCCCGGTCCAGCACCAGCCACATTTCCAGCGGGCGCCGAAACAGACCACGCACTAATTCCAGGTTTCGCACCTGCGCCAAGCGCTGCCAGCCTTGGGCCTCCAGTGCCGACCAATCCTGTTCCCCTGTGGATAATCCCTTGAGGGCCGCCAGTTCGCGGCAGTAGTCGGCGAACGGCTTGGCCAGCCAACTCGCGGGCAGGGACGGAGTGGGCAGGTAAGCATCGCTCCCGCGCAGTTGCCGCTGCAGAACATCAAAGCCCAGGCGCCTGGCCATCGACGTATCGCGCTGCTGGCGCACCCGCGCGCCTGCGGTAACGGTTTCGCTCAGCGGCAGGCCGAGGTCTTCCACCGATAAATGCAGTGACGACGCCTGGGCGGCAATCGACAGCGGCGGGTACTGCTCGGCGCGGATGCGGTTGTAGCAGCAGGGCGCCACGGCCAACTGCTGGCAGCCGGCGGCGCTGGCCAGCCGGAGCAGGCGCACATGCAGATCGCCGCAGGCGTGCAGTGCCACCGGGGTTTGGTCGCGGCTGATCTGTACGTCGGCCATCACATCTTGCAGGCGATGGGTGACGGGCAATTGATGGTGTTCGCTGAGGGCTTGCCCTGAGGCGATGAGGGCCGGGTCGTATTCCAGGCAGGTCAGTTGCTGCCCGGGTTGCAACAGGCGGCGGCCGAGGTGGCCCTTGCCGGCACACCAGTCGAGCCAGTGTTCGGGGGTTTGGCGAAATTGCAGCGCGGCGCCGAAGGCTTCGATCTGCTGCCATTTGCGGCCGGGTACATCGACGTTCAGGCGATGGCAGGCGGCGGGTAGCGGGCGGGATGGTAAGTTATCCACAGCGCTGAGATTCAGCGACTGCATGGCCAGCTCAGGGAAAGGCGCAGGCGCCGGCAAGTGGTGAGGCTGGTTATGGCTGCTTTCCGCTTCGGCCAGCGAGCGCTGGCGCAACCAATGGGCCAGTTCGGGATGCTGGGTTTCCCACGGCAATTGCAGATGGGTAAAGGGCCGTGGTCGCCACAGCCCTTGATGTTCGGTGAGGAACGTATCCAGCGCCTGGAAGCGGGCGAGCAGGTGCTCACCCGTCAGCAAGGCGTCAGCGGCCCTGGCAGGCATCGACCCGCAACCAGCGCTCCAGCAGCTTGAAGAAGCGCACCAAAACGTACGACATCAGCAGGTAGAACAACCCGGCAGCGAAGAAGATTTCCACCGGCAGGTAGGTGCGGGCAATGATCGTGCGGGCCATGCCGGTCAGTTCCAGCAGGGTCACGGTACTGGCCAGGGCGCTGGCCTTGAGCATCAGGATCACTTCGTTGCTGTAGGCCGGCAGGCCGATGCGCGCGGCACGCGGCAGGATGATGTAGAACAGCGCCTTGGGCCTGGACATGCCCAGCGCCCGCGCGGCTTCGATTTCACCCGGCGGGATGGCCTGGATCGCGCCGCGCAGGATCTCGGCGATATAGGCGGCGGTGTGCAGGGTCATGGTGGCGGTGGCGCACCAGAACGGGTCCCGCAGGTACGGCCACATGAAACTCTCACGCACGGCGTCGAACTGTGCCAGGCCGTAGTACACCAGGAACAGCTGCACCAGCAGCGGCGTGCCGCGGAAGAAGAAAATGTAGCAGTAGGGCAGGGTGCGCACGTACCACAGGCGTGACGAGCGGGCGATGCCCAGCGGGATTGCCAGCAGCAGGCCGGCGATCACGGCGATGGCCACCAGCTCCAGGGTCAGGGTTGCGCCCTGGGCCAGTTTCGGCAGCCATTTGATGATCACGGCCCAGTTCAGGCCCAGGTCGAAATGCGACAGCCAGCTGTAGTCGCCACTCATTGCGTGCTCCTCGCAAAGCCGCGCGCGGCACGTTTTTCCAGGAAGTGCATGCCGGTCATCGCCAGGACAGTGAGGCCCAGGTACATGAAGGCCGCGACCATAAAGAAGGTGAAGGGCTGCTTGGTGACGGTCACGCCGATCTGCGCGTGGCGCATGATTTCTTCCAGGCCGATCACCGAGACCAGCGCGGTGTCCTTCATCAGAATCATGAACAGGTTGCCCAGGCCCGGCAGCGCGATGCGCCACATCTGCGGCATGATCAAGCGGGTGAAGATCCGGACCTTCGACAAGCCCAGTGCGACACCGGCTTCACGGTGGCCCTTGGGAATGGCCAGGATCGCGCCGCGGAAGACTTCCGTGGCGTAGGCGCCAAAGCACAGGCCCAGGGCGATCACCCCGGCGGCGAAAGCGCTGAGGGAAAGGTCGGGGTTGCCGAAAAACTCCCCGAGGGAGCGCATCAGGTTGACCGTGCCGAAGTAGATCAGCAGGACCCACAGCAGTTCCGGGATGCCGCGAACCAGGGTGGAGTAGCTGCCGCCAAGCCATTGCAGCGGTTTGTACGGGGAAGTCTTGGCCAGGGCGCCGGCCAGGCCGAGCACCAGCCCGAGGCACAGGGCGGTGAGCGCCAGCTTGACGGTCATCAGCGCGCCGGCGGCGAGCGCCGGGCCGAATCCGTAGAGGTCGAAATTCATGGTTTAGTCGTTTCGCAAGGCAAAGCTCAGGACCGGCGCACTCAAGCGAGCACGCCGGGCAGGCCATTCAGGATCACTCGATGCTGAAAGGGAAGTACTTGTCGTTGATCTTCTTGTAGGTGCCGTCGGCCTTGATTTCAGCCAGGGCTTTGTTCAAGCGCTCGCGCAGCGGGTCGCCTTTGCGTACGGCGATACCGATCTTGTCGCTCTCGACCACCGGGTCGCCCTTGAATTCGTAGGCGGAGCCGTCTTTGCTTTTCAGCCACTCGTACTGCACGTACTTGTCGGCGAGCATCCCGTCCAGGCGGCCGGAAGTCAGGTCGAGGTAGGCGTTTTCCTGGGTGTCGTAGAGCTTGGCGGTGGTGTCCGGCAGCTTGTCTTCCAGATAGGTACCGGCCAGCGTCGCGCGCTGTGCACCGATGATCTTGCCCTTCAGGTAGTCCGCGTCGGTCTTGAAGTCTTTGTTGGCTTTGGGCGCGATGAACTGCAGCTTGTTGGAGTAGTACGGGTCGGTGAAGTCGACGGCCTGCTTGCGTTCATCGGTGATGGACAGCGAGGAGACCAGGAAGTCGAACTTCTTGGCATTCAGGGCCGGGATGATGCCGTCCCAGTCGGAGACATACACTTCGCACTTCTCGACTTTCATCTTGGCGCACAGGGCGTCGCCGATGTCCTTGTCGAAGCCGACGACGTTGCCGCTGGCATCTTTATTGTTGAACGGCGGGTAGGCCGCTTCGATCCCCATTTTCAAGGTTTCAGCCATCGCCGTGGTGCTGAACGCCATCGAAACAGCGGCGGCCAAGAGGAATTTTTTATAGTTCTGCATGCATGTTGCTCCGTTAGCGGTTGCTGGACATGAATTGTTTGCAGCGCGCCGAAAGCGGGTTTTCAAATACCTGCTGTGGCGATCCTTGCTCTTCGACCAGGCCCTGGTGCAGGAACACCACTTCACTGGACACCTGGCGGGCAAAGCCCATTTCATGGGTGACCAGCAGCATGGTGCGGCCTTCTTCGGCCAGGGCGCGGATCACATTAAGTACTTCCTGAACCATTTCCGGGTCAAGGGCCGATGTGGGCTCGTCGAACAGGATGACTTTGGGCTGCATGGCCAGGGTGCGTGCGATCGCGGCGCGTTGTTGCTGGCCGCCGGACAGTTGCGCGGGGTAGGCATGACGCTTGTCACTGATGCCGACCTTGGCCAGCAAGGCTTCGGCGATTTCAGTGGCTTCGGCCTTGCTCTGGCCGAGCACGCGGCGCGGGGCCTCGATGATGTTGTCGAGGACGCTCATGTGCGGCCACAGGTTAAAGTTTTGAAACACAAAACCGATTTCGCTGCGCAGGCGGTTGATCTGTTTGCCGTCGGCGGCCACCAGTTCGCCGTTTTTCGCAGCCTTGAGCTTGAGCTCTTCACCAGCCACCAGGATTTGCCCCTGGTGCGGGTTTTCCAGCAGGTTGATGCAGCGCAGGAACGTGGACTTGCCGGAACCGGAGGAACCCAGGATCGAGATCACATCGCCGTCGCGGGCGGTCAGCGAGATACCTTTAAGCACCTCCAGCTCACCATAGCGTTTATGCAAGTTGCGGATTTCAAGCGCGGGCGTGGCCTCAGCCATGTGCGGTCCTCATTGTGTTCATTGCGCTCCTGCTGTTGGCCCGCCTTCCTGGCGAGGCGCCAAGCTAGCATAGCGTCCGGATGACAGCCAACAGCCCTGCAGGCGGTAAACAGACGGTCTGCGGCAGGGTGTCGCATCGGCACAGCAGTGTGTCGCGCCATCAACAACCGAACAGCCGTTTGAACCAGTATTCCTACAGGTTTCGCGTAAAAAAGGGCGCGATGGTGCCAGCTTTGGCCGGGTGTTGGAAGGGTTAAACCGGCGAACGGTCCATATCAGCCCTTTAATGGGGCGTCACGCACAAATTGTGTGTGTTTTTGGTGCACTGATTCGTCTTTCAAGTGAGTCGCACAGTAACGCTATAGCGGAATGCCATTAGTGTCAGTGACTTACGAGAGCTATTGAGTTTCCCTACAGCCCGCGTCAATCGCGGCTCTGTAACATTTTGGCGCAAATCTTGCGTAAAAAATAAAGAACGCCCCGTTGGTTTCTTTTCACGAGAAAGACGCCAGACCGGGTGGACCGTATTCGCAATTCCTCGCAAAGGTGTGTCAATGAGTAGTACGCAAAGCTCCAATGACCTCGAACAGGGGCTCAAACCGCGTCACGTCACCATGCTGTCGATTGCCGGCGTTATCGGTGCCGGGTTGTTTGTGGGCTCCGGCCACGCGATTGCTGCGGCGGGCCCGGCCGTGCTGCTGGCTTATGCCGCCGCCGGTACGCTGGTGGTGTTGGTGATGCGCATGCTGGCCGAGATGGCCGTGGCATCGCCGGACACGGGTTCGTTCTCTACTTATGCCGACCGTGCGATCGGGCACTGGGCCGGTTTCACCATCGGCTGGTTGTACTGGTGGTTCTGGGTCCTGGTGATTCCGCTGGAAGCCAACGCTGCCGCGACCATCCTGCACGCCTGGTTCCCCGGCGTGGCGATCTGGGCCTTCACCCTGATCATTACCTTGCTGCTGACCGCGACCAACCTGTTCAGTGTGAAGAACTACGGCGAGTTCGAGTTCTGGTTTGCGCTGATCAAAGTGGTGGCGATCATCGGCTTTGTGATCCTCGGCATCCTGGCGATCTTCGGCTTCCTGCCGGGCAGTCAGGTCAGCGGCGTTTCGCACCTGTTCGACACCCAGGGCTTCCTGCCCAACGGCATGGGCGCGGTATTGGCGGCGATCCTGACCACCATGTTCTCGTTCATGGGCACCGAGATCGTGACCATCGCGGCCGCTGAATCGAAGAACCCGGGCCAGCAGATTTCCAAGGCCACCAACTCGGTGATCTGGCGGATCGGCTTGTTCTACCTGGTGTCGATCTTCATCGTCGTGGCCCTGGTGCCGTGGAATGATCCTGCGCTGGCAGCGGTCGGTTCCTACCAGA
This sequence comes from Pseudomonas sp. NPDC087814, assembly GCF_044742865.1. Classification (NCBI taxonomy): domain Bacteria; kingdom Pseudomonadati; phylum Pseudomonadota; class Gammaproteobacteria; order Pseudomonadales; family Pseudomonadaceae; genus Pseudomonas; species Pseudomonas sp. NPDC087814. The sequence goes on along the minus strand of NZ_JBIUVK010000045.1, from coordinate 32,575 downwards.
CCGTGCTGGAACGCATGGGCATCCCGAATGCCAAGCTGATCGTTGACCTGGTGGTGCTGGTGGCCGTGACCAGTTGCCTGAACTCGGCGCTGTACACCGCTTCGCGCATGATGTTCTCCCTGGGCCGTCGCGGTGATGCACCGGCGGTGTCCAAGATCACCAACAAGAGCGGCACGCCTTACTGGGCGGTGTTGCTGTCTACCGGCGCGGCGTTCCTGGCGGTATTCGCCAACTACGTGGCACCGGCGGCGGTGTTTGAATTCCTGCTGGCCAGCTCCGGCGCCATCGCGCTGCTGGTGTACCTGGTGATCGCCGTGTCGCAACTGCGCATGCGCCAGAAACGCACGGAAGCGGGCGAGAAGATTGCCTTCAAGATGTGGCTGTTCCCGGGCCTGACGTATGCGGTGATCGTGTTCATCGTGGGCGTGCTGACGATCATGTTGTTCCAGGAAGCGCATCAGGTGGAGATCATTGCCACCGGGATCCTGAGCTTGCTGGTAGTTGCGGCGGGGCTGATGGTGTCGCGTCGGCGCAAGGGCCGGAAGGTTGGGGCTGCGGTGCTTAACTGACGGAGTGCTTTCGTCGCAATACCGTTGATCAAATGTGGGAGCGGGCTTGCTCGCGAATGCGGTGGATCAGTCGACATTTGAGCTGACTGACACACTGCCTTCGCGAGCAAGCCCGCTCCCACATTTCGTTTTGTATCAGTCTTCGGAGCTAACCAGCGCCTGTGACGCCGCGACGTAATCAGCCTGGAATTCCGGCGATTCAATCCACGCCAGCGCTGCCGCTTCATCCTCGGTATCCGTGGCCCACTGGCGATACTCGATCAGCGCCGCGAGGATAAAGTCCGTCGCTTCTTCTTCGCCTTCCTGCTCCAGTACCACTGCCAGCAGCGGGTGCGCCAGGAACACGGCACACAGCGCCTGCTGGCTGGTTTCGCCAGCGGTGCGCATCTCCAGGAACAGCTCGGTCAAATCCACCGATTCAAGATCAATGCGGCTGTCATCGCCGGCAAAGGCATCCGGCTTGGTGGCGACGGCGCGTTGGGTGCGATTCTGCTTGGCCTTGGCTTTTGCCCGGTGGGCGCGTTTTTGCTGCTTGTTCGGCGAAGCCATGGGCTCACGTCCTTGGTGTCAGGATCTGGGGGTGGGGTATTGAAGCGCAGGTCTGGAGAAATCCCAAGGCTTTCTAGGTGCGATCCGTCACTTGGCGCCCCGGCGTGCCGTTGGCCAACTCTCCCCTTTGCAGCCAAGCCAATGCAATCGGCCACAACCGATCCTGATACTGGCTGCGAAAGAATGCGAAGTGTCCGACCTCTTTTTCGCCGATATCTTCAGGGGCGATCCGCAGGTGCGTGCGCTCGCTGCCGTCGAAGTAACCCAGCAGGCGCTCGATTGCCGCCACCGTGCCAAACGGGTCGTCGGTAATGCTGATGGCCAATATCTGTGCCTTCACCCGCGAAAACGGCAACTCGGGCAAGGCTCGCCCACTCGGACGTTTTTCATAACTCGGCGTCGGCGTACTCCAGTCGCGTACCACGCCCGCCGGGGTATCCTCCAGCCAGCCTATGCGTTTGCCCGGGAAGTAGCCAAAAACCGCTGTCACCAGCGGCATCACCACATGCCATTTGGCAAGCATCCGCCAGCGCCCGCTCGCCTCGTAGTCGCGCCAGTAGGCAAACTGCGCGCCTACCGTCACCAGGCGCCGAATCACTGCGCCGGAAGCCCCGAGTCCCGCCGCACATCCGCCAAAACTGTGCCCGACCACATCAATCGGTTGGCCGGCAAACTCCCGCTGGGCCCGCTGCAGGATCGCTTCGAAGTCCAGCACGCCCCAATCGGACCATGAGGCCTTGAACCCTTTCAGCGAGCCGCTGCGGGATTCGCCGATGCCGCGGTAGTCGTAGGTAATGACGTCGAAGCCATTGGCAAACAGGTAATCGGCAAACCGTGAGTAGTGACGGCAGCGTACGGAGGTGGCGGCGTTGATGATGACGACCGGGCGTTCAACGTCTGTGCGCGGATGGCGCCATGTGAAGCCGCCGATGGAATGCCCATCGGCTGTGGGCTCGCGGAATGCTTCGGCTTGAGTTCGGGCTGGCAGGTTCATGAACAGGCTCGATCATTGCGCTTTCGATGGGGTGTCAAAGGCCCGTGCGCAGTTTTATGAGAAGTCGAAACTAACAAATTTCTGCTACGAAGACCCCGGGGATTTTTCTGAGGCTCGACCTGAGCGGCACAGATGCCTAGGCTTAGACCCTTTCGCCCACCAGAGCCGGCCCATGACCCGCGACACCCTCGAACAAAACCAGATCCCGATCTACTTCGCCAGCGTGGTGCTGGCTGCCGTTGTCGGCCTGCTGGCGCCCTCCATGGTTCAAGGTGTGGCTGCCCTGGTTACGCCCGCCATCGCCGTGCTGATGTACGCGATGTTTCTGCAAATCCCCTTTCTGGACCTGCGCCAGGGCTTGGGCAACAAACGCTTTATGGCCGCATTGCTGCTGGCCAACTTCATCCTGATTCCGCTGCTGGTGTGGGCGCTGACTCGGGGCCTGGTGGAACACCCGGCGATCCTGGTGGGTGCGTTGCTGGTGCTGTTGACGCCGTGCATCGACTACGTGGTGGTGTTTACCCATATCGGCAAGGGTGACTCGCGGTTGATGCTGGCGGCGACCCCGATTCTATTGTTGCTGCAACTGCTGCTGTTGCCGGTCTACCTGGGGTTGATGCTGGGGGCGCAGTCGCAGGTGGCGGTTGCAGTGGGGCCGTTTGTCGAGGCCTTCCTGCTGCTGATCGTTGCCCCCATGATTCTGGCGGTGCTGACCACTTCCCTGTCCCGGCGCTCACCGGTCGTCAGTGCCTGGAACGATGCCTGGGCCTGGCTGCCCGTGCCGGCCATGGCGCTGGTGCTGATGGTGGTGATCGGTTCGCAGATCACCGCCGTGGTCCGCGATATCGGCCTGCTGGCGCCGGTGATCCCGGTGTATATCGGCTTCCTGTTGCTGGCCCCGCTGATGGGGGCGCTGGCTTCGCGCCTGTTCAAGCTATCGGCGCCCACGGCGCGGGCGGTCACCTTCAGCGCCTCCACGCGTAATTCCCTGGTGGTGCTGCCGCTGGCGCTGGCGTTACCCGAAGAGATCCGTGGGCTCGCTGCTGCCGCAGTGATCACGCAAACCCTGGTGGAATTGGTAGGGGAGCTACTCTATATCCGGCTGCTGCCGCTGCTGATCTGGCCCGCTCGTCGTTAGGCGGATGAATGTTTGATTCCGTTCAGGGCTTATTCAGGGTGGCGTTCGGCAACATGAGCCGGTTTACCCCACCTGACAGGCTGAATAATGGATCAACACAATCGCTTTCGAATGGAATCGCTGGGTATTTTCCTCATCGCCCTGCTGCTGTTCACCCTGGGCATCTGGGACCAGCAGCCACAGGGCTTCGACGGCCGCTGGGCCGTGTTCATGCAAGAGATGTTTCGCCACGGCGCGAGCCTGTTTCCTACCACCTACGGTGAGCCTTACCCGGACTATCCGGGCACCGCGACCTACCTCAGCTACCTCTTTGCCCGTTTATTCGGCGCGCCCAACGACCTGGCTAACGTGATGCCCACCGCCCTGGCGTCTGCCGGGGTCATGGCGCTGATCTACCGCTTGCTGGTGCCGTCGGGCCGGGCGTGGGCGCTGCTGACGGTGCTGCTCACCGCATTGACTGCCCAGTTGCTGGAGAAGTCGCGCTCGGTGTGCCTGGACCAGATGATCTCGTTGTTGTGCCTGGGGTGTTTCTACCTGCTGCATACCGGTGAGCGCCTGGGCTCGCGGCTGCGCCAATATGCGATCTTTCCGTTGTTCGTGGTGGCGTTTGCCATTCGCGGGCCGCTGGGGTTGATCGAGGTGTGCGGGGTGGCCTGTGTCTACTGGGCGCTGGGCACCGCTCGTACGCGGCAAGAGCGGATTGCACTGCTGAAAAAGGTGATTGCCCACGGCGTGGTCGGTTTGATCCTGCTGGCCGGCTGTTGGTGGGCGCTGTTGAAACTGGCGCGGATCAGCGGGGGCGATGCTTTCGTCGATGATGTGCTGCGGATGCAATTCACCGGGCGCCTTGATGAAACCGGTGAGGCGTTCTACTTCTACTTCAAGCTGAGCCTGTACCGCTATTTCCCGGTGGTGCCGCTGGCCCTGGCGACGATGATTGCCCTGCGCCACAAATGGTCGGCCCGCCACGACGATGCCGATGTGCAGTTGATGCTGCGCTTGGCCGCCTGCGGCCTGATGATTTTGCTGGGCTTGTCGGTGCCGCACTTCAAGCGCGCCTACTACATCGTCCCCATGGTCCCGATGTTTGCCGCGGTGGCCGCCTATGGCTTGCTCCAGGCCCAGGGCTGGTTGCTCGGCGTGCGGCGTGGCTATGAGTGGCTGGTGGCGGTCCTGCCGGTGCTGGGTATTGCCGTGGTGTTTGTCTGTCGGCATCTGTGGCACAAGCACGGCTACTGGCCGGACGTTTCAGTGCCGGCGCTGGTGGGTGTGCTGATCGTGCTGCAACTCGCAGCCGTGATTGCCTGGCGCCGTTTGCAGGGCAATCTCGGCCAGCGCCTGGTGGTGCTCAGCCTGATTGCGCTGGCCACCCAATGGCTGGTGCTGGTGAAGGTTGTGGAGCCGGCCAAGGACCTGCAATTCGACACCAGGAACTTCGTAAGCGCGGTGGAAAAGCTGCGTGCCGATAATCCCGGGACCCTGGTGTTCGTCGATCTGGCCAAGGACACCTGGGCGATTCGCTACATCATGAACCTGGATCACGACGAGCAGCCGCTGTTCATCGGGCGCAACCAACCCTTGCTGGTGGATACGCTGCCGCGCCCCGCCTGGGTGATTGTGGAGCGCAAGCAAACCGCATTGCTCAGCGGCACGCCGCTGGAACACATGGCGCCGGTGTTCAATGGGCGGTTGAATGACAACCCGCTGCTGGTGTTCCTGGTGAAGTGACTCAGTCGCCTTGACATCCTTGTCGGTGGTAACGCCGACAAGAGTGGCGATCACTGGGGAATTAAGGATGGATCAATAGGGTCGGAATGAGGTGTTGATAACCGGCGCTTTGGATCGTCTTACTGTATGGTCGCCGCCTGGATGACCGGTTGGTCTGATTGGAGCGCTTTGCAGCCTGCCGCAAAACAGGCGCCTGCTAGGCTTGGGTACTTTCGTGGTGATGAGTTTGGGTGCGACATGGAAGCAGTAAAAATGGATTTTGAGTATGCCGGTGCCGAGAGCGTCGGTAGTGCCCACGTGATCGGCCGTTCCTGGCTTGGCGGCCTCAGCATCTGTTTTGACGGAGGCTGCAGCTACCCCTCGATGATCAGCGTGCTGGAGGCTGTGTTCAGGCGCTACGGACGCCTGGTGCGTTTTGGCGAGTCGCTCTCGGCGCAGGATTGGATTGCGCGCGTGGAGGAGAGTGGTTTTCACATCTCCGAGCAGGAGCGGGTTGCGGTGTTGACGTTGATGCGGGGCGGGGGCTGAAGGAGTCAAAAACGGCAGGCAACAAAAAACCCGCACCAGGCGGGTTTTTTGTGTGTTTCAGATGACATTTGCACCACCTGAAACTAATTAGTGGTGCCCAGAGACGGAATCGAACCGCCGACACGGGGATTTTCAATCCCCTGCTCTACCGACTGAGCTATCTGGGCAACGGGGCGCATTAAACGGGTTTTTCAGGGGGTCGTCAAGCAAGTTTTCAAAAAATATTTAATTATTACCGTCGCTTACGGGCCAACCCCCAATTTTGATCAATTATTCAGCAGGTGGCACGTAGCCGTCGGCCTTGGCGTAATCCTCGCCGGAAAAGTACTTGTCCATCTCGCCCTGCAGGTATTTGCGGTCTTCGGCGTTCATCATGTTCAGGCGCTTTTCGTTGATCAACAGGGTCTGGTGCTTTTGCCAGTCAGCCCAGGCCTTGGCGGAGACGTTGTCGAAAATGTCCTGGCCCTTGGCGCCAGGGAACGGGGCGCGCTCCAGGGCGGGCAGTTCTTCGTGGTACTTGCGGCAGATGATGGTGCGGGTCATGACGGAACTCCTGCGTTCAATACTTCAGCCGCGCGCTTCAGCAGTTTTTTCACCGGGGCGGCAAGGCCCAGGCGCGGCGGGGTGGCGAGGTTATACCAGAGCCAGTCAGCCTCGGCCACGTGATGGGCAGACTCCTGGACCTGGACCAGCCAGGGTTCGATAGCCAGTTGGAAGTGGCTGAAGGTGTGGATCAGGCTCGGGAGCTCCTGGTGTTTGCCCAGCGCCAGCGAGTGCTGGTTGGCCAGGTGTTCCAGGTCGGCCAGGTCATCCAGCTCCGGCAGGCTCCACAAACCGCCCCACAGGCCCGTGGAAGGGCGACGGTAAAGCAGGATCGCGCCCTCGCCATTGGCCAGCATCGGCATCAGCGTGCGCTTCTGGGGCACGGTCTTGCGTGGCTTGGGGATCGGGTAGCGGGTTTCCAGGCCGAGCAGGTGCGCTTCGCAGCCCTTTTCCAGCGGGCACAGCAGGCAGCTGGGCTTGCTGCGGGTGCAGAGGGTGGCGCCCATGTCCATCATGGCCTGGGTGTAGGCGTTGACGCGGTCATGGGGCGTAAAGCGCTCTGCGGTGGCCCACAGCTGTTTGGCGACCTTCGGCTCGCCCGGGTAACCCTCTTGCGCGGTAAAGCGCGCCAGCACGCGTTTGACGTTGCCATCGAGGATCGGCGCTCGCAGGCCCATGCTCAGGCTGGCAATCGCACCCGCGGTGGACAGGCCAATGCCGGGCAGTTCGGTGAGTTTTTCGACGTCACGGGGAAACTCGCCACCATATTCGGCAACGACGATCTTCGCGGTCTTTTGCAGGTTGCGCGCCCGGGTGTAGTAACCCAGCCCGGTCCACAGGTGCAGCACTTCGTCTTCCGGCGCGGCAGCCAGGGCTTCGACCGTTGGCAAGGATGCCATGAACCGGTCGAAGTAGTTCAGCACGGTGCTGACCTGGGTCTGCTGCAACATGATCTCCGAGACCCACACCCGGTAAGGCGTGATGCCCTGTTGCCAGGGCAGGTCATGGCGACCGTGGCGGTCGTACCAGTCGAGCACCGCCGTTGAAAACTGCTCGTTTCTCATCGTTTGAACAGGCCTTTAAGCGCGTCTTTCAGCTGTGGATTGACCTTGTCGAGCTTCTGTTCAAGCTTCTCGCCGAGCTTGTTGCCTGCCGCCTTGATGGCGACCTGGCTCAAGCCGTCCTTGTCCAGGCGGCAGGCCTTGGCGCCCAGTTCCAGCGGGCCACGGCAGCGCAGCGGGACTTCGATGTTCTGGAAGTTGGAGCCCACCTGGCAAGCCGGGTCCGGCACGTCGCGCTGGTCGCCTTCGACGATAATGCCGACGCGGTAGTCCATGCCCAGCACGCGCAGGTCGACGTCACCGTCGCCGTTGACGGTCAGGCCCGGGATGCGCACTTTCAGGTCGGGGTTGCTGGCCACACCATTGCGGAAGATCAGGTTGCCCTTGAGTTCCTGGAACGGGGTGTCCTTGCCGCGCTGGTCGCCGCTGAGGGTCTTGCGGTTGAGCAGGGCGATGCCGGTGCACAGCTGTTGCTCGATGTTGGCGTTGAGCAGCACGCCATTGTTGATCGCGAAGCTGGCGGTACCGTTGAGGCTGTCGATCAGGGCTTTCTGGCTATTGCCGCGGCCGTTGAGGTTGCTGTCGAGGGTGAGCTGGCCCTTCACCGGCGGGTTCTGCCCCTGGGCTTGCAGGATGCGTTCGACCGGTACCTGCTTGATGCGGGTTTGCAGCGCCAGCAGCGGGATGTCCTGGCGCACGTCAAGGTTGCCGTTGGCCTGGAAGGTGCCGTTGTAGAGGCCGCCGCTCAAGGTATCGAGCTTGAGCTGGCCATCGAGGCCGGAGGCTTTCAGGGCGGCATTCTGGATCGGCAGCTTGCTCAGGGTCAGTTGGCCAAAGGACAGGTCGGCGTTTACGTCCAGGGTGCGCAGGCGGGTCAGCGGCAGCAGCTTGTCGGTACTCCACGCGGCTTTGGTCGGGGCGTCCGGCAGCGGTGTGGTGCCACCGGCCGCCATGGCGCCGGCTTCGCTGTTCTGCACTTCAGCCTGGCGCGCGGCCGCAGCGCCCTTGGCGGCTTCGGACTTGGCCGGCAGGTAGTTGTCGGCGTTGAACGTATCGGCCTTGAGCTGCACCCGCAGGGATTGCCTGGCGAAATCATCCACGGCCACGCGACCGGTGAAGGTGCTGTCGTCGAGTTTCAGGTTGAGGTCTTCAAGCGCCAGGCTGGTCGGCGTGCCCTTGAGGCGGCTGACCAGTTCGACCTTGCTCAGGCTGCCGGCGGCCATCGGTGGCAGCGGGTTGCCGACGCTGTCGAGGAACTTGGCCAGGTCAAACTGGGCAATCGACAGGGCGCCGCTGAGCTGTGGAGTCTTGTCCAGGTCGTTGACCTTCAGCTCGCCCAGGGCGCGCAGTTGGTTCAGCGACAACTTCATGCCGGTCCATTCGGCGATATTCGCAGACTGGTCCACCAGCAATTGGCCCTGGGTCGAAAAGGTCACGGTCTTGCCTTGCAGCGGCTCGCCGGTGGCTTCACCAGTGACCTTCATGTCTTCGAACTGGTAGCGCTTGAGGGCGCGCTGAATGCGCAGGTTGCCGTTGACCTCGGTCTTGACGCGCATCAGCGGCTGGTTGGTGCCGAAGAACGCGGTGAGTTTGACCGGGATGCTTGCACCTTCGTGCACGGCGCCGGCACTCAGCTGGATGCTTTCGGCGCTGAACTGCTTGCCGGTCTGCTCGTCGTTGTATTCGACGCGGGCGTTGTTGATGGTCAGGCTGTCGATGTCCAGGCGGATCGGCTGCGGCGGCTTTTCAGGCTTGGGCGGTGTGGCCGCTTCAGCCACGGCAGGCGTGGTGGCGGCGGTAGCCGGGTCCGGCACATTCTTGCCGATGTCTTCCCAGTTGCCGTGGCCATGCACGTCTTTGTTCAGGCGCAGGTTCAGGCCTTCGACACGTACATCGCTCATCTGCACTTCACGGCGCAGCAGCGGCAGTACGCGCACCGACAGGCCGAGCATCTGCAGGTCGGCAAACGGTTGGCTCGGATTGGTCAGGGTCGCAACGCTGGCCTCGTGCAATTCAAGACCAAGCCAGGGGAACAGGCTCCAGCCGATGTCGCCATTGAGCGTCAGCTCGATGTGGGCCTTGTCGCGGGCAATCTGGCGAATCTCGTCTTTGTAGTCGTTGGGATCGAAGAGATGGGTCAGGGCAAAGCCTAGAGCCACAATGATCAGCAACAGCCCGAGAAGTACCAGACCCAGGATTTTGCCGAACGCTTTCATGGGCGAGTCCTTGTATGTCGATTTTAAAATTTAGCCGAAGAGTATAACGCTCGTAGCCCTATGGCTGTTTAGGGATCGTTACATGGCGTCAAACAAATCAGATAACTCCAGAAAGGTGATATCAGTTTGGTTTTTCTGTCATCCACAGATGCTAATCTGCGCATGTTCGTCTGCCGTCTGCGACTAAACGTCGCGTTTAAAAGGAGCTTTACTCAACAAAACGGCCACGCCTTGCGTGTAAGGCCGAGGGAGAGAGCGCCCGACGGACACATACTAATAACTGGGGGAAACACCAATGAGCACTAGCACTGCGGCGGGTAATACTGCTGCACAGCCTGCGTTCCTGTCCAAGGAACGCATTATCGCCAAGCCCGGGTTCAACCGTTGGCTGGTACCACCGGCCGCCCTGGCGATCCACCTGTGTATCGGCATGGCCTACGGTTTTTCGGTGTTCTGGCTGCCGTTGTCCAAGGCGCTGGGGATCACCGCACCGGTCGCCTGCGCGCCGGACATGAGCTTCATCAGCCAGGTCTTCTCGTCGCAATGCGACTGGCCCATCTCCATGCTGGGCTGGATCTACACCCTGTTCTTCATCTTCCTCGGCTGCTCTGCGGCGATCTGGGGCGGCTGGCTGGAACATGCCGGGCCACGCAAGGCAGGTGTCGTTTCGGCCTTGTGCTGGTGTGGCGGCCTGCTGATCTCTGCGTTGGGGATCTATACCCACCAGATCTGGCTGATGTGGATCGGCTCCGGGGTCATTGGTGGTATCGGCCTGGGCCTGGGTTACATCTCGCCGGTCTCGACCCTGATCAAGTGGTTCCCGGACAAGCGCGGCATGGCTACCGGCATGGCGATCATGGGTTTCGGCGGCGGCGCGATGGTTGGCGCTCCGTTGGCAGCCGCCCTGATGGGCCACTTCGCTTCGCCGACCAGCGTGGGCGTGTGGCAGAGCTTCGTGGTCATGGCCGTGATCTACTTCGTGTTCATGATCGGCGGCGCCTTGTCCTACCGCGTTCCGCCTACCGGCTGGAAGCCTGAGGGCTGGACTGCCCCGGCGAAAAAAGCCAGCAACGCGATGATCACCCATCGTCACGTGCACGTGAACGTGGCCTGGAAAACCCCGCAATTCCGCCTGGTGTGGCTGGTGCTGTGCCTGAACGTGTCTGCCGGCATCGGCATCCTCGGCATGGCTTCGCCGCTGCTGCAGGAAGTGTTCGGCGGCAAGTTGCTGGGTAACGGCCTGGCATTTGGCCAACTGGATGCCGGCCAACTGGCTTCCATCGCGGCCATCGCAGCCGGCTTTACCGGTCTGTTGAGCCTGTTCAACATCGGTGGCCGGTTCTTCTGGGCATCGTTCTCCGACTACCTGGGCCGTAAAAACACCTACTTCGTGTTCTTCGCCCTTGGCTTTGCCCTGTACGCGTTGATCCCGAACCTGGGTCACCTGGGTAACGTCGCGCTGTTCGTGGCGGCGTTCTGCATCATCCTGTCGATGTACGGCGGTGGTTTTGCGACGGTGCCGGCTTACCTGGCGGACCTGTTCGGTACGCAAATGGTGGGTGCGATCCACGGTCGCCTGCTGACCGCTTGGGCAGCGGCGGGCGTACTGGGCCCGGTGCTGGTGAACTACCTGCGTGAGTATCAGTTGAGCATCGGCGTTGAACGCGCTGCCGCCTACGACATCACCTTGTACATCCTCGCCGGCCTGCTGGTGCTGGGCTTCATCTGCAACCTGCTGGTACGGCCGGTGGCAGACAAGTACTTCATGACCGACGCCGAACTGGCTGCCGAGCAGGCGCTGGGCCATGACAAGGGCGCCGATTCCAGCACCGTGCTGGAGTGGAAAGCCTCCTCCGGCAGCGTGCCATTGGCGGTTGCCGCCTGGCTGGTGGTGGGTATTCCGTTGGCGTGGGGCGTGTGGGTCACCCTGCAGAAAACTGCGGTACTGTTCCACTAACACCGCGTAACCCTTGTGGGAGCGGGCTTGTGTGGGAGCGGGCTTGCTCGCGAATGCGATGGATCAGTCAGCACATGTATTGGCTGACCCACCGCCTTCGCGAGCAAGCCCGCTCACACACAAAGCTGCTCCCACACTTGTACTGACATGTCTATCCCCGACACTCCATCAGTCTTATCCCCTCCGATGTTTCTGTTTAGCGCCCGCGCCCCTATAATGGCTGCCTTTTTCGCCCAATGATTTTGCGGAGCTGGTGATGGCCGAACGTAAGGCGTCCGTCGAGCGCGACACTCTGGAAACCCAGATCAAAGCCTCGATCAACCTGGATGGCACCGGAAAGGCCCGATTTGATATCGGTGTACCTTTTCTTGAGCACATGCTGGACCAGATCGCCCGTCACGGGCTGATCGACCTGGATATCGTCAGCAAGGGCGACCTGCATATCGACGACCACCACACGGTAGAAGACGTCGGTATCACGTTGGGCCAGGCATTTGCCAAAGCCATCGGCGACAAGAAAGGCATCCGTCGCTACGGCCACGCCTATGTCCCGCTGGATGAAGCGCTGTCGCGTGTGGTCATCGACTTCTCCGGCCGCCCGGGCCTGCAGATGCACGTGCCGTACACCCGCGCCACCGTGGGCGGCTTCGACGTCGACCTGTTCCAGGAATTCTTCCAGGGTTTCGTCAACCACGCCCTGGTCAGCCTGCACATCGACAACCTGCGTGGCACCAACACCCACCACCAGATCGAGACCGTGTTCAAGGCTTTCGGCCGTGCCCTGCGCATGGCCGTGGAGCTGGATGACCGCATGGCCGGGCAAATGCCGTCGACCAAGGGCGTCCTGTAATGCAGACGGTCGCGGTTATCGACTACGGCATGGGTAACCTGCACTCGGTGGCCAAGGCCCTTGAGCACGTAGGTGCCGGCAAGGTGCTGATCACCAGCGATGCCGACGTGATTCGCGAAGCCGACCGGGTGGTGTTCCCGGGGGTTGGCGCGATTCGCGACTGCATGGCCGAGATTCGCCGCCTGGGCTTCGACAGCCTGGTGCGTGAAGTGAGCCAGGACCGGCCGTTCCTCGGCATCTGCGTGGGCATGCAAGCCTTGCTCGACAGCAGTGAAGAGAACGACGGCGTCGACTGCATCGGTCTGTTTCCGGGCCAGGTGAAGTTTTTCGGCAAGGACCTGCACGAAGACGGCGAGCACCTGAAGGTGCCACACATGGGCTGGAACGAAGTGCGCCAGACCGTGGATCACCCGCTGTGGCACGAAGTGCCGGACCTGGCGCGTTTCTATTTCGTACACAGCTATTACATCGCCGCCGGTAACCCGCGCCAGGTGGTGGGTGGCGGGCACTATGGCGTCGACTTCGCCGCGGCCCTGGCCGACGGTTCGCGCTTTGCCGTGCAATTCCACCCGGAGAAGAGCCATACCCATGGCCTGCAATTGCTGCAGAACTTCGCCGCGTGGGACGGGCGCTGGTAATGGCCAAGAAGGTCAAGCCGCCGATCTTGAACCTCACTCCCCAGCAGGAGAGTGAGGCCACCGACAAGATCAAGCGTTTCATGGAAGACCGCTTCGAGCTCAAGCTCGGCTCGTTCGAGGTCGCAGAAATCCTCGAACTGTTCACCACTGAAATTGCTCCGCACTATTACAACAGGGCGATTTTCGATGTGCAGACGCACCTTAAAGAAAGGTTCGAAAGCATCGAAAGCGACTTGTGGGCGCTCGAGAAACCCTGATTTCCCGAGCAACGCTGAATATCGAATAAGGTTTGCCAGATGCTGATTATTCCCGCAATCGATCTCAAGGACGGCGCCTGCGTACGTCTGCGCCAGGGCCGCATGGAAGATTCCACGGTGTTCTCCGATGACCCGGTGAGCATGGCTGCCAAGTGGGTGGAAGGCGGTTGCCGTCGTCTGCATCTGGTGGACTTGAACGGTGCGTTCGAAGGCCAGCCGGTCAACGGTGAAGTCGTCACGGCGATCGCCAAGCGCTACCCGAACCTGCCGATCCAGATCGGCGGCGGTATCCGCTCCCTGGAAACCATCGAGCACTACGTGAAAGCAGGCGTGAGCTACGTGATCATCGGCACCAAGGCCGTGAAAGACCCGGCCTTCGTCGCCGAAGCCTGCCGTGCGTTCCCCGGCAAAGTGATCGTGGGCCTGGACGCCAAGGACGGTTTCGTCGCCACCGACGGCTGGGCCGAGATCAGCACCGTCCAGGTGATCGACCTCGCCAAGCAGTTTGAAGCCGACGGCGTCTCCGCCATCGTTTATACCGACATCGCCAAAGACGGCATGATGCAGGGCTGCAACGTACCGTTCACCGCTGCGCTGGCCGCCGCCACCAGGATCCCGGTGATCGCTTCCGGCGGTATCCACAACCTGGGCGACATCAAGTCGCTGCTGGACGCGAAGGCGCCGGGGATCATCGGCGCGATCACCGGCCGGGCGATCTATGAAGGCACCCTGGACGTCGCTGAAGCCCAGGCTTACTGCGACGCCTACAACGGCTGAGGACTGACCATGGCGCTGGCCAAACGCATCATCCCTTGCCTGGACGTCGACAACGGTCGCGTGGTCAAGGGCGTCAAGTTCGAGAACATCCGTGACGCCGGCGACCCGGTGGAAATCGCCCGTCGCTACGACGAACAGGGTGCCGACGAGATTACCTTTCTCGACATCACCGCCAGCGTCGATGGTCGCGACACCACGCTGCATACCGTGGAGCGCATGGCCAGCCAGGTGTTTATCCCGCTGACCGTGGGCGGTGGCGTGCGCACCGTGCAGGACATTCGCAACTTGCTGAATGCCGGCGCGGACAAGGTTTCGATCAACACCGCGGCGGTGTTCAACCCGGAATTTGTCGGCGAAGCCGCACAGCACTTCGGTTCGCAATGCATCGTGGTTGCCATCGACGCCAAGAAAGTCTCCGGCCCGGGCGAAACCCCGCGCTGGGAGATCTTCACCCACGGCGGGCGCAAGCCGACCGGGCTGGATGCCGTGCAGTGGGCGATGAAGATGGAAGCCCTGGGTGCCGGTGAAATCCTGCTGACCAGCATGGACCAGGACGGCATGAAAAACGGCTTCGACCTGGGCGTGACCCGCGCCATCAGCGACGCGCTGGGCATCCCGGTGATTGCTTCCGGCGGCGTCGGCAACCTGCAGCACCTGGCCGACGGCGTGATCGAAGGCCACGCCAGCGCAGTGCTGGCGGCGAGTATTTTCCACTTTGGCGAATACACCGTGCCTGAGGCCAAGGCCTACATGGCGGCGCGCGGTATCGTCGTACGCTAAACGTCACTGGACACCATGGCAGGCTCGCGGCACTCTCTGGGCTTGCCATGGATTCCGGTAACTTTCATGTTCAAAGACCTGCTGCTCGCCCTCGCCAGTACCACCGTTCTGCTGACGGGTTCGGCTTACGCTGATGAACCGTCCGACGGCGCTTCCCTGGTGTTGCTGACGGAAAACTTCCCGCCGTACAACATGGCGAAAAACGGCAAGAACTTCGCCAAGGAAGAGAACATCGAAGGCATTGCCGTGGACATCGTCCGCGAGACGTTCCAGCGTGCCGGTATTTCCTACAACCTGACCCTGCGGTTCCCTTGGGACCGGATCTACAAACTCGCCCTGGAAAAACCCGGTTACGGCGTGTTCGTGATGGCGCGCTTGCCGGACCGTGAGGCGCTGTTCAAATGGGTCGGCCCCATCGGCCCGGACGATTGGGTGCTGCTGGCCAAGGCTGACAGCAAGATCCAGCTGAGCGACCTTGAGCAGGCGCGGCGCTACAAGATCGGCGCCTACAAGGGCGACGCCATCGCCGAGAGCCTGGAGAAGCAGGGGCTCAAGCCGGTGATCGTGTTGCGGGATCAGGACAACGCGAAAAAGCTGGTGGATGGCCAGATCGACCTGTGGGCCACCGGGGACCCGGCGGGCCGTTATCTGGCACGCCAGGTCGGGGTGACCGGGCTCAAGACTGTGTTGCGTTTCAACAGCGCGGAGCTGTACCTGGCGCTGAACAAAAACGTGCCGGATGACGTAGTGGCGAAACTCCAGGCGGCCCTCGATCAGTTACGGCAGGAGGGTGTCGTCGATGAAATCATGGGGCGTTATCTCTAGGTTGTTTTCTGTGGGCTCGGGCACCTCTGCTGGTACTTCCTCTGGCTCCTCAACAGCAGTAACCGCCGCTTCAGGTTGCAGCAGCTCGCTGAAGTAGACGTTATCTCCGCTGGCATAGGTCAGGGTTGGCCCGAGCTGGCTGCCGTCAGCCCGCAATAGCTCGTATCGGCTTTTGACCAGGTAGGCAGCGATGGATTTATTCGCCGGGATGTAAGCCATCACATCCGCCACGCCCTCCCGTTCCCAGCCTTGTGCGGTCAAGCCCGTATGCGTGAAGTCGCGATTGAGGTTGGCACTGATACTCAACGGATGCCGGGGTGCCCAGGCAGCCTTTATATCGACGCCGGTCAAGGCGCGCAGGCCCATGGAGAAGTCACTGATCTCTCCTTTTGCGAATACCCAACTGAAGGTTTGGCTTGCTGGCGTGGTGTTTTGACCGCTGGCCACCAAGCTGTACTGGTCGATTCTTTTCAACCGATATACCGGGCACGTTTGCAGTTTTTCCAGGGGCGTCAGGGTCGGGTCGTTCACGGTAAACCAGGGCAGTTCGCACACATGAATGCCCTCTGTTACCTGCTCCGGCATCGTGCGTCCTGGTGCCATTTCGGGTGAAAGTGGCGGCAAATCTTCGGAATGAAGCGCAAGGTCCAGCCGCAGGGCGTGCACCGGGCTTTGCCTGGTTGGCTTGGCATAGCCCTCGGCGCCGGTAAAGGTGCCCGGTGCCAGGTAGGCTTGGGCAGGAGCTGCTTGCGACGGGGAGACACCCCAGGCGCTGAAGTCCCGGTGGGCGCCGCTGCCTTGGTCGCTCCAGATCAACTGGTCGACATAGGCCTGAGTCACCAGGTCTTCTCTGACACAGCGGATGGTATTGCGTGGTGGTTTGTCGTTACCGAGGCCACAGACCAGCCCCATCGCCACATAACCTTCTGGAGCGGTGGGCCGCCAGATTGAGAAATTGGCGCGTGCCCTTGGTCCCGAGTGTTCCCAGACTCTCTCGAAGTCGACGGGGGGCCGCAAGGCGGTGCCATTCTCCCGGTCAACTTCGCTGACAACAGCGACGATGTTCAGTTGATTGATGTTGTGGTAACCCGCCACGGCCACATCACCCAGCGGGACGAAGTTGCCCAGCGCGTCGGAGGATGTGCTCGGGCGCCAGAAGGTCACGGGTTTCTCGGCGCGAGTGCCTTTGTCGTTCCATACAGGAACGAACTCGGTGGTGAAGTTGATCAGCAGGTCTTTGTATTGCAGTGAGTTCATCTACAGACTCTCCAGTGGATACGAAGATCCACTATCGGAGAGTCCGCTCGGTCAGGCGCGGTAGCTATATAGCACTAGCGGTAAGTGCCGTTTTTTCCGTGCCCGGCCATGGCCTGGTTGCTGCGCAGGCTGATCATCAACTTGATGTCGATCCACTCGACGCCCTGGGCCTTGAGCTTGGGCAGCTCACGTTCGAGTACCGCCAGGGTCTGTGGATAAGGGTGGCCGATCATCACCGCCGAACCCTGTTTGTGGGCCAGCTTGATCGCGGTCTGCAGCTGGGTGGTGATGGCCGCTTCGGTGCGTTCGTCGTCGAGGAACACATCCCGCGAGACGCTGGCCAGGCCAATCTTTTGCGCCTCGGCGGCGGCGACGGTTTTAGCGCTGGTGCGGCTGTCGACGAAGAACTTGTGGCGTCGTTGCAGCTCACCCATCAACCAGGCCATGGCCTCCGGCTGGGCGGTCATGCGGCTGCCCATGTGGTTGTTGATGCCGGCGGTGTAGGGCACGGCCTTGAAGGCCGCGTCCAGGCGTTTGCCCAGCTCTTCGATAGGCAGGTCGGGGTGCCAGGCGAACGGGCCGGTGGCCGGGTCCATGGGCATGTGCAGGATGACGATCTTGCCGGCCTTGTGGGCTTCGCGGGCGAATTCGGCGGCGTGGGGTGTGTCGGGCATGATCGCCGTGGTCACCGGGCCGGGCAGGGCGAGCACACGACGATCCCGGGGCAGGTTTTGCCCAAGGTCGTCGATGATCAGGGTCAGGTAGGCTTTGTGTTCAGCGGGGGCTGCACTGGCGGGGTTGCCTTGGGCGACTCCCGCCAGACAGCACAGCAACGCGATGATCAGTCCACGGCGCATATCAACGGCTGCGCGTAATGCTCAGGCCCTTGAGCAGGCTCAGCGCCTGGGCCAACTGATAATCGTCGTCCTGCGGCATCGGCTTGGCTTTCGAGCCGCTGCCGGTCGGCTGGTCGGCGCCGCCGTTGCCATTGCCCAGGTGGCCTTGCAGGTCCGCTTCCTTGTAGAACTCGCTGTCGGCTTCGTTGGTGATCTTGGCCTTGCGCACTTCGATGTCCGGCACGATGCCCTGGGCCTGGATCGAGCGACCGTTCGGCGTGTAGTACAGCGCCGTGGTGATCTTCAAGGCACGCTCGTTGTTCAGCGGCAGCACGGTTTGCACCGAGCCTTTGCCGAAGCTGGTGGTGCCCATCAGCACGCCGCGTTTCTGGTCTTGCAGGGCGCCGGCGACGATTTCCGAAGCCGAGGCGCTGCCGCCGTTGATCAGCACAACCATCGGCACGCCTTCGCTGAGGTCGTTGCCGGTGGCCGAGAAGCGCAGCTCGGAGTTGGCGATACGGCCCTTGGTGTAGACGATCAGGCCCTTGGTGATGAAGTGGTCGACCACTTCCACAGCGGCCTGCAACACGCCGCCCGGGTTGTTACGCAGGTCGAGCACGATGCCGCTGAGTTTCTTGCCGTTGTCTTTGCGCAGCTTGGCGAGGGCCTTGGCCACTTCGTCGCCGGTCTTGACCTGGAACTGGGTGATACGGATGTAGCCGTAGCCCGACTCCAGCAGCTGGCTCTTCACGCTCTTGACCGTGATGGTGGCGCGGGCCAGGGTCACGTCGAACGGCGTGCCGCCGTCGCGCACCAGGGTCAGGGTGATTTTCTGGCCGATCTTGCCGCGCATCTTGTCGACGGCTTCGGTCATGGTCTGGCCGCGGGTCGGCTGGCCGTTGATCTTGACGATAAAGTCACCGGCCTGGATGCCGGCCTTGGACGCAGGGGTGTCATCGATCGGCGAAACGACCTTGATGTTGCCGTCGTCGGCGCCGACTTCAATGCCCAGGCCACCGAATTCACCGCTGGTGCTCTCCTGCAGCTCGGCGAAATCTTCCGGGCCCAGGTAGGCGGAGTGCGGGTCAAGGTTGCTGAGCATGCCCTTGATGGCATTTTCCAGCAGGGTCTTGTCGTCCACAGGTTCGACATAAGCGGCCTTGATCCGGTCCATGACCTCGGCAAAGGTGCGCAACTCGTCCAGCGGCAGCGGGGCCTTGGTGGTCGCGGCCGTGGCCGACTGGGCGGTCTGGTCGGCGAATGCCAAAGGCGCGCCGATCACCAGAGCGATCGTCAGGGCCAGCGATGTGAGGCGGGACAAATGCAGCATGTCGAACGAACTCCTAATGTAGATGCGACCCTTATCCTTGGGTACGGCACCATTGTGCCGGGTCGCTCGGGCGGCCCTGCTGACGAATAGCGAAGTACAGCGCCGGGGTGTCCTGGCCACCACTGTTACCGACAGTGGAGATGGATTCACCGGCTTTTACAACATCACCTGCCGCTTTAAGCAAAGTTTGATTGTGGCCGTAAAGGCTCAAATAGCCATTGCCGTGGTCAAGAATCACCAACAAACCTGCGCCACGCAGCCAATCGGCGAATACCACGCGGCCGCCGTGGATAGCGTGGACCTGGGTGCCGGCACCGGCACTGATCATCACACCGTCCCACTTGGCGCGGGTGTCATCGCCACGGGTTTCACCAAAGCGTGCCAGTAATCGACCATCAACTGGCCATGGAAGTTTGCCCCGAGCTGAAGCAAAAGGTCCGCCGAAGGATTCGCCGGCGCTGGAAACCAGCGGGCCAGGCGCTGCACGCGCCGGTTTACGCGGGGCCGGGGCGTCGGTAGTGGCGCTGGCGACTGCCTCGGCGGCTTCACGCTCGCGCTTTTTTTCGGCTTCCTGCTGGGCAATCAGCGCTTTTTGCCGCGCCTGCTCTGCCTCACGGGCCTGGCGCGCCAGGGTTTCCTCGATGGTTTTCAGGACTTTACCGAGGTCGGCCTGGTCTTGCTCGCGGGCCTGGAGCTTGGCGTCACGGGCCTTCACGTCGTCATTCAGCTTGGCCAGCGCCTGCTGGCGCTCCTTGCGGACCTTGTCCAGTTCGTCGCGCTGGCTGTCGAGGGCGGTTTTCTGGTCGAGCAGCTGCGACTGCTGGTTGGCGATTTCCTGCTCGACGTTGGCCAACTGGCGCAGGGTCTCGTTGAAGCTTTTCAGTTGCTCCAGGCGGGCCTTGCTCAGGTAGTCGTAATAGGTAAGGGTGCGGGCGAACTTTTCCGGGTTCTGCTGGTTGAGCAGCAGCTTGAGGTATTCCTGGCGGCCGTTCTGGTAAGCGGCGCGGGCCTGGATCGCGATCAGGCGTTGCTGTTCAACGCGGGCGCTCTGGAGTTTTTTTTTCTCAGCGTCGAGTCGCTCCAGTTCCGACTCGCTCTTCTTTAGTTCTTTTTGCAGCTCCTGGACCTGCTTCTCCAGCTTGCCCATCTCGGTTTCCGTGCCGCGCAGGTCTTTCTGCACGCCGGACTTCTCTTCCTGGAGCTTGCCGAGCAGCTTCTTCAGCTCGGTAATGTCCTGACGCGTAGCGTCCAACTGTTGTTGGGTTTGTGCGCGCTCATCGGCAAACGCCGGTTGGAGCAGGCAGACAAGAGCAAGGGTAATCAAGGCGCGAAGCATAGAGGCGGGCGACACCAGGGAAAGGGACGGCCTAGTATGCCCGCCAAGCGCTGCAAAAAAAACGCCCAATTCGGCTTGGCAGGCAAGTTAGGTGCCCAGTGGCCGCATTCTGCAAGCAATTGTGGGCAAGTCCCATAGCCCTTTGAAGGCGACGAGCGGTAGAGAGCGTCGTGTCGTGCTTCTGCAGTTGTTTTGTGTGCTTCGCGAAATGCCTTGAAATGCTCCACCCTGAAGGTGCATTTGCGCTCGGAATAGACTCTTCGGCCCTGTTAATCCGACGGTCGGCATAGTCACTAATGCCTTGTATTCACGAGTCAAAAGGCCAGCAAACGTGGCTTGATTATGGGCTTCCCGATCTTCGTAGTCTGGATCGGGCTTTGCGAGCGCGTCCACTTGAAGAAGTGGCCGCTGGCAATGACGTCGAAGCGGCCATCGATATAGTCGCAATGCATTTTGGCATTGCCTATTCGAGCTCTTCAGCGGTGGAAATTACTTCGCCTTTGGGGCAAATAGCGATCAGGCGCAGTTGTCTGCAGCACATTGTTGAAAAGCGGCAGGACGCCAGAGAGCGTTATGTCAGGTTCGCCTTGGACACATTGACGGGGCCTCTGGAAATATGGCGTGTTGCTTATAGCGATTGCTCCGCTCGTTTAGCATTCATTGGGGCTTATGAATCCAGGAGGCAGATGCTGGTGGTGGTCAATATTCAGGCTGGCAATGTGCTGTGGAACTTCATGCAGACAGACGCCAAGGCCTTGAACAAGCATCGTCATGGTGAGTTGCTCTACAAGCGTTACGAGCTTTTGTGACGCCCAAAGAAAAGGGCAGCTCTTTCGAACTGCCCTAAGTAGTGCTTGCTTGATATTCATATACACACCCTCAAGCAGGGGTGTGGAGGTCTCACCCTACGCGGATATCCAGCCATCTGCGGGGTTCCTACGCCAGTTATCGCCGCTGGAGGCAACTGGTTTCGCGCTCGAGTCCATTATTGACGGGCTGCCTGTTTTGAGCAACCCCTGAACTGTGTCAGACCAGAATCGAAGTGCCAGTCATCTCTTTCGGCTTCTCCAGCCCCATCAGCATCAACATGGTCGGTGCCACGTCGGCCAGCACGCCGCCATCACGTACTTTAAAGTCACGTTTGCCGACGTAGATGAATGGCACCGGCTCAGTGGTGTGGGCGGTGTGGGCCTGGCCGGTGGATTCGTCGGACATTTGCTCGCAGTTGCCGTGGTCAGCGGTGATCAGCGCTTCGCCGCCCACCTTGTCCAGCGCGTCGACGATGCGGCCGACGCACAGGTCCAGGCATTCCACGGCTTTTACCGCCGCTTCCAGGTTGCCGCTGTGGCCCACCATGTCACCGTTGGCGTAGTTGACCACGATCACGTCGTAGCGCTGGTGTTCGATGGCGTCGACGATCTTGTCCGTGACTTCCGGGGCACTCATCTCCGGCTGCAGGTCGTAGGTGGCGACTTTCGGCGACGGGATCAGGATGCGTTCTTCACCCGGGAACGGTTCTTCACGACCGCCGGAGAAGAAGAAGGTCACGTGGGCGTATTTCTCGGTTTCGGCAATGCGCAGTTGGGTCTTGCCGTTTTTCGCCAGGTAATCCCCCAGCACGTTTTCCAGGCTGCCCGGGGCGAATGCCGACGGGGCCGGGATGTTGGCGGCGTATTGGGTCAGCATCACGAATTCGACTTTCGGCTGGCGGGCGCGCTCGAAGTCCTTGAAGCCGGCATCGACGAATACGTGGCTCAGCTCGCGGGCACGGTCGGCGCGGAAGTTCATGAACACCACGGCGTCGCCATCTTCGACCTTGACCGGTTCGCCGATGGTGGTGGCCTTGACGAATTCGTCACTCTCGCCACGGGCGTAGGCGGCTTCCAGGCCTTCCTGGGCGGTGGCGGCGTTGAATTCGGCCTGGCCGTCGACGATCAGGTTGTAGGCCTGCGCCACGCGGTCCCAGCGGTTGTCGCGGTCCATGGCGAAGTAGCGGCCAACCAGACTGGCGATGCGGCCTTTGCCGAGGGTCTTGAAGGTTTCATCCAGCAGTTCGATGGAGGACTGGGCACTTTTCGGCGGGGTGTCGCGGCCGTCGAGGAACGCGTGCAGGTAGATCTTCTCGGCGCCGCGCTTGAAGGCCAGTTCGGCCATGGCGATCAGGTGGTCCTGGTGGCTGTGGACGCCGCCGTCCGACAGCAGGCCCATGAAGTGCACGGCCTTGCCGGCCTTGACCGCTTTATCCACTGCCGCGCAGATGTTTGGGTTCTCGAAAAACTCACCGTCGCGGATCGCTTTGGTCACGCGGGTGAAGTCTTGATAGACCACTCGTCCGGCACCGAGATTCATATGGCCGACTTCCGAGTTGCCCATTTGGCCCTCCGGCAGGCCAACATCCATGCCCGAGCCCGAGATCAGGCCGTTCGGAACGGTAGCGCTCAGACGGTCCAGTACTGGCTTGCTGGCCGAGTACACGGCGTTGTCGTGGTGGCTTTCACTGTGTCCGAAGCCATCGAGAATTATCAGGACCAAAGGTTTAGGCGTAGTAGTCATAGATCCTCTCGCGGCGGTAATGAATGAAGGGAATAGAAAAGGGAGTGGCAGTTTAAAGCGAAGTTCCGACCACGTCACCGCTTTACGGGGGTTGGCCGACCATGACGGCTGTGTATACTTACCGCCATTTTAACGCCCTGGAACCTCCTTGATGGTTGATCACCTGATTGCATTTGCCACTACCCACTATTTGCTCGCTGGTGCGTTCGTCGTACTGCTGGCGCTGCTGATCGCTCACGAATTGAGCCGCGGTGGCCGCAGCCTCAGCACGTCCGAGCTGACCGCCCTGGTCAACAAGGATGAGGCCGTAGTGGTGGACATTCGTCCCGCCAAGGATTTCGCCGCCGGTCACATTGTCGGCGCGCTGAACATTCCCCAGGACAAACTGATTTCGCGCCTGGCCGAGCTGGAAAAGCACAAGGCCAAGACCATTATCCTGGTCGACGCCCAGGGCCAGCACTCCGGCACCCACGCCCGCGAGATGCTGAAAACCGGCTTCAACGCCGCCAAACTGTCGGGTGGTATTTCCAGCTGGCGTGGCGATAACCTGCCGCTGGTGAAGTGATATGAGCCAGGTTGTCGTTTATTCCAGCGATTATTGCCCTTATTGCATGCGGGCCAAGGCCCTGCTTGTGAAAAAGGGCATTGCCTTCGAAGAGATCAAGGTTGATGGCAAGCCCCAGGTGCGCGCCGAGATGACCAAGAAAGCGGGACGCACGTCCGTGCCGCAGATCTGGATCGGTGACAAGCATGTCGGTGGTTGCGATGACCTGTTCGCACTCGAGCGCGCCGGTAAACTGGATGCGCTGCTTCACGTCTGACTCCTAACCCCTAAAAGACCCCAAGATCACGAAGGATCTGCGATGACTGACCAACAGAACACCGAAGCGGCAGCAGAAGAAGCTCAAGGCCCACAATTTTCCCTGCAGCGTATTTACGTACGTGACTTGTCGTTCGAAGCGCCGAAAAGCCCGGCCATCTTCCGTCAGGAATGGACCCCGAGCGTTGCGCTGGACCTGAACACCCGTCAGAAGGCACTGGAAGGTGACTTCCACGAGGTCGTGCTGACCCTGTCGGTCACCGTCAAGAACGGCGAAGAAGTGGCCTTCATTGCTGAAGTGCAACAGGCCGGTATCTTCCTGATCCAGGGCCTGGACGAAGCGTCCATGAGTCACACCCTGGGCGCGTTCTGCCCGAACATCCTGTTCCCGTATGCCCGTGAGACCTTGGACAGTCTGGTCACCCGTGGCTCGTTCCCGGCGCTGATGCTGGCTCCGGTGAACTTCGATGCCCTGTATGCGCAAGAGCTGCAGCGCATGCAACAGGAAGGCTCGCCAACGGTTCAGTAAGCTGTTCTGAGCAACGACGCCGATCCAATGTGGGAGCGGGCTTGCTCGCGAATGCGGTACTTCAGTCGATATCTTCGTTGACTGGCACTCCGCTTTCGCGAGCAAGCCCGCTCCCACATTCGTTATGCAGTGTTACTTGAACCCCAGTTGCCGCCAACCTTCGTAAACCGCGACGGCCACGGTGTTGGACAGGTTCAGGCTGCGGCAGCCTTCGCGCATCGGCAGGCGCAGGCGGTGGCCGTCGGGCAGGGCGTCCAGCACGTCTGCCGGCAGGCCGCGGCTTTCCGGGCCGAACAGGAAGGCGTCGCCTTCGGCAAAGCTGGCATCATGGAACGGCCGCGAACCCTTGGTGGTAAACGCGAACAACCGTGGGTGGTTCAGGCTTTCCAGGCAGCTGGCAAGGTCGGCGTGGCGTTGCAGGGTGGCGTACTCGTGGTAGTCCAGCCCGGCGCGGCGCAGGCGCTTGTCGTCCATGTCGAAACCCAAGGGCTCGATCAAATGCAGGTGGCAGCCACTGTTGGCGCACAGCCTGATAACGTTGCCGGTATTCGGCGGAATTTCTGGTTGAAAAAGGATGACGTGAAACATGCACGGCTCCGAAGGCAAAGATGCGCTGCATTCTACCCCTGAAGAAGACCCCAGGCCGAAGCTATTGCCACGGGTTTTAGGCTCGTTGGCGATTGTCGGCTTGATGGTGGGCCTGATGATCGGCCGGCTGACCACGCCAGACCCGGTTGAGCTGCAGCAGGTAGAGCCCGCCGCCGATGGCCTGGTGGTGTGGTTCAACAGCGAACCCAAGCTGCACGGCGAGCATATCGACGGCACCGTGGCGCTGCTGTTCGATGCGCTTGGCAAGGCCCAGGGCGGCCAATTGAAGGTCAATGACAAGGATGTGAACTGGCGCGTACGCAAGACCGATGGCGGCTTGCTGCTGAACCTGGTGGCGGCTCGGCCGTTGCGCGGGGAGTGGTCGGGAGAGAAGGCCGATGGACGCTGGCGGGTGGAGATCCATCTCCAGGAGCAATAAAAGAGGGAATCCCCGGCCTGCCTGTACCAAGGTTCCCAAAACGGGCTGGGGCTATGGGCGCGTTGCCTCATAAGCCCCGGGTGTAAAGAAGGGAGTTCCCGGCCTGCCTGTACCAGGGCTCCCAAAACGGGGTGAAGCCAAAGGCTTCGGTGTTAAAGAGGGAATCCCCGGCCTGCCTGTACCGAGGTTCCCGAAACGGGTGTGGGGCGCGACGCGATCCGCATCAAGCACCCCGGGTGTTAAAGAGGGGATTCTCGGCCTGCCTGTACCAAGGTCCCCGAAACTGGGTAGTAACAGGGTTATTGCAGGGCGCGTGCCAGAATTGCGAAGTGGCGCCAAAAAATTTCTTCAGAAAGCGCAAAGCCCCGGAATACGGGGCTTTGGCTTTTTTGGGTTTTAATATTTTCTTAACAAGGTATGGGTTTCAGGCGTTGGATAAGTGCGCGATGCCGGTTCGTGGTGCATTGAAGCGGTGCACGGTCTTAGTCTGGTACAAAACAAATGTGGGAGCTGGCTTGCCTGCGATGGCGCTGTGTCAGTCGATACATCCAGTGACTGACACAGCGCCATCGCGGGCAAGCCCGGCTCCCACATTAGATCTTCAGTGGATCAGGCCTCATCACCTTCATCATCATCCCCACCGTCAACCTTCATCCCCAGCTCCTTGATCTTGCGTGTCAGCGTATTGCGGCCCCAGCCCAGCAGCACGGCGGCGTCGCGACGACGTCCAGCGGTATGCTTGAGGGCGGTTTCGATCATGATCCGCTCGAAAGCCGGCACAGCGCTGTCCAGCAGGTTCGACTGGCCACGTGCCAGGGCCTGGTCGGCCCATTGGCGCAGTGCCTGCTCCCAGTTGGTCACCGGTGCCGAATCCTGCGGCAGGCTCAGCAGCTCAGGCGGCAGGTCGCTGATATGCACTTCGCGCCCCGAAGCCATCACCGTGATCCAGCGGCAGGTGTTCTCCAGCTGACGCACGTTGCCCGGCCATGGCAGGTTCTTCAGGTATTCCTCGGTCTCGCTTTTCAGCAGCTTCGGCTCGACGGCCAGCTCCTGGGCGGCGCGGCTGAGGAAGTGACGGGCCAGGGTCGGGATGTCCTCGCGACGGTCCGACATCCGTGGGATGTGGATGCGGATCACGTTCAGGCGGTGGAACAAGTCTTCACGGAATTTCCCGGCGTGCACCAGGGTTTCCAGGTTCTGGTGCGTCGCCGCGATGATACGTACGTCGACCTTGACCGGCGTGTGCCCGCCTACCCGATAAAACTCGCCGTCGGCCAGGACCCGCAGCAAGCGCGTCTGGGTGTCGGCCGGCATGTCGCCGATTTCATCGAGGAACAGCGTGCCGCCGTCGGCCTGTTCAAAACGGCCACGGCGCAGGTTGGCCGCACCGGTGAACGCGCCTTTTTCATGGCCGAACAGTTCCGACTCCATCAAGTCTTTCGGGATCGCCGCCATGTTCAGCGCAATGAACGGCGACGCCGCCCGTGGGCTGTGACGGTGCAGGGCGTGGGCCACCAGCTCTTTACCGGTACCCGACTCGCCATTGATCAGCACGGTGATGTTGGAGTGGCTCAAGCGCCCGATGGCGCGAAACACTTCCTGCATCGCCGGCGCTTCGCCGATGATTTCCGGGGTACGGGTCAGGGCCGGCGGGGCTTCCTGGTTCTGCTGTTCCTGGGCGTGCTGGTTGGCGCGTTTTACCAGCGCCACCGCTTCGTCCACGTCGAACGGTTTTGGCAGGTATTCAAAGGCGCCGCCCTGATAGGACGCGACAGCGCTGTCCAGGTCCGAGTGCGCGGTCATGATGATCACCGGCAGGCGCGGGTGCTGCTCGCGAATCCGCGCCAGCAAGTCCAGGCCACTGGCGCCGGGCATGCGGATGTCGGAGATGATCACGTCGGGCTGCTGGCGAGCCAGGCGGCTCATCACCCCGTCGGCGCTGTCGAAGCTCTGGGTGGTCATGCCTTCCTGTTGCAAGGCTTTCTCCAGGACCCAGCGGATAGAACGGTCGTCATCGACGATCCAGACAGTTTCACTACGGCTCATGTCGATGGGGCTCCTTGTTCCAGTGGCAGAAAGATCGAGAAGGTGGTGTGACCGGGATGGCTCTCACATTCGATCAAACCCTGGTGCTGGCTGATGATGTTCTGGGTAATGGCCAGGCCGAGCCCGGTACCGTCCGGGCGGCCGCTGACCATTGGGAAAAAGATGGTTTCCTGCAGTTCTGCAGGGATGCCGGGGCCGTTGTCGATGATCTCGACCTTGGTTACCAGGCGATGGCGCACGTGGCCAATGGTGAACTGGCGCAGGGCACGGGTGCGCAGGCTGATGCGGCCCAGGCGCAGCTCGTTCTGGCTGCTGATGGCCTGCATGGCGTTACGCACGATATTGAGCACCGCCTGGATCATCTGCTCGCGGTCGATCAATACGTCGGGAATGCTTGGGTCGTAGTCGCGCACCAAGGTGATGCAGCCCTGGCTTTCGGCCTCCACCAACTGGCAAACCCGCTCCAGCACTTCGTGCACGTTGGTCATTGCCAGCGACGGCAGCTTGTTGGAGCCGAGCATGCGGTCTACCAGGTTACGCAGGCGGTCGGCTTCCTCGATGATGACGTTGGTGTAGTCCTTGAGGTTTTCGTCCGGCAGCTCGCGGGCCAGCAGCTGTGCGGCGCCGCGAATCCCGCCCAGGGGGTTCTTGATCTCGTGGGCCAGGCCGCGTACCAGCATCTTGCTGGTTTCCTGCTTGGACAGTTGCGCCTCTTCCTTGGTGATGCGCAGCAGGCGATCCCGGGGATGCACCTCCAGCAGCAACAAGGTGGCGCCGTGGCTGAGGATCGGTGTTACCGCGTAGTCGACGGTGAGGGTCTGGCCGGTGAGGGCGGTGAGCATCGCTTCGCGCTTGGTGAACGGGTGCGCCTGCTCCACGGCCTGGCGCAACGAGCTCAAGGCCTCGGCCGACTCAGTGAACAGCTCACTGATGAATTGCCCATGGCTGCGCTGCCCGCTGATGGCCAGCAGCATCTCCGCCGCCGGGTTCATGTACTCAAGGCGCAGTTCGTCATTGAGCAGAATGGTCGCGGTGGTCAGGTTGTCGAGTAACAGGCGGTGCAGTGCGTCGCTGATGGTCATTAGGACCTCTTTTGGAGCAAGGCGCGGGCTTGAGGCACACGCTGATACAAGGAAAATGCAAAAACCAAACCAAAGCTCCGAAAAGAAGCGTTAAAGCCCTGAAATGGGGGCTTAAGGCGCGAAACTGTGGCGTTCTGCCAGCTTGGACGGGAAGTTTCGAACCAAAATGGGTTGCGTAAGTGGGAAGGGTGCAGCGTATCGCACCAATATAGTGCGGTTTTGAAAAGTCTGTTCAGGAAGCTGGTGGCAGCGACTGATTGGCTGAATGGGTCGAATCTAAATTGTGGGAGCGGGCTTGCTCGCGAAGGCGGCGTGTCAGTCATGCACATATCAACTGACACACCGCCATCGCGAGCAAGCCCGCTCCCATATTTTGATGGGGTTCGCAATTTTAGATTTTATAGATACACAGCTCGGCAGTGGCGCGGATCATTGCCAGCTGGTGCAGCGAGTCTTTGGCAGGTGCGTGATTGGCCTGGGCCAGCCATTGCGGGCATTGCGGGTTGGTGCGCTCCGGGGTGAAGTCCGCCAGCTGTTGCAGCAGGCGTTTTTGCAGCAGGTCCAGTTTAGGGCGGATCTGGCCGACCAGATCCGGGCGTGGGTCATTCGGCGCCTTGCCTTGCAGCTGCCAGTCGGAAAGGTGGGCGTATTGCACCAGTTTGTTCGCCTCAATCTGGGCCAAGAAAAACTGCTCGGCCTGGGCCGGTGCCAGTTTGTAGCTCGGCGCCTGGGCGACGACGCTGGCGATCACGTCCTGCTCCCGTGGGCGGTCTTCGACGGGCTTGTGGCTGTCCCATTTGCTCAGGGCCACCTGGTCGGCAATCGCCAGGCGTTCGGCAATGCTGTCGAGCAGCGGGGCGAGGGTGGGTGGTGCTGCGAATACATTGGCGCTGATGGCCAGCAAGATGAACCCAATTTTGAGTTTCAAGGCAGATCCCTCTTCTGTAGGGGCGAGCTTGCTCGCGAAGGTCGTTAACGATAACGCGTAAATATTGAAAAAATGCGGCGCCTTTGAATTTTTCGCGGGCAAGCCCGCTCCCTCAGGGTTTTGCGGGCAAAAAAAAGACCTCCCGAAGGAGGCCTTTTTCATCACGCCGCGTTACGCAGCGCTACCGGATCAGCAGCTGTAGTACAGCTCGTATTCCAGTGGGTGTACGAAGGTGCGGACCTTGATTTCTTCTTCGCTTTTCAGGGCGATGTAGGCATCGATAAAGTCGTCGCTGAACACGCCGCCTTTGGTCAGGAACGCACGGCCCTTGTCCAGCTCTTCCAGGGCTTCTTTCAGGCTGCCGCATACTTGTGGGATCTCTTTGGCCTCTTCAGGCGGCAGGTCGTACAAGTTTTTGTCGGCGGCGTCGCCAGGGTGGATCTTGTTCTGGATACCGTCCAGGCCGGCCATGACCAGGGCAGCGAAGGCCAGGTACGGGTTGGCTGCCGGATCCGGGAAACGGGCCTCGATACGGCGAGCGCGAGGGCTGGACACGTAAGGAATACGGATCGAAGCGGAACGGTTGCGAGCCGAGTAGGCGAGCATTACCGGAGCTTCGAAACCTGGAACCAGACGCTTGTAGGAGTTGGTCGACGGGTTGGTGAAGCCGTTCAGGGCCTTACCGTGCTTGATGATACCGCCGATGAAGTACAGGGCGGTGTCGGACAGGCCGGCATAACCTTCGCCAGCGAAGGTGTTCTTGCCTTCTTTGGCGATGGACAGGTGAACGTGCATACCCGAACCGTTATCGCCGTACAGAGGCTTAGGCATGAAGGTAGCGGTACGGCCGTAGGCATCAGCCACGTTGTGTACGCAGTACTTCAGGGTCTGAACTTCGTCAGCCTTGGCAACCAGGGTGTTGAACTTCACGCCGATTTCGTTCTGGCCGGCAGTCGCCACTTCGTGGTGGTGAACTTCGATGACCAGGCCCATCTCTTCCATGGCGTTGCACATGGAGGTACGGATTTCGTGGTCGTGGTCGAACGGAGGAACCGGGAAGTAGCCGCCTTTGATACCTGGACGGTGGCCTTTGTTGCCGCCTTCCACGTCCTGGTCGGACATCCACGAACCTTGTTCGGAGAAGATCTTGAACATGGAGCCAGAGATGTCGGACTTGAACTTGACCGAATCAAAGATGAAGAATTCTGGTTCCGGGCCTACGAATACGGTGTCGCCGATACCGGTCGACTTCAGGTATTCCTCGGCACGCTTGGCGATCGCACGTGGGTCACGGTCGTAGCCCTGCATGGTCGAAGGCTCGATCACGTCGCAGACGATGATCAAGGTTGGGTCTTCGGTGAACGGGTCGAGTACGGCAGTGCTGTCGTCCGGCATCAGGATCATGTCGGACGCTTCGATGCCTTTCCAGCCGGCAATGGAGGAGCCGTCGAACATTTTGCCTTCTTCGAAGAAGGCGTCATCCAGCGCGTCGCGAGCCGGCATGGTCACGTGGTGCTGAGTGCCTTTGGTGTCCGTGAAGCGCAGATCAATCCATTTGACGTCATGATCTTTGATGAGTTGAACCGACTTCGACATAGTGTCCTCCGGGTGGCTTCGGGCTGGGGTAGTGGAGTAGCCCTTAGAATGTGGGTGATGCCGGCGCGAATACTCGACCAAGGCAACCTGCCTCACAAGAGAGCAAATTGCATGCCAGTGCCCCGACATGGGTTTTTTGCCACAAAAACGCCCCTATAAAGGTGCAATCCGCTGAAACGGAAGAAATTGCGCACCGCAATGTAGCGCTTATTTTGGTTTATGACCCGTTTTGGTGCGCGAAAGGTCAGTTGCATATTAACTGGTTAAACCTTGAGCGATTTCCGCTATAATCCGCGCCCCCCTTTTTCGGCTGGGCCTGCGCGCGCTGTTTTCATGAAATTAATCGTTAAAGTCTTCCCCGAGATCACCATCAAGAGCCGACCGGTACGGATGCGTTTCATCCGTCAATTGGCCAAGAACATCCGTGCCGTGCTCCGCGATCTGGACCCGGCTGTGGTGGTGAATGGTGTGTGGGACAATCTCGAGCTGGAAACCCGCCTCACAGACCCCAAGGCCCTGAAGGACATGACCGAGCGCCTGAGCTGCGTGCCGGGCATCGCGCATTTCCTGCAGGTCGACGAGTACCCGCTGGGCGACTTCGACGACATCACCGAAAAGTGCAAGCAGCACTACGGCGATGTGCTGGCAGGCAAGGTGTTTTCAGTGCGTTGCAAACGCGCCGGCAAGCACCCGTTCAGCTCCATGGATGTCGAGAAATATGTGGGCAGCAAGCTGCGTCGCGAGTGCGGCGCTGCCGGAATTTCCCTGAAAGAGCCGCAAATTGAAGTGCGGATGGAAATTCGCGACCAACGGTTGTTTGTGATCCACAGCCAGCACGACAGCATCGGCGGCTACCCGCTGGGTGCCCTGGAACAGACCCTGGTATTGATGTCCGGCGGTTTCGATTCCACTGTCGCGGCCTACCAGATCATGCGCCGCGGGCTGATGAGCCACTTCTGCTTCTTCAACCTGGGCGGGCGTGCACACGAATTGGGCGTGATGGAAGTCGCGCATTACATCTGGAAGAAATACGGCAGCTCGCAACGGGTGCTGTTTGTCAGCGTACCGTTCGAGGAAGTCCTGGGAGAAATTCTCGGGAAAGTCGATAACAGTCATATGGGCGTAGTATTGAAGCGTATGATGTTACGCGCTGCGTCCCGAATCGCGGATCGGCTGGAAATCGACGCACTGGTCACCGGTGAAGCGATTTCCCAGGTGTCCAGCCAGACCCTGCCGAACCTGTCGTTGATCGACTCTGTGACCGAGAAGCTGGTACTGCGCCCGCTGATCGCCAGTCACAAGCAAGACATCATCGACCTGGCGACCCAGATCGGCACGGCGGATTTCGCCAAGCACATGCCGGAATATTGCGGGGTCATCTCGGTGAACCCCAAGACCCACGCCAAGCGCAACCGCGTGGAGTACGAAGAACAACAGTTCGATATGGCGGTGCTCGAGCGTGCGCTTGAGAACGCCAAGCTGGTGCCGATCGATCGGGTTATCGACGAATTGGGCCAGGATTTGCAGATCGAAGAAGTCAGCGAGGCTCTGGCCGGTCAGATCATCATCGACATCCGTCACCCGGATGCCGCTGAAGACGAGCCGCTGGAAATTGCTGGCATCGACGTACAAACGCTGCCGTTCTATGCATTGAATGCGCGTTTCAAGGAACTGGATGACAGCCGTCAGTACCTGTTGTATTGCGACAAAGGCGTGATGAGTCGCCTGCATGCCCACCATTTGCTCAGTGAGGGGCATGCCAATGTGCGCGTTTATCGACCGAGCTAAGAGCCCGGTGCTGATTGCCTGAGGCCAGCGTCACCGG
>NZ_JBIUVK010000044.1:0-56363 GCF_044742865.1 Pseudomonas sp. NPDC087814 | reverse complement strand
ACGGCATCATCGACAAACGCCGCGAGAAAGCCAATCACTCTGAAGTGATCCATATCATCGGTGATGTCGAAGGGCGTACCTGTATACTGGTTGATGACATGGTCGACACCGCCGGCACCCTGTGCCACGCGGCGAAAGCCTTGAAAGAGCACGGTGCAGCAAAAGTCTTCGCCTACTGCACACACCCTGTGCTGTCGGGCCGAGCGATCGAGAACATCGAGAACTCAATGCTGGACGAACTGGTGGTGACTAACACCATCCCGTTGTCCGCTGCCGCTCAAGCCTGTTCGCGTATCCGTCAACTGGATATCGCACCGGTAGTTGCCGAAGCGGTTCGCCGCATCAGCAACGAAGAATCGATCAGCGCGATGTTCCGTTAAGGGTCAAACCTTAGCAGCATCAACCTGACGAAAAGCGCCCCGCCCCAGCATTCTGTTGGGGCGGGGCTTTTTTGCCCATATCGCCTTTAGCGCTGGTCGCAAACGCTAGGGCGAATGTGGTTATTTTGGAGATACAACATGAACGATTTTACTTTGAATGCTGAACTGCGTTCCGACCTGGGGAAAGGTGCGAGCCGCCGCCTGCGTCGTCTCGCAAGCCTGGTTCCAGCTGTAGTTTACGGTGGCGAAAAAGCCCCTGAATCCATCAGCATGCTGGCTAAAGAAATCGCCAAACTGCTCGAAAACGACGCGGCTTACAGCCACATCATCGAGCTGAACGTTGGCGGCACCAAGCAGAACGTCATCATCAAGGCACTGCAACGTCACCCAGCTAAAGGCCACGTGCTGCACGCTGACTTCGTACGCGTAGTAGCTGGTCAGAAACTGACCGCTATCGTGCCTGTGCACTTTGTTGGTGAAGAAGCTCCGGTCAAGAAAGGCGGCGAAGTTTCGCACGTTATCGCCGAGATCGAAGTGACCTGCCTGCCGAAAGACCTGCCTGAGTTCATCGAAGTCGACCTGTCGGCTCTGGAAATCGGCGCAATCGTTCACCTGTCCGACCTCAAGGCTCCTAAAGGCGTTGAGTTCGTTGCACTGGCTCACGGTGACGACAAAGCTGTTGCAAACGTACACGCTCCACGCGTTGCACCAGAAGCTGAAGAAGGCGCTGCAGAGTAATTCACTCTGTAATGCCGGAGCTTGAGGAAACATCGCGGACCGGAACGTAGCGAGAAAGCGGGCGAGAATGCGAAGTTGGCCTCTAACGGTTAATGAGTTTTTGTCGTCCACTTTCGCCGCACCAACGGCGATGTTATCCACAACTCCAAAGGAAGGGCCCCTGTCGTGACTGCCATTAAACTGATCGTTGGCCTGGGAAATCCAGGCGCCGAATACGAACAGACCCGGCATAACGCGGGGGCCCTTTTTGTTGAGCGTATCGCCCACGCCCAAGGCGTCAATCTTGTGGCCGATCGCAAATATTTCGGCCTGACCGGACGCTTTTCGCATCAGGGTCAGGATGTTCGTCTGTTGATTCCCACCACCTACATGAACCGCAGCGGCCAGGCTGTCGCGGCGCTTGCGGGCTTCTTCCGGATCAAACCCGAAGAAATCCTGGTGGCCCATGACGAACTAGACCTGCCACCCGGCGTTGCCAAGCTCAAGCAAGGCGGCGGCCATGGCGGGCATAATGGCCTGCGCGACATCATCGCGCAGTTGGGCAATCAGAATACGTTCTACCGCTTGCGGCTTGGCATTGGCCACCCGGGCGTTGCCAGTATGGTTTCAAATTTCGTCCTGGGTCGTGCGCCACGCGCCGAACAGGAAAAACTCGATGCCAGCATCGATTTTGCCCTCGGCGTGCTGCCGGATATCTTCGCCGGTGAATGGAACCGTGCGATGAAAAACCTGCACAGCCAGAAGGCCTGACTCTTTACCCGAGGGGAAACACCATGGGATTCAATTGCGGCATCGTCGGCCTACCTAACGTCGGCAAGTCCACCCTGTTCAACGCCCTGACCAAATCCGGTATTGCGGCGGAGAACTTCCCCTTCTGCACCATCGAACCGAACACCGGTATCGTGCCGATGCCCGATACACGCCTGGACGCCCTGGCGGCCATCGTGAATCCAAAGCGCATCCTGCCGACCACCATGGAGTTCGTCGACATCGCGGGCCTGGTAGCCGGCGCTTCGAAAGGTGAAGGCCTGGGCAACAAGTTCCTCGCCAACATCCGCGAGACCGATGCCATCGCCCACGTGGTCCGCTGCTTCGAAGACGAGAACGTGATTCACGTCTCCAACAGCGTCGACCCGAAACGCGACATCGAGATCATCGACCTGGAACTGATCTTCGCCGACCTCGACAGCTGCGAGAAGCAACTGCAAAAGGTCACGCGTAACGCCAAGGGCGGCGACAAGGACGCAGTGGTCCAGAAAGCCTTGCTGGAGCAACTGATTGCCCACTTCACCCTGGGCAAGCCGGCACGCAGCCTGATGAAGAGCATGAGCGCCGACGAAAAAGCTGTGATCAAGGGCTTCCACCTGCTGACCACCAAGCCGGTGATGTACATCGCCAACGTGGCTGAAGACGGTTTCGAGAACAACCCGCTGCTCGACGTGGTCCTGGCCATTGCCGAAGAAGAAGGCGCTATCGTTGTTCCGGTGTGCAACAAGATCGAAGCGGAAATCGCCGAGCTGGAAGACGGCGAAGAGAAAGATATGTTCCTCGAGGCCCTGGGCCTGGAAGAGCCTGGCCTGAACCGCGTGATCCGTGCCGGCTACGAAATGCTGCACCTGCAGACCTACTTCACCGCCGGTGTTGAAGAAGTACGCGCCTGGACCGTCAAGGTCGGTGCCACTGCCCCGCAAGCGGCTGGGGTGATCCACACCGACTTCGAAAAAGGCTTCATCCGCGCCGAAGTCATCGCCTACAACGACTTCATCCAGTTCAAGGGTGAAGCCGGTGCCAAGGAAGCCGGTAAATGGCGCCTGGAAGGCAAGGAATACATCGTCAAGGATGGCGACGTGATGCACTTCCGCTTCAACGTATAAGCTTTACCTGCGGCCTATGCCGCAAAACAAAAAGCCGATGCACTGCATCGGCTTTTTTGTGGGCGCTCACTTCCCCGCCACCGAAAAAAACTTCGGTATTCAATATTGTTAGAGCCAGTCCCATCTCTAAAATTAGCAGCGAGAACTTCAGAATTCGATTCGGTAGATATGAAAAATCACCAGCCCGGTAGGCAGTCCAGCCCGCCACCAACGTGCGCATGCCCCTGAGGAAGCGCCTCCCTGCGATAGGGCGCCGTTGTAAGCTAGTAAGCGGCCTACCCTGCCGTTATTGCTAACGACGGCACCTAGGCGGAATCGGACTACTTGCCTCGATGTTAGACAGCCGGACCTTCTACTGCTCCAGACCGTCACAGCTTTCCTAAACTCCCTGTGACTGTTAGCTCAGCAATTCCCTGACGAATAAACACAAGGTTCTCATCCAGTGTTTCGAGCGCACCGCGCACGTTGTTGGCAATTTCTGCCGACCCACGTTGTTCGACCCACTTGGAAAGCTCTTCAACTGCGGCGCCTAGGGCGAGTTGGTTCTGATTAAGGCGATCAAACAAGCTAGCAATCAGTTTGATATCCGTCATGGCGGCTCTCCGTGTTTTGAGCAAGCGTAGCACCGACGCCTTAATCACTCGGAATCACTTTCATGGAAAGCATATCTACCGGCGGCTGGAACCTGCTGACTTAGTACAGCAACAAGCACTTGCCGATGGAAACGCCCAATACACCGCCGACACCTTGGACATCCCCATTAGCACGGTGCGCCTACGTTTGTCCCGGGCGCGAGAACAGCTCAAGCGGGCCACCTACAACCCGCTACAACCGTAAATCAGCGCACCGGCGCAACGCCGACACCCTTTGCAGGAGCAGTTGATTTACCCGTTTGACGCAAGCGTTGGGCAGCAGGGATATCTGCCCGACTCGATTGATCTGGTATCAGGCCTTTTTGGTACGCGGCAACAGAATCGCCAACACCCCGAACAGCGGCAGGAACGAGCACAGCGTGTACACGTACTCGATGCCGTGGATGTCTGCCAGGTGCCCCAGCAGCGCCGCACCGATCCCGCCAAAACCGAACATCAGACCGAAGAACACCCCGGCGATCATCCCCACATTGCCCGGCACCAACTCTTGCGCGTACACCACAATCGCCGAGAACGCCGAAGCCAGGATAAAGCCGATCACCACGCTCAGGATGCTGGTCCAGAACAGGTCCACATGGGGCAGAATCAGGGTGAACGGCGCCACGCCGAGGATCGAAAACCAGATCACCGCCTTACGGCCGATCTTGTCGCCAATCGGCCCGCCAAAGAACGTACCCGCCGCCACCGCGCCGAGGAACAGGAACAGATGCAGCTGGGAACTGGCCACCGACAGGTCGAACTTCTCGATCAGGTAGAAGGTGAAGTAACTGGTGAAACTGGCCATGTAGAAGTACTTGGAAAACACCAGCAGCCCCAGCACCACCAGCGCGCTCAGCACCCGGCCCTTGGACAGGCCGTGAGTGGCCGCCTGGCCTTGTTTGAGCTTGAACAGGTTCAAGTGGTGGGCGTACCAGCGGCTGATCGCATACAGCACAAACAACGCAAACACCGCGAACAGGCCGAACCAGGCCACATTGCCCTGGCCGAACGGAATGATGATCGCCGCCGCCAGCAACGGGCCGAAGGCCGAGCCGGCATTACCGCCCACCTGGAACGTCGACTGCGCCAAACCATAACGCCCGCCCGAGGCCAGGCGCGCCACGCGGGACGCTTCCGGGTGGAAGGTCGACGAGCCGATGCCGATCAACCCCGCCGCCAGCAGGATCAGGGGGAAGCTGCCCACCTGGGACATCATCAAGATGCCCACCAGCGTGCAGATCATTCCGCAGGGCAACAGGTACGGCTTGGGATGGCGGTCGGTGTAATAACCCACCCACGGTTGCAGCAGGGACGCGGTGAGCTGGAACGTGAGGGTGATCAGGCCGACCTGGGTGAACGTCAGGCCGTAATTGGCCTTGAGCATCGGGTAGATCGAGGGCAGTACCGACTGGATCAAGTCATTGATCAAATGCGCCAGCGCCACCGCGCCGATTACACGCATCACCAACGGGCTGGTTTGCCCGGCGGCAGGCGCCGTAGCCACGGAGGGCTGGGAATTGCTCAGAGCCATGGGAGGTTTTCCGTACAGCAGATGGATGCACAGGTGCAGGTGCGACAATGTGCCACTTTTGGGTGCAGGAAGGCTATCCCGTTAGCAGGCTAACGAGTAGATGAATCGATGCAGCGGTCATGGTTTGTAAAGGGCCAGCAAGATGAATCCCTTTAATTTGCGGGACGTTTCCTAGAGAATCTTTCGGCCTTGTGCCTGGGGGAGTCGGTGGCTAGTCTTCGGTCCGTCGCTGGTTTTCAGTGATCGGGTTTAGCAGCCTGAACTCAATAGGCACACGTTCTACGGTCACGTTTATGGTGGCTGTGCGTGGGGCACCTTCGGGTGCGCCGGTTTTCCTATTGACTGGTCTGCTAACCCGCGTACAGCCGCCACCCTACGTTTAGCAGCGAAGGTGGCAGCTTCTTCAGGTCAATAGGAGCTACACCATGTTCAAGATCGTCCCCGATCCACCCCGTGACCAGGCCAAAGACCGCGCCGCCTTCACCCGAGCGCTCGACCACTACTTGCCGACCGATCCGCCGCAACCCTCGACAAACTTCTACGCCATCAGCGACGAAATCAGCTTCGAAGACTCCCTGCTCTTCACTGCCGACCTGCTGCACAGCGCCTCGGCCACCGCGCTCGACTGTGGCGAACAACTGCAAAGCCCCGAGCGTGCGAAAGTCCTCGCCGTATGGCACCTGCTGGAAATCGCCAAGGCCATGGTCGACCGCTCGATAGAGTGCCTGCACCCGCGCAAAACCTGACGCGCGAACGCCAGAACACCGCAGATCAAATGTGGGAGCGGGCTTGCTCGCGAAGGCGGTGGACCAGCCAATACCTCTGCTGACTGACACACCGCATTCGCGAGCAAGCCCGCTCCCACCTTTTGATCTTCGCTGCCTTGGGACCTGCGCAAACCCCAACCGCTCGTCACCAAACCCGGTGTTTCCCGTTAAACAGTTGATAGCGTAGATAAATTTTCAAAAAAAGCGCTTGACGCATTCCCGTTCTCCGCGAATAATGCGCGCCACTTGGCTACATAGCTCAGTTGGTTAGAGCATAGCATTCATAATGCTGGGGTCCGGGGTTCAAGTCCCTGTGTAGCCACCAAGTACTAAAAACGGCTTACCGAAAGGTAGGCCGTTTTTTTATGCCTGCAGAAAAGTAAACCGCCCTATTGCCCCACAGACGTCAGTGTTTATGCCGATGGTGCACATCGGGAAAATGCGCATGACTGTGCTGGATCGGTACGTGCTCATGGGCATGACTATGTGGCTCGGTACCGTCCCACGCAAAGTTATGCACATGCTGGTGGTGCTCATCGTGTGTATGGCGATGACCGTGCATGAGGGGATCGTGCTGATGCTCGTGCGCATGATGTTCCATCAGATGAATCCACACCCCGATGGCCATCAAGGCGGCCGCGAGCAAGAACATCAGCGAAACTGACTCGCCCAGGATCAGGATCGATATGACCGCGCCAAGAAAGGGAGCCGTGGAAAAGTAAGCCCCGGTGCGCGCACTACCAAGCCCGCGCAGAGCGAGCACAAACAGCACCAGACTCACGCCATACCCAAGCAGCCCAACCACCAAGATTGACCCCAGCGCGGCCACCGCTGGCAGTTGCGACCCGATGGCCAACGCCAGACAGCAATTGACCACCCCCGCCGCCAAGCCTTTGCTCCCGGCGATAAAAAGCGCATCTGAGGCAGAGACCTTACGGGTCAGGTTGTTGTCGATGGCCCAACAAAAACAGGCGAACGCCACGGCCAGCGGCCCCGTCCAATCATGAGCCGTCGCCGTCCCTTGCGGCCACGACAAGACGAGCCCGCCCAAAACAATCGCGATCATGCCGACCACAATCCGGCGATCCGCGTTCTCTTTAAACACGACCCACGCCAGCACGGCCGTGAGCACTGACTCAAGATTGAGCATCAGCGATGCGGTGGCGCCCGCGGTACGGGTGAGGCCATACATGAGCGCCACTGGCGCAAGCACGCCCCCAAAGACGATGGCGCCCATCAACCAGGGCCACTCTCCGGCTGCAAGGCCGGGCCGTTTCCAGCCGTGGTCGCGGGCAAACCGAACGATGGCCAGGCCCAGGCCGCTGCCCAGATAGAGCAGCCCTGCCAACAGTATGGGCGGCGTATCCAGCCCCAAGAGCTTGGCAAGCGGAGTGCTGGCGCCGAACAACGCCGCAGCAGCCAACGCGTAGAGAACGCTCACATTCATAATGGGTTGCCCTATCAGGCTTATTGCATAAGGACGAGCATCATAGCTGTGCCCGGGTAAGAATTATGTGAATGCCAGCCTGGCTGGATTCTGTACGACTGAAGCGGCAGGATAGCCCGGCTGGCAAACCACAAGAAGGTGACGCATGACATTCCCCGCTACCGGCATCAGCACTGATCGCCTCTTACTGCTGGGCGCCCACCCTTCCCACGCTCGCGCCCTGCAAATGTACCTGCTGCAAAATCGCGCCTTTCTGCAGCCTTGGGAGCCTTCGCGTGACGACGCCTTTTTTGAACTGGACGCCATCACCGAACGCCTCCACGCCATGGCCGACAAAACCGCCAGCGGCGAAGCGTTGCACCTGCTGATATTCAGCCAGGACCAAATCATCGGCGCCTGCAACTTCAGCAACATCGTGCGCGGTGCGTTTCAGGCCTGCCACTTGGGTTATGCGCTGGCTGAATCCGCCCAAGGCCAAGGCTTGATGCACGAAGCGCTGACGGCGGCGATTGCCCATGTGTTCGACGCCATGCAGCTGCACCGAATCATGGCCAACTACCGCCCAGAGAATGAGCGCAGTGCGCGCCTGCTGGCACGGCTGGGGTTTGAAAAAGAGGGCGAGGCGCGGGCGTATCTGAGGATCAACGGGGTCTGGGCGGACCATGTGTTAACGGCACTGATCAATCCGGCAAGCGACCGTCTATTGCAGCCCGAAGTTTTAAACCACTAGAATGGGATTAATTCTCACTTACGACTCTCTCTCATGAAGCTGTCTTCGCCCACCGACGCTCCTACGCTCGATGCGCTGTACCGCGGCTACCACGGCTGGTTGTTGACCTGGTTGCGGCGTCGCGTGCATTGCTCCCATCAGGCGGCCGACGTGGCGCAAGACACTTTCGTACGCTTGCTGGCATCGGGTACTTACGTGGCGCCGGGTGAGCCACGGGCTTATCTGGCCACCATCGCGCGCCGGTTGCTGATGGACAATGGCCGCCGCCGACGCCTGGAACAGGCCTACCGCGAAGAGCTCGAACGCTGCGCCGCGTACCTTGAACAGGCGCCTTCGCCGGAGCAGATCCTGCAAGCCGCGCAAATGCTTGAAGCGATTGATCGGGCCTTGGCGCGCATGAACAAGCGGATACGCGACACCTTCATCCTGCGTTACCTCGAAGGCCTGGACCAGGCGCAAATCGCCCAGCGCCTCGGGGTCTCGGTGCGCACGGTACAGAACGATCTGGTGGAAGCCTTGCTGGCGTGTGATGCGTGCGCCCAGCCATGAACCAGCCTCTGCCCCACGCAGTGCTGCGCCAGGCTGCCGAATGGCTGGTGCGGCTGGATCACGAAGGCAACGACGCCAGCGAACAGGCGTTTCGCACCTGGCTGGCCGCCGACCCGCAGCACCCGCAAGCCATTGCCCGCCTTCAGGGCCACTTGCTGCCTCTCAAACAAGCCCCGGCCCGTGCCGCATTGCGCCGGGCCCGGCAGCCTCGCCAAGGGGCAACGCTGGTCAAGTGTCTCGCCCTGGCCCTGCTGCTCGCGGGGGTGCCGGCGTACCAGTACGAGCAACGTGGCTATCTGTTCGCCGACCTGAGCACCGACCGTGGCCAATGGCGCCAGACGCTGCTGGCCGACGGCAGCGACCTGCAACTGGAAGGCAGCTCTGCGGTGAACCTGCACCTGGACGCCAGCCAGCGCCGCGTGCAACTGCTGCATGGTGAGATTCTGGTAACAGTGGCCAAGGACACCCAGCGCCCGTTTTATGTCGACACCCCGCAGGGCAGCATTCGCGCCCTGGGCACGCGTTTTATCGTCGAACTCAGCGACACCGCCACCGTGGTCAAGATGCTCGAATCCTCGACCCGCATCGACAGTGCCGGGCATACGATTACCCTCGGCCCCGGCGAGCAGGTGCGCCTGGATGCAAGCGGGCCCGGCACGCCGAAAAGCGTTGATGTGCAAGCGCAGCAGCAAGCCTGGACGGCCCACCAGTTGCTGGCCAACGACGAGCCGCTGGCGGATGTACTTGAGCGCCTGGCGCGGCATCGCCCGGGTGTGCTGATGTTCGATCGCCAGGCGCTGCAAGGCATTCGGGTGACGGTGATGCTGCCGACGGACGACAGCGACCGCGCATTGCGCCTGCTCACACGCACCCTGCCGATTGAAGTCAGCACCTACACCCCGTGGCTCACACGTGTGCGCCTGAAATCCCCCGCCGGATAATTCTTACGCACCGTTGCGTGTTTTCGGTTTTGCCGCGTCCTTTCCTTGGCCAACATCCAAAGGAGCACCGATAACATGTCTTCAACCCCCACACGCGGCGGCCTGTTGCTGGCCAGTCGACTGTTGCTTGGCTGCCTGCCCCTGGCGGTGCCGGGCCTGGCCTACGCGCAGCAGCAGGTACAGGCGTTCGACATCGCCCCCGGAAAACTCGGTGACGTGCTGACGCGTTACGCCCAGGCCGCCGGCGTGCCGATCTCGTTCCTGTCGCAACAAGTGGCCGGGTTGGACAGCCCCGGCGTGCGCGGCAGCTACAACGTGGAGGACGGGTTCGCGCAGGTGCTGGCCGGCACCGGCTTCGCAGCACGCGGCAATGCCGATGGCTACCAGCTGGAAAGCCTGCCGGTGGCCGGCGGCGCGCTGTCGCTGGGTGCCACAGAGATCACCGCGAATCAGTTGGGCACCATCACTGAGGGCAGCGGTTCCTACACCCCGGGCACCATCGCCACCGCCACGCGCATGGTGCTGACCCCACGGGAAACCCCGCAGTCGATCACCGTGATCACGCGCCAGCATATGGATGACTTCGCGCTCACTTCGATCGACGACGTGATGCGCCATACACCGGGCATCACCGTGTCGACCTTCGACAGCGAGCGTAACAATTACTACGCCCGCGGCTTCTCGGTGGAAAACTTCCAGTACGACGGCATCCCGACCCTGCGCAACTCCGCCTACTCGTCCAGCCAGACCCTCAGCGACATGGCGATCTATGACCGCGTGGAAATCCTCAAGGGTGCCACCGGACTGCTGACCGGCGCCGGCGCCCCTGGCGCGACGATCAACCTGATCCGCAAAAAGCCCACGCGGGACTTCAAGGCCAGCGTCGAACTCGGCGCCGGCAGCTGGGACAACTATCGTTCCCAGATCGACGTGAGTGGCCCGCTGACCGACAGCGGCAACGTGCGCGGGCGTGCGGTGGCGGCGTACCAGGACAAGCACTCGTTCATGGACCACTACCAGCGCAGCACCAATGTGTATTTCGGCACGCTGGAAGCCGACCTGACCGACGACACCCTGCTCACCGTCGGTTTCGATTACCTGGACAGCGACCCGCAAGGCTCGGGCTGGTCCGGCAGCCGTGCGCTGTTCGATCGCAACGGCAACCGCATCGATGTAAAACGCTCCTACAACAACGGCGCCAAGTGGAGCCGCTGGGAGCAGTACTCCCGCAGCGTGTTCTCCACCCTGGAACACAACTTCGACAATGGCTGGGTGATCAAGGGCCAATACACCCACCAACTCATGGGCTACGACGCGCCCCTGGGCTCGATCATGAGTGGCCCGTTCCCCGCCACCGGACTGTCGTCCCTGTACGCGAACAAGTTCACCGGCAACACCCGCGCCGACTCGGGCGATGTCTACGCCAGCGGTCCGTTCAGCCTGCTGGGCCGTACCCATGAATTGGTGATTGGCGCGTCGGCCTCGAACTCCCACTGGACCGGAAAGGACTACGGCGCCCCCACTTATGTGGGCAACAACGAGATCGATTTCTGGAACTTCGATGGCAACGCTCCGGAGCCGAACTGGGGTGAACCGACACGGATCATCGATGCCACGACCCGCCAATCCGCAGGCTATATGGCCGCACGTTTCAACCTCATGGATGACCTGAACCTGTTCCTCGGCAGCCGCGTGGCCAACTACAAATTGCGTGGCGAAGACGACTCCACCGAGACCGGCAAGCTGGTGCCCTACGCCGGGGTCACCTACGACCTGAACGACAACTTCACCGCGTATGCCAGCTACACCGACATCTTCATGCCGACGACCTACAGCCGCGACCGCAACAACAAATTGCTGGAACCGGATGAAGGCAAGAACTACGAGACCGGCCTCAAGGGTGAGTTCTTCGAGGGCCGGCTCAACACCAGCATGGCCTACTTCGAAGTGCACGAAACCAACCGTGCGGAGCCGGACGCCGAATACAACGCCGCGCCGACCAACCCATCCCTCGGGTATGCCGAGAAAGGCATCAAGGCCAAAACCAAAGGTTTCGAGGCCGAGATGTCCGGCGAGCTGGCGCCGGGCTGGCAGGCCCAGGCCGGCTACACCCACAAGATCCTGCGGGATGAGCATGGCGACAAGGCTTCGACCTGGGAGCCGGAGGACCAGCTCAGTTTCTTCACCTCGTACAAACTCAAGGGTCCGCTGGACCGCCTGACCGTCGGCGGCGGCGCGCGCTGGCAGAGCAGAAGCTGGCAAGTGGTGTACAACCGGCCCAAGGCGCAAAACGAAGAGTTCTCGCAGGAAGCGTATTGGGTGGTGGACGCGATGGCCAAGTATCAGGTCAGCGAACATCTTTCCGCGACGCTGAACGTCAACAACCTGTTCGACAAGCAGTACTACACCAACATCGGCTTCTATAACACGGCCTATTACGGCACCCCGCGCAACGTGATGCTCACCACGCGCTGGGACTTCTAACCGGCCAGGCGCCAGCGCCCCGTGACGTGGGGCGCTGTTGCGTCAAACAGCGTGCCGCACAAAACACTGCTCCACCACAG
This sequence comes from Pseudomonas sp. NPDC087814, assembly GCF_044742865.1. Classification (NCBI taxonomy): domain Bacteria; kingdom Pseudomonadati; phylum Pseudomonadota; class Gammaproteobacteria; order Pseudomonadales; family Pseudomonadaceae; genus Pseudomonas; species Pseudomonas sp. NPDC087814. Next base: position 44,210 of record NZ_JBIUVK010000044.1, on the reverse strand, counting down.
ACTTGCCCCACTGCTGCCCCTCCTGTTCCGACTCCAGCACAAAGCCCGCGTTTTCATAGAGCTTGCGCGCCACATCCAGGCCCTTGAACGTCCATAGCCGCACCGCCGGAAACCGGTGCCCGTCACAGAAATCCAGCGCCTCTTTCAACAACCGTTTACCCAAGCCCTGGCCGTGGGCAGACGGGTCGAGGATGAAGCAGCGCAGGGTCGCCTCGCCGTTTTCGCCCTCGCCATCAATCGCGATCGAACCGACGATCTGCTCTGCGTCCAGCACTGCCCAGACTTGGTTGCGCGGGTTGGCCAGGCGCCCCATCAACTCGGCCATGTCCGCCGCCACCAGGCTTTCAAACGGCTGGCCAAAATTCGCATGCTGGGCGTAGTACTCGGCGTGCATCTGCGCGATACGCCCGATGATGCCTGGCCGGTAGCCATGGGCAATGCGGTAGTGCCTCGGCTGCCGGGCGCCAGTACGTTGGGTTTGCAGGGCTGCGGCGTATTGATCGAGCCCACGGCTGACGGCCTGTTGCTGTTCGCTGGACAAGTCGCCAATCGCCTCGCCCACCTGGCGCCGGGCAAACGTTTCGATGTCGCGTAACGTCTTCTGGCCTCGTGTGGTGAGCCGCAGCTTTTTCGAACGGGCATCGTCCTCGTTGGCAAACTCTTCCAGCTCGCCCGCCTCGATCAGCTTGCGCACCATGCGGCTTACCGAGGACTTTTCCAGGCCCAGCAAGGTGACCAGTTCAGCCGCTGTCAGTGCGCCACGCTCGCCGATTTCAACAATCGTGTGCACCGATGACGGTGGATAAAGGCTGGCTGCCAACTTAGGCTGCATGAAGCCCAGCTCTCGCACCATGAGGCGTGAGGCACAGCGGATCTGATCGATAAGGTCTGGCCTGGAACGGTTCACGTGGAAAACCTCTTGCCCGAATGAAGAGATATAGTTGTATCGCACAACCATATGCAGATCAATCTCCCTTCCAGCAAATCACTGAGGTACATTCCCTCCCCACGGACAACAGATCATTCTCAAATGAACGGAGTCATCGCGTGTTTTCGATTTTCCACCGCCAACGCCTTACCACCCTCTCGCTGATCACCGCCGCCCTCACCCTCGCCGCCTGCCACAGCGCCACCGCGCCTGAACTGCCGCCCGCCCCGGAACTCGGCTCGGGCTATCGCACCGACATGAGCACCCGCCACGCCGAGCGCCATATGGCCGCCGCCGCCAACCCGCTGGCCGCCGAAGCCGGGCGGGAAATCCTGCGCAAGGGCGGCTCGGCCATCGACGCCGCGATTGCCATGCAGGCCGTACTGACGCTGGTGGAACCGCAGTCGTCCGGGATCGGCGGCGGTGCGTTCATCATGCTGTGGGACGGCAAGCAGGTGCACGCCTACGACGGTCGCGAAACCGCACCGGCGGGCGCTACCGAGCGGTTGTTCCTGAAGGCCGACGGTACGCCGATGGCCTTCCCCGAGGCACAGATTGGCGGGCGGTCCGTGGCAACTCCAGGCGTGTTGCGCGCCTTGGAGATGGCCCACAAAAAGACCGGCCATCTGCAATGGGCAACCTTATTCGAGCCGGCCATTCGCCTGGCTGAACAGGGCTTCCCGATTTCTGCGCGCTTGCACAGCCTGATTGCCGCCGACCGCTACATCACCCGCTCGCCGGAAATGACCGCGTACTTCCTGAACGCCGACGGCAGCCCGAAGGCAACCGGTACGCTGCTGAAAAACCCGGCGCTGGCCAACGTCTTCAAACGCATCGCCAAGGAAGGGCCGGATGCGCTGTACTACGGCCCGATTGCCGAAGAAATCACCCGCAAGGTGCAGGGCAACAGCAACGCCGGCAGCCTGACGCTGACCGACCTCAAGGGTTACAGCGCGGTTGAGCGGGCGCCGTTGTGCACTGACTACAAGCGCTGGAAAGTCTGCGGCATGCCGCCACCGTCGTCGGGCGGGATTGCTATTGCACAGATCCTCGGCACATTGCAGGCCCTGGAAGCCCGCGACCCGCGCATGGCCCTCGCGCCGTTGAAGCCGGTGAAAACCGATTCCCCGGCAGGCCTGGAGCCGGTGCCCGAAGCGGTGCACCTGATCGCCGAGGCCGACCGCCTGGCCTACGCCGACCGCGCCCAGTACGTGGCCGATTCGGACTACGTGCCGGTGCCGGTTGCTGGGCTGATCGCTCCGAATTACCTGGCCAGCCGCGCTGCGTTGATTGGTGAGCGCAGCATGGGCGTCGCCAAGCCGGGCAAGCCGGCCGGGATTGAAGTGGCCTATGCGCCGGATCGCTCGCCGCTGCGTATTTCCACATCGCAAGTGGTGGCAGTGGATGACGTGGGTGGCGCGGTGTCGATGACCACTACGGTGGAAGCGGCGTTCGGTTCCCATGTGATGGTCCAGGGCTTTTTGCTGAATAACCAGATGACCGACTTCTCCTTCATCCCCGAAGAGAACGGCCAGCCGGTGGCCAACCGGATCGAGCCGGGCAAGCGCCCGCGTTCGTCCATGGCACCGACCCTGGTGTTTGATCGTCAGAGCGGCGAGCTGGTGGCCACTGTTGGCTCGCCGGGCGGTTCGCAGATCATCGAATATGTGAGCAAATCCCTGGTGGCCATGCTCGACTGGAACCTCGACCCGCAAGCGGCCGTCGGCCTGCCCAACTTTGGCAGCCGCAACGGCGCGACCGAGCTGGAAGCCGGGTTGTTCAGCGCACCGTTGAAACAGGCGCTGAAGGACAAGGGCCACGCCCTGAGCGAAATCGACATGACCAGCGGCGCCCAGGCGATCGTCCGTGTGCGCGATGCGCAGGGCAAAGCGTCGTTGATCGGCGGGGCTGATCCACGCCGTGAAGGCGAAGCACTGGGGGATTAAGTTGACTCATTGGAGAGCTGCGCGTGCACAAGGCAAATAACCTCGGCGCCCTGATGGGCGTCGATCATGGATTTTGTTCGATTGACGATCCGTTGCGGCCTGACGAGGTGTTCATCTGCAAGCAGGTGCACAGCGCCACGACCATTGAATGGCGCCCGGAGCTTGCCGCCAATACGGTTGAAGCCGATGGGGTTTTCAGCCGGGATACGCAGCCGATTGCGGTGATTACCGCCGACTGCCTGCCGCTGCTGATGGCCTCGGAGGACGGGGACTTTGTCGCGGCGATTCATGGCGGTTGGAAGGGACTGCAAGGCGGGATCATCGCCAATGCCATGCAACGGTTTACCGCCGAGGGTGTGGCGCTGGATCAGTTGCGGATTGCGATTGGGCCTTCGATCAAGCCTTGTTGTTATGAGGTGAGTGGCGAGTTTGTGGCGCAGTTGCAGGCGAGTCAGGGGCATTTGTGGCGGGATGGAAATGCGCCGTGGACGCTCGAGCAGCCGGGACCGCTGTTGGCGCCACAGATAGCACCGCCTGAGCCGAGGCAGGATTTGAGTGCGTGGTTTGATCTGAGCCGTTATGCGCTGATCTTGCTGGAGGCGGCAGGGATAAAACCTGAGCAGGTTGAGGTAAGCGAAGTGTGTACGTATTGCACCTCACCGGCGTTTGCGAGTTATCGCAGAAGGACCCATGACAGTACGGAGAGGAAGACGTTGTTGTATTCGTGGGTTGCTCGCGCAGTGTAATGGGACGACGCCCACAGCTCTCTTAGCTATTAGCCTTAGAAAACCTGTGGGCTGTCATTTTTTGCGAAACAACGTTTCTTGAATCCCTCTCCATCCGCTGACATTTTCTGGCCCCGCCCCTTCTTGCCAGAGGCTACGTCAAAGACGTAGAATTTTTGCGTGTTAACGATCATCGAGTCACCATTATTCAGCAAGCTATGGCCCGATTACTGGACCGAAGAAGAACGGGGTATTTTTATGGCTTTTCTAGCCAACCACCCCGATTCAGGTACTGTCATTCCAGGTTCTGGTGGTTGCCGAAAAGTACGCTGGAGCTTGGAAGGCCGGGGCAAGAGCAGCTCAGTACGGATCATTTACACAACGCAATTGGCGTGCGGCGCACTAGTTGCCTTGCTCATTTATGGCAAAGGTGCCACCGAGAATATTCCCGCGCATGTCCTCTACAAAATCGCCAAGGAGATGAACCATGCCACTCACTGAGAAACAGCTGAAGGAACGTGACGCCAAGCGCAACATCGGCGAGGAATTGCTGGCTGCCGTTATCGACGTCAAGGAAGCGCGTCATGGTCACGTCCATCACGTCGAAATTACCCAAGCGGCTGAGGCGCGCAGCAAGACCGGGTTGTCACAGCCCAAGTTTGCCGAACTGCTGGGGGTCTCTGTACGAACGCTTCAAGAATGGGAGCAAGGGCGCCGTTCTCCTTCCGGCGCAGCACGTTCCTTGCTGCACATAGCAGCCATCAGGCCAGACGTTTTTCGAGAAGTCCTCAGTAACGCCTGATGGCGTTACTGGTCTACCGGCTAATCTTCAACCCCTTGCGCCCCGCATGCCGCTCCAGCGCCAGCTCGATCAAGCGGCTCACCAGCTCGCTGTAGCTCATGCCTGCCGCCTGCCACAACTTCGGGTACATGCTGATGCGGGTGAACCCAGGCAACGAGTTGATCTCGTTGATCAGCACCTCACCCTCATCCGTCAGAAACACATCCACCCGCGCCAGCCCGGCACAGCCCAGGGTTTCAAACGCTTCGATGGCCAACGCACGAATGCGCTCGCTGGCTTCAACGCTGATATCCGCCGGCACCACCACTTGGGCTGCCTGGTCATCGATGTATTTGCTGTCGTAGGAATAGAACCCGTCGCGCACCACGATCTCGCCGCAGCCGCTGGCGATGGGGTTCTCGTTACCCAACACGGCACATTCAATTTCCCGGCCTTTTACCGCCGACTCCACCAGCACCTTCTCATCAAACCCAAGTGCCAGCTCTACAGCAGCGTGATATTCAGCCTCGCTGCCCACCTTGCTCACCCCCACGGACGAACCCTGGTTCGCCGGTTTCACGAACATCGGCAATCCGAGTTTCTGTTGGGCGTGTTCGAAGGTGGTACGCGCCGCATTCCTGCGGTTGAGGGTAATGAACGGCGTCACGGCAATCCCGGCATCGCGCAGCAGGCGTTTGCTGATGTCCTTGTCCATGCACACGGCCGAACCCAGCACATCGGAGCCAACAAACGGCAGGTCTGCCACGCGCAGCAGGCCTTGCAGGCAGCCGTCTTCGCCGAGGGTGCCGTGGACGATCGGGAAGATCACATCGACGTGTTCCAGCGAGGCCTGGCTGGCGGTTTCCACCAGTTGCTGGCTGGCCTTACCCGGCACGACCGCCAGTTCACGATTGGATTGATTGAGGGCGATCAGCGCCGGGTTTTCTTCGTTGAGCAGGAAGCCCGAGGTGTCGTTGAGGTGCCAGTGGCCGGCCTTGTCGATGCCGATCAGGATCGGCTCGAAGCGCGAACGGTCCAGTGCATCGACGATGTTGCGCGCCGACTGCAGCGACACTTCATGCTCGGCCGAACGGCCACCAAAAATAATCCCTACCCGCAGCTTGCTCATGATCGGCCTCACATTTGAAAGTAAGGCTTCTTACCATGAGCCGTCAGCGATTCGCTACCAGCGTGGCGCCGAACAGCACATAACAACCACCGGCAAACCGGTCCAGCCACTTGCGCGAGCGGCTGTAGGCGTTGGCCATCCGTTCACTGGAAAACACCAGTGCCACGCAGGTGTACCAGCTGAATGACAGCGTCGCCATGGTGATCACGGCCAGGGTCAGCAGCATCGGCGACGGTGATGGGGGCATGGTGGACGCAAAGATCGTCGCGACAAACAGCGCCGCCTTGGGGTTGGACAGGTTGCCCAATAAACCCAGGCGCCAGGCGGAAAACAGCGAGCGCCGAGGTTCGTCGGGCAACAGGTTCTGGGCCATGGCCGGTGCCGAGCGCCGGAACAGTTTCAACCCCAGGTAAATCAGGTAGCAGCCGCCGATGATCTTGAACGCCAGGTACAACATGGGTGCTGCGGTGAACAGCGACTTGATCCCCAGCCCACCCGCCAGCCCCCAGATCACCGTGCCGGTGGCCACGCCAGCCGACGCCACCACGCCATGGCGGCGTGAACAACTGGCGGCCAGTTGCGCGGTGTTGAAGAAGTTCGGGCCGGGCGTGACGACCGCGACGGTCCAGAGCAGGGCCAGCGAGACCAGAGGAGCCGCGTAGGCCGGATTGAACAATTCCATGTGGGATTCCGCCGAGGGCAGTGCAGGAATAAGGATCATATGCCCGGTACCCGCCCTGCACAATCGTACAAGACCCCGGCAGACAGCGGATTCAGACTGGGTTACCGTATTTCCATCTCTTTGCGCGACAACTCATCATGGCGACCAATATCGACTGGCTGCACCGCGCGCCCCACGCCAGTGGCCTGGAGCGCATCGAGGCGTATTTTGCCGGGTTTGGCTTCGACCCCCATCGCCACGACACCTATGCCATCGGCCGTACCCTGTTCGGTGTGCAGAGTTTTCATTATCGCGGCGGCATGACCCACAGCCTGCCGGGGCGGACCATGGTGATCCATCCCGATGAAGTGCATGACGGGTGGGCCGGCAGCGAGGAAGGTTTCAAATACCGGATGATTTACGTGGAGCCGGCGCTGATCCAGCAGGTGCTGGGCGGCAAGCCGTTGCCGTTCATCCCCGGCGGACTGTCCAGCGACCCGTGGCTGTACCGCGCCAGTGAAGTGTTGCTGCAAAGCCTGGATTGCCCGATCGATCCGTTGCAGGAACAGGACGCGATGTTTGACCTGGCCCAGGCGCTGAATAACGCGTCGGGCATCACGGTGAATCGCAAGACCTTCGACTACCGCGCCGCCGAACGCGCGCGGGAATTTATCCACAGCGCCTTGGGCCGGCCGATCACCCTCGATGAAATGGCGGAATACGCCAACCGCGACCGCTGGGCGTTGTCGCGGGATTTTCGGTTGTTGTTTGGCACCAGCCCCTATCGCTACCTGACCATGCGTCGCCTGGACCTGGTGCGCAGTTTGCTGGGCCAGGGCCAGTCACTGGTGGATGCGGCACTGACCGCCGGTTTCACCGACCAGAGCCACATGACCCGCCAGTTCCGCAGCACTTTCGGCATGCCGCCGTCGCGCTGGGTGAAGATGCTCGGGCGCTGAAATCCCGCCTTGAAACGCGATCAACCTGTAGGAGCTGGCTTGCCTGCGATGGCGGTGGATCAGTTAATAAATTGTTGGCTGACACTCCGCCATCGCAGGCAAGCCAGCTCCTACAGCTGAACTATGTCGCTGCCGAAATCGTATTCGACGCTGGAGCTCGTTCTTTAAGGGCCAACGCCAGCACCGCACCCGCCAGGGCAATCGCCGCGCTCCACCACAACGCCAGCTCAATCCCGCCCGCCTGCGCCGCGCCCGTCGACCCACCGGCGTTCGCCAACGACACCAGCAACGCCAGTCCCAACGCACCGCCAATCTGCTGGCTGGTGGACGCCATGCCTGCCGCCACGCCCTGCTCGCCCGGCCGGATGCCCAGCCCGGCGGCCACCCACATCGCCGTCCAGGTCATGCCCTGGCCAATACTCAGGATGAAAATCCCCGGCAGCAACGACCAGAACCCCGCCCCCGTCGGCAACGCCACACATACCAAAGCGATACCCACCGCGCCCGCCAACTGGCCGCTGACCAGGGTGTTGCGCAACCCCAGCCGCGCCAATGAACGCTCCGCCAGCCAGATACCCGCGGTGCACACCAGCGTCGCCGGCAAAAACGCCAACCCCGCCTGCAACACGCTGTAGCCGTAGACCTGCTGGTAGTAAACCGCCAGAAAGTAGTACTGCACGCCAAAGCTGCTCATGAACACCGCCGTCAACACCATGGCCATGCGCAACTCGCGATAGCCCAACAAGCGTAGCGGCATCAACGGATCACGGCCCCGGTGTTCGACCCACCCAAACAACCCGAGCAGCACCAACGCCAGGACCATGCAGCCCAGGGTCGACGGCGCCGCCCAGCCCCACTCCGGCCCCTGCACCAGGGAGAACACCAGCAAGGTGCCGCCCAGCGTCACGGTCAACGCACCGCTGATATCAAAGTTGCGCCCGCGGGCCCGCTCGCCATCGGCGGGAATCCAGTAGCGCGCCGCCAGGGCACAGGCACCGGCCAATGGCACGTTCACCAGGAACACCGCTTCCCAGCCCCAGGCCTGGGTCAGCACGCCGCCGAGCAACGCGCCCAATGCCAGGCCCGCCGCAGACGCCGCGCTCCACACGGCAAACGCCCGATTACGCGCGGGCCCTTCGGCGTAGTGGGTGTTGATCAGCGCCAGCGTGGCCGGGAACAACAGCGCCCCACCCACACCCTGCACCGCCCGCGCCAGCACCAGCAGCAAGGCGCTGCCACCGAGCACCGCCGCCAGGGAAGACAGCGCATACAGCGACTGGCCAAGCATGTACAAGCGCCGCTTGCCCAACAGGTCCGCCGCCCGACCACCCAGCAACAGGAAGCCACCAAACGCCACGCTGTAGGCACTGACCACCCACTGCAATTGCTGGGCAGAAAACCCCAGGTGGCTGCCGATTTGGGGCAGCGCGACAAACACAATGGTCGCGTCGAGGGCGATGATCAGTTGCGCGGTTGCCAGCAGCAACAGCATCCAGCCAGAGGGTCGAGAAGAAGACATCACAGCGTCCTGCCTGAAAATGAGAGGCGCCAGTTTCTTTCATGCCCAACAGATGATAAATACCCCTATCACTCTTTCAGTAATGACTTTAATCATGGATCTGAATGCTGTTCGCCTGCTGGTGCGCGTCGCCGAAACCCGCAGTTTCACTCGCGCCGCCGGAGACCTGGGGCTGACCCAATCGGGCTTGTCCCGGGCCATTTCCCGGCTGGAAAACCAGCTGGGTGTGCGCCTGCTGCAACGCAACACCCGCAGCGTCAGCCTCACGCCCGACGGGCAAATGCTGTATGAACGCAGCGCGCCGCTGCTGGCGGAACTGGCCGAAGCCGAGCGGCAAATGCTCGACCGCCGTGCCTCACCGTCCGGTTTGCTGAAGATCAGCACGCCCTCGTTGTTTGGCCGCAAGGTGGTGATGCCGGTAATCGGCGAGCTGACCCTGCAATACCCCGACCTGCGCATTGAAGCGGTAATGACCGACCGCCTGGTGGACATCGTCGACGAAGGCTTTGACGCCTTGCTGCGCACCGGCGACATCCAGGATCAGCGCCTGATCGCCCGGGCGCTGCCGCCGCTGCGCTGGGTCACCGTCGCCTCCCCGGCTTATCTCGCGCGTTTTGGTACGCCGCAGACCGTCGATGAACTCAAGGACCATAATTGCCTGACCGTACGTAACCTGCGCACCAGCCGGCTGGTGGACTGGCAGTTCATGCTCGATGGCAGGGTGCAGGACGTGAGTGTCGAGGGGCGGTTGATCTTTGATATCGGCGATGCGCTGGTGGACGGCGCGCTGGGCGGATTCGGCATCGCCCAGGTGATGGACTTTGCGGTGCGGGAAGATCTGGCGGCCGGGCGCCTGGTGCCCTTGCTGGAGGACTTTGCCGGGCGCAGTCGGGCGATATCGCTGGTGTATCCGCCATCGCGGCAGTACTCGCCGAAGTTGACGGCGTTTGCCGAGGCACTCAGCAAGGCGCAGTGGTAGCACAAACTTTGTGGCGAGGGAGCTTGCTCCCGCTCGGCTGCGCAGCAGTCGTATATCTACCGACCAAGTGTATTGGCAGGAAACAATGGGACCGCTTCGCGCTCCAGCGGGAGCAAGCTCCCTCGCCACAAAACCAGGCTGTACCGGAAGAATTGGCACTGGGCTTAAAGCTGTCGCCCATCAATCGGCTCACCAATCGTCAGGAAATGCCCGCCCGCCACATGGTGCAAGGTACGCAGCGCATCCTGCCCTTCGAAATGCCAGCGACCGTCGCTGAATACGCGCTCATCAGCCTGGGCGGCCACCACTTCGGCGAGGAACAGATCGTAGGTCTGCTGGTTATGCGGTTCCGGCAGCAAGCGGCATTCCAGCCACGCCACGCAGCCTTCAAGCATCGGCGCTTCGGTGTGTTCGCCGCTGAACGTCTGCAAGTCATATGCGGCGAACTTGTCGGTCTCGCTGCCGGTGGTGTTGCCCACGGTCTGCACGATATCGGCCTGGGCCGCACACGGTACGTTGAGCACGAAAGTGCCGGCGCCTTCGAGCAGTTGCCGGGTCCAGGTGGCCTTATCCAGCACGACGGCGACTTTGGGCGGCTCGAAATCCAGCGGCATCGCCCATGCCGCGGCCATGATGTTGCGCTGGCCGTTGTGCGCGGCGCTGACCAGTACGGTCGGGCCGTGGTTGAGCAAGCGGTAGGCCTTGGACAGCGGGACGGGACGGCGATGGTTAGGGCTCATGGACGAAAGGCTCGGAAAAAAAACCTACGATACCTCAAGCATGAGCCCGGGTGACTAGCTGCTCAGTTGATTGGCGAATTGCCCTACAGCGCTGACCACTTTCTGGGCGCCGTCCTGGATCTCGACGATCACTGTGCCCGCCTCGGCCGCCAATGCCAGCCCTTGCTCGGCCTGCAGGCGGCCATCGGTCATCAGCGCCACTGCATCGCGGGCCATGTCCTGGTTCTGGCGCACCACGCCGACGATTTCCTCGGTGGCCTTGCTGGTACGCGACGCCAGTTGCCGAACCTCATCGGCCACCACCGCAAAACCACGGCCTTGCTCACCGGCACGGGCGGCTTCGATGGCGGCGTTGAGCGCCAGCAGGTTGGTCTGCTCGGCGATGCCGCTGATGGTCTTGACGATGCTGCCAATCACCTGGGACTGGGCGTTCAGCGCTTCAATGCCCTCACCCGCCTGCTCCATGTGCTTGGCCAGGTCGCGCATCACCTCCACCGCCTGGGTGACCACGGTGGTGCCGCGCTGGGCGCTGCTGTCGGTGTGCAGCGAGGTGCTGTAGGCGATGTTGGCCGCGTCGGCCACGGCCTGTTCCTGGTTGACCTGGTCGGTGATCACCGTGGCGAACTTGACCACTTTGTACAGCCGCTCGTTGGCGTCGAGCACCGGGTTATACGAAGCCTCCAGCCACACCACCCGCCCGTGGCTGTCCACCCGCTTGAAGCGCCCCGCGACGAATTCACCGGCGTTCAGGCGCTTCCAGAACTGCTGGTACTCGACGCTGCCGGCATCCTGCGGCTCACAGAATATCCGGTGATGTTTGCCCTGGATCTGCGCCAGGCTGTAACCCATGCCGTTGAGGAAACGGTCGTTGGCCGTCAGCACATTACCGTTGAGGTCGAACTCGATCACTGCCGTGGAACGCACCAGCGCGGTGATCAGGTTTTCGTGCTCGCGGGACGCCTCGATAGTGCGGGTCAGGTCGCTGGAGTACATCGAAATATGCTTGATACGCCCGTCACTGCCACGCACCGGTTGCACGATGGAGCGCAGCCACGCCTCATTGCCGTTGCCGCGCATCAGGCGTACGGAACCGGCGAAGTGTTCGCCACGCACCAGGGCGTTCGTGAAGCGCAGTTGAAAGGTGTCGTGCTTGACGTGCGCCGGCACCAGATCCTCGATCAGGCGGCCTTGCAGCTGGCTTGCCTGGTAAGCCATCTCTTGAAGGAAGATGGCATTGACGGACTCGATGCGCCCTTCGGGATCCAGGGTCAGGGCCATCATTTCGCTTTCCAGGCTCTCCTTGACCTGCTGCAAACTGGATAATTCTTCGCGAAGAGCAGACAGCTCCTGCTTGAGACGGGTGTTGAACATGGAGGCACCGGTGGGCAAATGAGGGCGGGATCTGACCTGCATCGGCGCTGCCGGCATTTTCTTAAGAGAGCTTTAGCCCATTGCCCAACTATATTTTTTCGGCCCCTCAACTGCCGTTGTTACGGCAGATGCCCATCACTTGGTAGTGGAGCGTGTTGAGCTTGCCGGTGGAGTCTTCGTAGGTCATGCGTGACGGCACCGCGCTGCACGAGCGGATCGGCGGCGTGACATTCACCACCCTGGCAATGTCCAGCTTCATGCCGTAGCGATACACCAGCACCTCGGGCGCAGGCTTGCCCTTTCTGGCGGCGTAGGCGGCCATGGCTTGCTCATTGTTTTGCATCAATTGGGCGAAGGTGCGGTCGCCTCCACCTTCGGCCATCGCGCTGGCGGAAACGATGAGGGCCAATGCAGCGACAGTGGTTTTCAGGGTATTCATGAGGGCGTCCTCGTCTGACTTATTGAATTAAAAGTTCAGAGCAAGAATAACTAACCAAGCCTGTCGCAACGTTCACCGAAAGATTACTTATCCGTTATGTTTTATTGAAATTCCAAAATTGTAATCTGTGCGCCACCTCGCCGTTATCTCGTGTTTGCAACTATCTGCCCGGGCACCATCACAACAAGAATGCCCCATCGATAAGAAGCTGATAGCTGCCACTACCGAGGAGCGCTACATGAGCACTAACCGCACATTTTCACTCTCCATGATTGCCGCTCTGGCGGGGCTCACCCCGCTGTCAGGCATGGCCGTGGAAGAAAAACCCGAAGGGTTTATCGAAGGCAGCACCTTGAACGTGCTGGCCCGCAACTTCTACTTCAACCGCGATGACCGCAAGGGCCAGTCGAGCCCCACCGGCAATGGCTATTCCGAAGCCTGGGCCCAGGGTTTTATCGGCAAGTTCGAGTCCGGATTCACTCAGGGTCCGGTGGGTTTCGGCCTCGATGCGTTTGCGATGTATGGCCTGAAACTCGACTCCGGCACCGGCCGCAGCGGCGGCAAGGGCTCGTTCGGCGTACTGCCGGTAGACAGCGACAACCACCCCGAGGACGGCTACAGCAAGCTCGGCGGCGCGGTAAAAGTGCGCCTGCTGGATACCGTGATCAAGGCCGGTGACGTGTTCCCGCTGACCCCGGTGGTGGCCTACGGCGACTCGCGGGTGTTGCCGGAAAGCTTCCGTGGCGTCACCGCACAAAACACCAGCATTGACGGCTTGAGCTTGCAGGCCGGGCACTTGAGCGGCATGAGCCAGCCCACCCAGAGCGGCATGGATAAAGGCTTCGCGACCTTTTATGCGGGCAAGGTGGATTCACCCTGGATCGGCTATGCCGGCGGCGACTACCAGGTAAACAAACACCTCAGCGTCAGCCTGTACACCAGCCGCCTGAAGGATGCCTGGGACCAGTACTACTTCGGCAGCGCCGCCAGCTACCCGCTGAACGATGACGTGTCGCTGTTTGGCGACTTCAACTATTACAAGGCCGTGGACGAGGGCAAGAAACGCCTTGGCGAGTTCGATAACAACATCTGGAGCGCCAGGCTTGGGGTCAAGGTCGGCGCCCACAGCCTGGCCCTGTCGCACCAGCGCAACAACGGCGATGACGACTTTGACTACCTGCGCATGTCGGACTCGATCTTCCTCAACAACTCGATCCAGTACAGCGACTTCAACTCGCCCAGGGAACGCTCGTGGATGCTCGCCTATAACCTCGACATGCAGGCCTTCGGCATTCCTGGCCTGACCTTCATGACCCGCTATGGCAAAGGTACCGGCGCCGACTACAGCAACGCCAACAGCGTGTACATGCGCCGTGACGCGGCCGGCGACCCGCTGACCGATCAACGCCGCTGGGAGCGGGATATCGAGGCGAAGTACGTGGTGCAGGGCGGTAACTTGAAAGACCTGTCGCTGCGTTTGCGCCAGGCAACCGTTCGCTCAAGTGCCTTTGAGTCGGACTTGGAGGAAGTTCGGTTGATTGTCGAATACCCATTGGCAATTCTGTAAATGAACACAACGGCAAATGCTTACATTCATTTGCCGTTGACTAACATCTGTTCACAAATTGAAGCCTGTCAGAACTGTAATATGCGCCTCACCTTCTCGTTAAGTTGCGCTTCATATACTGGTCACAACTAACGGCACACGCCTTATTTGGAGACACGTCATGAAGCCATCCCACCTGTTATTGATCAGTTTTCTCGGCGCCACTTCCACCCTCGCATTCGCCGACGACGGCGCCGACCGTTCCCGGCAGTTCCTCGCCGAGTTCCGCCAGCAACAGCAACAGGTCCACGGTGAACAGTCCGTGGCCGAGACCGCGCCCGCCGACGCACAGAAGCAGTCGATCTGAACGGCGCACACCGAGCACATTCATCTCTGAAGCTTTTGTGTAGCTCCTTTGGAAAGAGATGAATTTTTAACGCCCCGGATGGGGCGTTTTTTTTGCCCGCCCGTTCTGCAACGCAACAACCAGTCACAAACTGGCTGATTGACCCTGTAGCTACTTCAGCCTTCAGGCTTCGGAAAATTCGAATTTCAGTCTCTCTCTATCAGTAAAAGGTAAATCCCCATGCGTATCCTTGTGGTTGAGGACGAGCAAAAAACCGCCGCCTACCTGCAGCAGGGCCTGACCGAAAGCGGTTACGTGGTCGACTGCGCCGCCAGCGGCGTGGACGGCCTGCACCTGGCCGGGCAACACGCTTATGAACTGGTGATTCTCGATGTAAACCTGCCGGCCAAGGACGGCTGGGAAGTGCTTGAGCAACTGCGCCGCGACAGCAACCAACGGGTGATGATGCTCACAGCCCGTGGCCGGCTGACTGACAAGATCAAGGGCCTGGACATGGGCGCCGATGATTACCTGGTCAAACCCTTCGAATTCCCCGAATTGCTGGCCCGGGTGCGCACGCTGTTGCGCCGCAGCGAGCACATACCGGTGCCGGAAGTCTTCCGCGTGTCGGACCTTGAACTGGACCCGCGCCGCCACCGCGCCTATCGCGGCACCCGGCGCATTGACCTGACCACCAAGGAGTTCGCGCTGCTGCATGTGCTGATGCGTCAGTCCGGCGAAGTGCTGACCCGCACGCAGATTATTTCCCTGGTGTGGGACATGAATTTCGACTGCGACACCAACGTGGTGGAGGTCTCCATCAGCCGCCTGCGGGCCAAGGTCGATGACCAGAGTGACGTCAAGCTGATCCATACCATTCGCGGCGTGGGCTATGTGCTGGAGGCCCGCCAATGAAAGCCAGCAGCCTGTCGATGCGCCTCGGGCTGACGGTGAGCCTGATGGGCGCGGGCCTGGTGGTGCTGCTCGCGACACTGGCCTACCTGGCGCTGACCCACGAGCTTGAGAAACTGGCGCGCAAGGGCCTGGAAAGCAAGATGGAGCAGATCCAGCACAGCCTCGCCCTCGGCCTGGACACCCGCGACATAAAGGCCCGCCCGCATTCGCTGATGGACCTGGTGATGGGGCATGACAATTTCTACCTGACCATCGTCGGCACCGCACCCGATGAAGCGGTGCTGCTGAGCGTCGGTGCCAAGCCACAGGAACCGTTGCTGACCGACTTCGCACCACGCCAGACCCTCGGTTACCTGAACTGGGACGACAGCAACGGTAACCAGGTGCTCAGCGCCTCCAGCCTGATGCGCCTGTCCAGCGGCGAACGCGTGCGGGTGCTGCTGTCCCTGGACCGCATGGACGATCAGGCATTGCTCAGTGCTTACCTGCGTTCCACGGTGATCGCCCTGCCGCTGCTGTTGCTGCTGATCGGCATCGGCGCGTGGTGGGTGGTGCAACGCGGGCTCGCACCGCTGCAACAGTTCAGCCGCGTCGCGGCCAAGGTCACCACACAGAATCTGACCCACCGCCTGGCTGTGGATAACTTGCCCAACGAGTTGGGCGAGTTGGCGCAGGGCATCAATTTCATGCTGCAACGCCTGGATGGCGGTGTGCAGCAGCTGTCGCAGTTCTCCGATGACCTGGCCCACGAGCTGCGCGCACCGCTGACCAACTTGATGGGCAAGGCCCAGGTGACGTTGTCCCGAGAGCGCCCGCCCGAGGAGTACAAGGCGGTGCTGGAATCCAGCACCGAAGAAATGGAGCGGCTGGCGCGGATCGTTTCCGACATGCTGTTCCTGGCACAGGTCAGCCACCCGGCGGCGCGGGTTTCGTTTGCGCCCGTGTCCCTGGCCGCTGAAGCACGCCGGGTGATGGAACTGTTTGCGTTGAGTGCCGAAGACAAGCAACTGAGCCTGAGCCTTCACGGTGATGCCTCGGTGCATGGCGACCGCCTGATGATTCAGCGGGCGATTTCCAACTTGTTGTCCAATGCCATCCGTCATACGCCACACGCTTCCACGGTGTCGTTGCAGGTGGAAACCCACGGGCAGCAAGTCTCGCTGTCGGTGGGCAACCCGGGCCCGGGGATTGAAGCGCACCACCTGCCGAACCTGTTCGAGCGTTTCTACCGCGTCGACAGCAGCCGCGCCCGCTCCGAAGGGGGGACCGGGCTGGGGCTGGCCATCGTGCGGTCGATCATGACCCTGCATCAAGGCCTGGCAGAAGTCAGCAGCGAGCCCGGAGATTTCACTGTGTTTCGGTTGGTGTTTCCCCTTCATACCAACGCTATCTGCCAATAAACCATTGTGGTGAGGGAGCTTGCTCCCTCACCACAAGTTATTGGCCAGGCATCGGGCGGTCTTCCTGTTCTTCACGCCGGTGCGCCCAGTGATACAGCGCCGGCAATACCAGCAGGGTCAGCAGCGTCGACGAGATAATCCCGCCAATCACCACCGTCGCCAACGGGCGCTGCACTTCGGCGCCGGTGCCGGTGGCCAGGGCCATGGGGATAAACCCCAGCGACGCCACCAACGCCGTCATCAACACCGGGCGCAAGCGCGTCAGGGCGCCTTCGTTGATGGCCACCGACAATGAGCGCCCCTCTTCCCGCAGGTTGCGAATGAACGCAATCATCACCAACCCGTTCAGCACCGCCACCCCCGACAGCGCGATAAAACCCACGCCCGCCGAGATCGACAACGGAATGTCCCGCAGCCACAGCGCCATGATCCCGCCGGTCAACGCGAAGGGAATCCCGGTGAACACCAGCAGCCCGTCCTTGAGGTTGTTGAACATCATGAACAGCAAGCCGAACACCAGCAGCAACGCCACCGGCACCACGATGCGCAAGCGCTCGGAAGCTTCCTTCAACTGCTCGAACTGGCCGCCCCAGGTGGTCCAGTAGCCCGCGGGGATTTTCACCTGAGTGTCGATGGCCGTCCCGGCTTCCTCGACAAACGAGCCGATATCCCGCCCACGCACGTTGGCGCTGACGATCACCAGGCGCTTGCCGTTTTCGCGGCTGATCTGGTTGGGGCCGAGCACCAGGTCCAGGCTGGCGACTTCCGACAGCGCGATAAAACCCAACTGCCCCGCCGCGTTATTCGCCAGCGCCGGGATCGGAATCAACAGCCGCGACAGGCCTTCGATATCGGTGCGCAGCGCATCAGACAAACGCACGACCATATCAAAACGCCGGTCGCCTTCGTACATCGTCCCGGCCTGGCGCCCACCCACGGCGACGGCAATCGTGTCTTGCACATCGCCCACGTTCAGGCCGAAACGCGCGGCCTTGTCGCGGTCGATATTGATGGTCAGCACCGGCAGGCCGGAGGTCTGTTCCACCTTCACTTCCGAGGCGCCCTTGAGGGTTTGCAAGGTCTCGGCGATTTCCCCGGCGGTCTTGTTGAGCACCGCCATGTCGTCACCAAACACCTTCACCGCCACGTCACTGCGCACGCCGGAAATCAGTTCGTTGAAGCGCAACTGGATCGGTTGCGACAGTTCATACACGCTGCCCGGCACAATCGCACTGGCGCGCTGGATGTCGGCGATAATTGCCTCGCGGGACTTCTTCGGGTCGGGCCACTGGTCCTTGGGCTTGAGCATCACGTAGCTGTCGGAGATGTTCGGCGGCATCGGGTCGGAGGCGATTTCCGCGGTGCCGGTGCGGGCGAATACCCGCTCGATTTCCGGCACCTCGGCCATCAAGGTCTTTTCCAGTTGCTGCTGCATCTGTACCGACTGCGTCAGGCTGGTGCCCGGCACCCGCAACGCTTGTTGAGCGAAATCACCCTCGCTGAGGCTGGGGATAAATTCGCTGCCCATGCGACTGGCCACCAGGCCCGACGCAACGATGGCCAGCACCGCCAGGCCGAACACCAGCGGCCGGCGCGCCATCACCCAATCCAGCACCGGCGCGTAGACACGGCGTGCGCTGCGCATCACCAGGTTTTCCTCTTCCTTGACCTTGCCGGTGACGAACAGCGCAATGGCCGCCGGCACGAAGGTCACGGACAGAATCATTGCCCCCAGCAGCGCGATCACCACGGTGAACGCCATCGGGTGGAACATCTTCCCGGCCACCCCGGTGAGGGCGAAGATCGGCAGGTACACCACCATGATGATCAGTTGCCCGAAGATCAGCGCGCGCCGCGCTTCCTTGGCCGCCGCAAACACCTCATGCAGGCGCTCGCTGCGGGTCAGCAATCGCCCGTGGCGCTGCTGGGCGTGGGCCAGGCGGCGGATGGCGTTTTCGACGATCACCACCGCGCCATCGACGATAATCCCGAAATCCAACGCGCCGAGGCTCATCAGGTTGGCGCTGACCTTGTTGGTAAACATCCCGGTAAAGGTGAACAACATGGCCAGGGGAATCACCATCGCGGTGATCAGCGCAGCGCGGATATTGCCGAGGAACAGAAACAGCACCGCCACCACCAGCAGCGCCCCTTCGAAGAGGTTTTTCTTCACGGTGCTGATGGCTTTTTCCACCAGGTTGGTGCGGTCGTAGACGGTGACGGCCACCACACCTTCAGGCAGCGAACGGTTGATCTCTTCGAGTTTTTTCGCGACCGCCAGGGACACCGTGCGACTGTTTTCGCCGATCAACATGAACACCGTGCCCAGCACCACTTCGCGGCCATTTTCCGTGGCGGCACCGGTACGCAGCTCGCGGCCAATGTCGACCTGGGCGACGTTGCGCACCCGAATCGGCGTACCGTCGGAAGTGGTGATGACGATGTTGGCAATGTCGTCGATGGACGCGACTTGCCCCGGCGCACGGATCAGCAATTGCTCGCCGCTGCGCTCGATGTAGCCGGCGCCGACGTTGGCGTTGTTGCGCTCCAGCGCCGTGACCAGGTCGCCCAAGGTCAGGTTGTAGGCCGCCAGGCGCTTGGGGTCCGGGGCGATCTGGTATTCCTTGGCAAAGCCGCCGATGGTGTTGATCTCGGCCACCCCCGGCACGTTGCGCAGTTGCGGCTTGATGATCCAGTCCTGGATCACCCGCAGGTCGGTCGGCGTATAGGCTGAGCCGTCCTCCTTGCGCGCGCCGTCTTTCGCCTCCACGGTCCACAGGAAGATTTCCCCGAGCCCGGTGGAGATCGGCCCCATCATGCTTTCGATGCCATCAGGCAGTTGCTCGCGAGCCACCTGCAAGCGTTCGTTGACCAGCTGGCGGGCGAAGAACAGGTCGGTGCCGTCCTTGAAAATCACCGTGACCTGGGACAAGCCCGAGCGCGACAGCGAGCGGGTCTGCTGCAAGCCCGGCAGCCCGGCCATGGCGGTCTCGATGGGAAAGGTGATGCGCTGCTCGGTTTCCAGCGGCGAAAAACCCGCCGCCGCCGAGTTGATCTGCACCTGGACGTTGGTGATATCCGGCACGGCGTCGATGGGCAATTTCTGATAGCTGGCGATACCGACACCGGCCATCAACAGCACCGCCAACAGCACGATGATGCGCTGCTCGATGGCGAATTGGATAAGGCGCTCAAACATGGGGAATCACTCGCAGGATCAATGGGCGTGCTCGGCCGAGGCCTTGCCCAACTCGGACTTGAGGATGAAGCTGCCGACGGTGGCCACCTGCGCGCCGGCGTCGAGGCCCTGGCGCACTTCGACGAAACCGTTTTCGCTGACGCCCAGTTCGATATGCCGGGTCATGAAGCCGTCGCTGGTGCGCACGAACACCGAGGGTTTGTCCTCGACGGTCTGGATTGCCTCCTGGGGGACGGTGACCTTGGCCGGGTAGGTGTCGGTGGCGACCTGCACGGAAACGAACAGCCCTGGACGCCACGAAGCGTCGGGGTTCGGCACCGTGACGCGCACGGTGGCCGTGCGGGTCTGCTCCCCCAGCAAGTTGCCGACATAGGCCACGGTACCGAGCACTTCGGTGCCCATTTCCGAGGACGTGACCTTCACCGGTTTGCCGACCCGGACCTTGTTCAAATCCTTGGGGAACACGCCGAAGGTCACCCACACCTGGGACAGGTCCGACAGGGTGAAGGCGTTGCTGGTCTCGCTCACCACTTCGCCGACACCCAGGTGTTTTTCCACTACTACGCCGTCGAACGGCGCCCGCAGTTCGTAGCGATTGCCGCCGACCAATACGGCGCTGCCGCTCAGGGCGTTCATCTTTTGCCGGGCATTGTTCAGGGCGATTTCGGCCTCTTGCAGCGCCTGGCGCGCCAGCAGGTAATCCTGTTCGGCGGAGATCCTGTCCTGCCACAACTGGCGCTCGCGCTGGAAGGTGGTGCGGGCCAGTACCACCCGGCGCTCACTGGCCGCCAGTTCACTGCGCTGATCGGAAATCTGCTGGCTGGCGATCACCGCGAGCAGCTCGCCCTTCTTCACCGATTGGCCGAGGTTGACCTGCACCGACTCCACCACGCCGGCAGCACGCGGGACGATGTGGGAGGTGCGGTCTTCGTCGAAACGCACCTCGCCCGGCAGCGAAAGCACAGTGCTGATCTGCCGGGATTGCGCCGGGGCCAGTTGAATACCGGCGGCCTGGATCTGCTGTTCGGTCAGCTCGATCTTGCCTTCCTCTTCCGTCTCTGCCGCACCGCTGATGGCCGGCCACGCCAGCATCAGTGCAACGGCCAGCGCCATCCTGTGTTTGTTGTTCATGGAACGCTCCTGAA
Organism: Pseudomonas sp. NPDC087814; assembly: GCF_044742865.1. Taxonomy (NCBI): domain Bacteria; kingdom Pseudomonadati; phylum Pseudomonadota; class Gammaproteobacteria; order Pseudomonadales; family Pseudomonadaceae; genus Pseudomonas; species Pseudomonas sp. NPDC087814. Next base: position 23,482 of record NZ_JBIUVK010000044.1, on the reverse strand, counting down.
AAAATCAAAACCGGGCGAGGTCGCCGTAAATCCGTTCGATGCGCACCCAGGCTTCGGTGGCCTGGGCGGTCGCCGCGAGGTATTGGGTGCGGGCCGCAATCAAGGTGCGCTGGGCGTCGAGTACGTCGAGGAAGTTGAACTTGCCCATCTCGAAACCGCGGGTGGCGCTGTCCACCGCGCTTTGGGCGGCGGGCAGGATCTGTTGGTTGAACGAGCGCACTTCGGTATTCGCGGTTTGCCAAAGGTCCAGGGCCTGGCGGGTTTCGGTGCGCAGGCGCAGTTCGGCAGCGTTGCGCAGGTCGCGGGCCTGGTCGGCACGGCGACTCGCGGCCAGCACGTTGCCCTGGTTGCGGTTGAACAGCGGGATCGGCATCGACACGCCCACCACGTTGACCCGCTCGCGCACGCTGGCGTCGTATTGGCTGCCGATGGACACGTCGAGGTCGGGAATGCGCTGGGCTTTTTCCAGGCCCAGGGCCGCTTCGCCCTGGACGATTTGCAGCTCGGCCAGGCGCAGTTCGGCGGTCTGTTCCAGGCGCGCCAGCAGCTGCGCGGGCGACGGTAATGCCGGGGCGGCCTGGGCTTGGGTGGCGACGGCCTGGAAATCGGTGCTGGCCGCGCCAGTACTGGCGGCGAGGCGCCGGTAGGCATCGGTCAGGCCCATCTGCGCGCGGTTGAATTCCAGGCGGATTTCCGAGAGTTGCACCTGGGCCCGGGTGGCTTCCACCGGGGACGTTTTGCCGGCGGTGACGCGACCATTGGCCACCACCAGGCCGCGCTCGGCCAATGCCACTGAGCGCTGGGCCAGGTCGAGGCGTTCCTGGGCGCGAAGTGCGCCGTAGTAACCGTCGATGACCTCCGCACGCAGCCCGTTGCGACGCTGTTCCAGGATGAGTGCGGCCGCCTCCTGGGCACGGGTGGCGACATCAATCCGGGCGCCGCGCTTGCCACCCAGTTCCAGGGTTTGGCTCAGTTTCACGGTGGTGGTGCGCGAGTTGCGGCGGGTGTCTTCGGCATCCCAGGAGGCCACCGGATTCGGGATCAAACCGGCCTGCTGGCGACCGCCTTGGGCGATGTCGATTTCCCACTGCGCAGCGGCCATGTCGGGGTTGTTGGCGAAGGCGGTTTGCAGGGCCGATTCGAGGGTCAGGGTTTGCGCGTTTGCGCCCTGGACCGTCATCAGCAACAGCACCGAAGCGCCGATAAACGTGCGGACAAAAGTTGGCATAACAAGAGTTCCATGCCCATGAATTAACAGGTGGGCAATGTAACTTTCGGTACTTATCAGAGGAGTGGCCAGAACATTACAAATCCGTTAGCAACGGCTCTGGCGCGGGCTTTTGCTTTAAGCTCCGGGCAACTTTTCCACTGCCCAGCGGGATCCTCGACATGCGTATTCTGGTTATCGAAGACGAACCTAAAACCGCCGATTATCTACATCAGGGATTGAGCGAAAGTGGCTATATCGTCGACTGTGCCGCCACCGGCGCCGACGGCCTGCATTTGTCTCGCCAGCACGCCTACGACCTGGTGATGCTCGACGTGAATTTGCCGTTGATGGATGGCTGGGACGTGCTGCAACGCATCCGCCAGAACAGCAGCACCCGCATCATGATGCTGACCGCCCAGGGCCGCCTCGCCGACCGGATCAAGGGCCTGGACCTGGGCGCCGATGATTACCTGGTCAAGCCGTTTGAGTTCCCCGAATTACTCGCGCGGGTGCGCACCTTGATGCGCCGCAGCGTGCATTCGCCGGTGCCAGATGTGTTGCGGGTGGCCGACCTGGAATTGGATCAGGGCCGCCACCGGGCGTTTCGCGGTTTGCAGCGCATCGACCTGACCACCAAGGAGTTCGCCCTGCTGCACCTGCTGATGCGCCAGAGCGGCGTGGTGCTGTCGCGCACGCAAATTATCTCGTTCGTGTGGGACATGAACTTTGATTGCGACACCAATGTGGTGGAAGTGTCGATCCGCCGCCTGCGGGCGAAGATCGATGACCCGTTCGAGCGCAAGTTGATCCATACCTTGCGCGGCGTGGGTTATGTGCTGGAAGACCGTGAGTGACGGTCAGGCGTGCACCTCGTCGTGCTCGTCATGCTGAAAACCTTCGCCCTCGATCTGGATCGTGGCGTGGGAAATATCGAATTGTTCATGCAGTAACTCCGTCACCTGGCTGAGGATCTGTTGCTCGCTGCCTTGGGCAGAATCCGCCACCAAGTGAGTGCTCAGCACGTTCTTGCCGCTGGTGAGGGCCCAGATATGCAGGTCGTGCACGTCCTTGACCCCGGGAACGCCGCGAATTGCCTGTTCCACCTTGTCGATATCGATGCCGTCCGGCACGCCTTGCAGCAGCACGTTCATGCTTTCCTTGAGCAGCGTCCAGGTGCGGGGCAACACCCAGAAGCCAATCGCTGCCGCCACCACCGAATCCACCCAGCCCCAGCCGGTGTACATGATCACCAGCGCCGCGATGATCACGCCGATGGAGCCGAGCATGTCGCTCCAGACCTCCAGGTAAGCGCCCTTCACATTCAGGCTTTCGCCGCTGGCCGCACTCAGCAGGCGCATGGAAATCAGGTTGACGATCAGCCCCAGCACCGCGATCACCAGCATGCCGGTGGACTGGATCTCGGCGGGCGCCTGCAAGCGTTGATACGCCTCATACAGGATGTAGAACGCAACGCCGAACAGCAGCAGCGCATTAAACGCTGCCGCCAGGATCTCGAAACGCGCATAGCCGAAGGTGCGCTTGCGGTCGGCGGCGCGCTTGGCGACCTGGATCGCCACCAGGGAAATCCCTAGCGCCAGGGCGTCGGTCATCATGTGCGCGGCATCGGACAACAGCGCCAGGCTGCCGGTGATAAAGGCGCCGATCACCTCGGCGATCATAAAGCTGCCGGTCAGTGCCAATGCGATCCATAACAGCCGTTCGTGGCCGGCGCGTACCTGGGCGTGGCTGTGTCCTGCGCTCATGAAATGTCCTCGTGGGTCGTGGTCCGGTTGATCATAGAGCTATAGGCCAAAACCACCGGCACGAGTTGCAAAATTGTCATCTCGCCGTCAGCTGGGCGTTAAGCCATGCGCACCAAAATTGAACATGAACGCTCTGGAACCGTTGTATCAGGTATGCTTTTCGAGCAGGAAACAAAAAGAAACACATTAGCCAACCTGTTCGATAAGGAGTCCCGTTTTGGAGTTATCGACTGCCGCGTGGATGGTTCACGACACCCGCCTCATGTTCTGCGTATTACTGGCCATCGCCAGCATCATTGTGTTGATCAGTGCGACCAAGCTGCCGCCCTTCCTGTCGATCCTGATCGGTACGTTTATCGCCGGTGTCGGCGCAGGCTTGCCGCCGGAAGAAGTGGCCAAGGCCTTCAGCAAAGGCGCCGGGGCGATTCTCGGTGAAGCCGGGATCATCATTGCCCTGGGCTCGATGCTCGGCGCGTTGATGGCCGAATCCGGCGCTGCCGACCGTATCGCCACCACCCTGCTGGGGTTGGGCAAAGGCAAGTCATTGCCATGGGTGATGGCGCTGGTGGCGATGGTGATTGGCCTGCCGCTGTTCTTCGAAGTGGGCCTGGTGATGATGGTGCCGATCATCTTCGTGATGGCCAAGCGTTCGAACCAGCCGCTGCTGAAAATCGCAATTCCGGCGCTGGCGGGGATGACCACCCTGCACGCCTTGATGCCACCGCATCCGGGGCCGCTGATTGCGGTCAGCGCGTTGCACGCCGACCTGGGCCTGACCATGTTGCTGGGCTTTTGCCTGGCAGTGCCGGCCGTGATTCTGGCCGGCCCGTTGTACGGCAACTGGCTGTCCAAGCGCATGCACGTGGATGAGCCGGCCGACATTGGCGCGCTGTTCAGTGCTCCGCCCAAGGCGCCGCGCCAGCCGAGTTTTGGTGTGTCGCTGCTGATCATCCTGTTGCCGGTGATCCTGATGCTCGGCAGCACCCTGGCCAAGGTTGCCATGTCGCCGGAAAGCCCGGTGGCACTGACCTTGAAGTTCCTCGGTGAGCCGTTGATCGCGCTGGGCCTGGCGGTGATTGCCGCGGTGATTTGCCTGGGCTGGGCCAGCGGCATGCCGCGGGCCGATGTCGGCAACACCCTGCGCAAGGCGCTGGCGCCGATCGCGGTGCTGCTGCTGACCATCGGCGCCGGTGGCGGGTTGAAGCAAACCCTGCTGGATGCCGGCGTGAGCCAGACCATCAGCAAGGTGGCCGAAGGCGCGCACATGCCTTACCTGTTGCTGGCCTGGTTGATTGCGGTGGCGCTGCGTCAGGCCACGGGGTCGGCGACCGTCGCCACCACGACAACGGCGGGCATCCTGGCGCCGATGATGGCGGGATTGGCGGCGACGCAAAGCTCACTGGTCGCCCTGGCGATTGGTGCCGGCTCGGTGTTCTTCTGCCACGTCAACGATGCGGGCTTCTGGATGGTGCGCGAGTACTTCGGCTTGCAGCTGAAGCAGACGATCTGGGTGTGGTCGGTGTTGCAGACCATTGTGTCGGTGGTGGGCCTGGTGGGCACATTGCTGATGTGGCACTTCCTGACGTAATGATCGTTCCCACGCTCCGCGTGGGAATGCATCCGTGACGCTCCGCGTCACACGAGCGGACGCGGAGCGTCCAGTGAGGCGTTCCCACGCAGAGCGTGGGAACGATCAGGTGGGTAGGCGCTTGCCAAAATGCGCCGCACTCACTGCGCCCACCGCGCCCATCACCACGCAATACCCCACGCAGATCCACGGGCTGGTCGGCATCAACGCGATCAACATCAGCGGTGTGGTACTCGCCCACAGCGCATAGGCAATGTTGTAGGTGAAGGAAATCCCCGACACCCGCACCTGCGCCGGGAACAGGTTGACCATCACCGACGGCACCGCGCCCACCACCCCGCAACTCAAGCCGGCAATTGCATACGCTGCGCCCAGCCACACGCCACCGGCAATCAGGCTCGCATAGAGCACGGCAATCCCCACCGGCAGCAGCAGGCTATAGACCAACACCGCACGCCAGGCGCCGATGCGGTCCACCAGCAGCCCGGCCAACACGCAACCGATATTCAGGAACACGATGCCCAACGCGCTCAGGGCGAAGGTGTGGCTGGGGCTCATGCCGAAGGTTTTCTGCATCATGGTCGGGGTGATCACCACCAGTACGACGACGGCCGAGGTGAGCACGCAGGTGAGGATCATCGCCGGCAGCAGCGCGCTGCGATGTTCCCGCAGGACGGTACGCAGCGGCAGTTCGGCGCCGGCCTGGCGACGGGCCTGCATTTGCAGGAACACCGGGGTTTCGCTGAGCCAGCGCCGCAGCCAGACACCGATCACGCCGAACACGCCGCCGAGCAGGAACGGGAAGCGCCAGGCGTAGTCGAGGATTTCGGCCGGGGTGAAGACTTGCGCCAGCAGCGTCGCGGTCAGCGCGCCGAGCAGGTAGCCGAAGGTCAGCCCGGCCTGGAGGAAGCCCAGGGCATAACCACGATGGTTGTCCGGAGCGTGTTCGGCGACAAACACCCAGGCGCTGGGCACTTCCCCGCCCACTGCCGCACCCTGGAGGATGCGCAGCGCCAGCAGGATCAACGGTGCGAAATAACCGATGTGTGCGTAGGTGGGCATGATGCCGATCAGCAGGCACGGCAGCGCCATCATCAGGATGCTCAGGCTGAACACCCGTTTGCGCCCCAGGTGATCGGCGAAGTGCGCCATCAGGATTCCGCCCAGCGGGCGCGCGAGGTAGCCGGTGACAAAGATGCCGAAGCTTTGCAGCAGACGCAGCCACTCGGGCATTTCCGGCGGGAAAAACAGCTGGCTGAGGGTCAGCGCGAAAAATACGAAGATGATGAAGTCGTAGATTTCCAGGGCCCCGCCCAGGGCAGCCAGGCCCAGGGTTTTGTAGTCGGAGCGGGAGAAACGCTGCGCCTGTGGATAAGAGGTGGCAGTCATGGAAAAGCTCGGCAGACAAACAAAATGGCCTGCAGGTTATGAGCTGGGCCCGGTGATGGCAATCTCGCCGGATATATTTGCTTTACTCATTGATCAATGAAGATAACTACATTCCCAAATGAATAGCCGTAGAGGAACATGCAGCAAAACTGCCGCCCCCCATAATAAATACAAATAGAGGTACTGAACGTGGCCGATGCTATCGAAGACAGCCGCTACGCCCGATTCGCCCTGCGTTGTTCAAACTTCGCCGAGCGCTGGTTCCCTGACTCCTGGGTGTTTGCCGCCCTCGCCGTGATCATTGTCGCCGTGGCGACCCTGGGCATGGGCGCCGCGCCGACCGAGGCCGCCAAGGCGTTTGGTGACGGTTTCTGGAGTTTGATCCCGTTCACCATGCAAATGGCCTTTGTGGTGATTGGCGGTTACGTGGTCGCCAGCTCCCCGCCCGCCGTAAAGTTGATCGACCGCCTGGCGCGCATCCCGAAGAACGGCCGTTCTGCCGTGGCCTGGGTGGCGCTGATTTCGATGGTCGCCTCGTTGCTCAACTGGGGCCTGTCCCTGGTGTTCGGTGGTTTGCTGGTGCGTGCGCTGGCCCGGCGTACGGATTTGCGCATGGATTACCGCGCGGCCGGTGCTGCGGCCTACCTCGGCCTGGGTGCCGTTTGGGCGCTGGGGCTGTCGTCGTCGGCGGCGCAGTTGCAGGCCAACCCGGCCAGTTTGCCGCCGTCGATCCTGTCGATCACCGGGATGATCCCGTTCACCGACACCATCTTTCTGTGGCAGTCCGGCGTGCTGTTGCTGGCGCTGATCGTGGTGTCGCTGATCATCGCCTACGCCACCGCGCCCGGGCCGAGCTCCGCCCGTGACGCCAAGGCTTGCGGTATCGACCCGGCCTTCAACATGCCCAAGCCGCAACCGCCGACCCGTCCGGGCGAGTGGCTGGAGCACAGCCCGTTGCTGACCATCCTGCTGGCGTTGCTGGCCGCCGGTTGGTTGTTCCATGAATTCTCGACCAAGCCGGCGATCAGCGCGATCTCGGGGCTGAACACCTATAACTTCCTGTTCCTGATGGTCGGTGCCCTACTGCACTGGCGTCCGCGCAGTTTTCTCGATGCGGTGGCCCGTGCGGTACCCACCACCACCGGGGTGCTGATCCAGTTCCCGCTGTATGGCTCGATTGCCGCGCTGATGACCGTGGTGAAAGGCAGTGACGGCGCGACCCTGGCGCACCACATCTCGACCTTCTTCACCTCGATCGCGTCCCACGACACCTACGCGCTGTTGATGGGTGTGTACTCGGCGGTGCTGGGCTTCTTTATCCCGTCGGGCGGCGGCAAGTGGATCATCGAGGCGCCGTACGTGATGCAGGTCGCCAACGACCTGGAATATCACCTGGGCTGGGCGGTGCAGATCTACAACGCCGCCGAAGCGCTGCCGAACCTGATCAACCCGTTCTATATGCTGCCGCTGCTGGGCGTGCTGGGGTTGAAGGCGCGGGACTTGATCGGTTTTTCGTTTGTGCAGCTGCTGGTGCATACGCCGCTGGTGTTGTTCCTGCTGTGGGCGTTGGGCACGACGCTTAAATATTTGCCGCCGGTGATGCCTTAATTATCTGAAGCTGCACCCGCTCTTCAGGCGGGTGCGGCTGGCAGGTTGTTCAGCAGCTCAGGTAGCGCGTGCTGAACCGTGTCCCATACCACTTCAAGATTTATGTCGAAGTAACCATGGGCAATCCGGTTGCGCATCCCGCGCATACTGCGCCAAGGCACCTGCGGTTGGGCGGCTGCAAACTCTGGATGTTGATCCATTATTTTGGTCGACGCTTCGCCGATGATGATCAAACTCATGATCACGGCTTGTTGGGTACCCTTGTCTTCAAAAACTCAGGTTTGCTCACCCCGTCGACAAAGGTGATCGCGTCGGACGATGCCTGGCGCATGTGCTCCAGGTAGTCGCCAATCCGATTTGAGATCATACGGGCCGGGCCTCAGCCAAGACTTGAGCACGAAACTTCAGAGGCAGATCGCCAGGCGTCAGCAAATCGACGTTTACCCCGAGCAAGTCTTCCAACTCCACCTGCAGCCCACCAAGGTCAAAAAGGGTCGCTCCCGGTAGCGCATCAACCAGTAAATCGAGATCACTGCCGTCTTTATCAGTCCCCAACAAAACGGACCCAAACACCCTTGGGTTGGAGGTATGGAAACGTCCTACTACTTCACGCACGGCAGCCCTCTTGAGATCCAGGGCAGTTGAAGGTTTCATGGGGCACCTCTGCGGTATGCAATATCGGGCCAGTCTAGCAGTGCTTGGGATCAGGAAGCATGCCCACATGATCACACTGCTGTCTTCGTTCCGTCACATTCCATTGCTACCGTTCCGGCGAAACATATTGCAACAACTAACCCGCATGGACTCCCAGCAATGAGCGACGAGCACAAAGACCGCCCTTCCCAAGACATTGAAGCCAAACCGCCAGTCGACACCAGCCGGCGGCGCTTCCTGGGAGGCGCGGCCGTGCTGGGCGTGGGTGCGACCCTGAGTGCCTGCGGCAATACCAGCGAGGCACCCGGCAAGCCGGTGGATCGCCCGCTGACGCCGCAAGAGCTGGACAAGGCCTTGCACGAACAGGTTAAAACCGTGGTGGTGATCTACGCCGAAAACCGCAGCTTCAACAACCTGTTTGCGGATTTCCCCGGGGTCGAGAAACCATTGTCGGCCCTCGCCCCTGCGGACTATCAGCAGCGCGACCGCGACGGCAGCCTGCTGAGCACCCTGCCCCCGACCTGGGGCGGCGTGTTGCAAGTTGGCCCGCAGACCGTGGATGGCGTCACGTACCCCAGCGAAGTGCAATACCAGGAAAACCTGCCCAACGCTCCGTTCGCCCTCAAAGGCCCGAATGGCGAAGACCAGCCCCTGAGCCTGGTCACCCGGGATTTGTGGCACGTGTTCTATCAGAACCAGATGCAGATCAATGGCGGTAAAAACGATGCGTTCGTCGCCTGGGGCGACTCCGGCGGCCTGCTGATGGGCCATTACGCCCAGAGCCGTTACGCCCTGCGCTTGTGGGACGTGGCGAAGGAGTTTGTGCTTTGCGATAACTTCTTCCAGGGCGCGTTTGGCGGCTCGTTCCTCAACCACCAATACCTGATCAGTGCCACCCCGCCGGTGTACCCAAACGCTGCGCAATCGGTGGCCAAGGCACAGATCGCCACGCTGCAAAGCGACGACCCGACCGACCCGCGCCTCAAGCCTCTGGACAAGTCCCCGGCCAGCGCCATGACCGGCCCGCCGCAATTCGGCCCCAGCGCACTGACCCCGGACGGTTTCGGCGTGAACACCCTGGCCCCGCCTTACTGGCCTACCTGGATTCGCGACCCCGAGCGCCCGGATTACTCCAAGCCCGACTTGCCTAACGTGCTGGTGCCACAAACCCACGAGCACATCGGCGACAAACTGTCGAAAAAGAACGTCGACTGGGCCTGGTACGCCGGTGCGTGGCAAGCAACGCTGGATCAGTTCAAGGACTCGGGCGGCATTCCGAAGATTCCGAACTTCCAGTACCACCACCAGCCCTTCAACTACTTCAAGCAGCAAGGCCCGGAAAACCCGGCTGAGCGCAATAAACGCCTGCGCGATGGCGGCCTGGGGGATGACGCCAGCACCAACAAGTTCTTCGCCGATGCCCAGGCCGGCAAGCTGCCTGCGGTGACCTTCTACAAACCCCAGGGCAACCTGAATATGCACGCCGGTTACGCCGACGTCGCTTCGGGCGACCGGCATATCACCCGCGCCTTGAAGGTGCTGCAGGAAAGCCCGCAGTGGAAGAACATGGTGGTGATCGTCACCGTCGATGAAAACGGCGGCTGGTGGGACCACGTTGCACCGCCAAAAGGCGATCGTTGGGGCCCGGGCACGCGGATTCCGGCACTGGTGGTCTCGCCGTTCGCGCGCAAGGGCACGGTGGACCATACCGTCTACGACACCGCGTCGATCCTGCGTCTGATCACCCGGGTGTTCCAGCTGGAAACCCTCGACGGGCTCAAGCAGCGTGACGACGCCATGACCGCGCGCGGCCAGAAACCCATGGGTGACCTGACCAACGCCCTGCACTTCAAGGTGTAGACGCACTTGCTCAAAAGCGACAAGCGCGCAGTTTTTCTACGCGCTTTTCCCGGTCAACCGCTACTGTGTGAGGGTGGGCATTCACCCCGCGCAGACGGGCTTTCGCTGACAGGGAACCATCCATGTTCAAACTCACCAGGTTGTCCTTCACCCTGGCCGCACTGACCTTGAGTGCGGTCGTACAGGCTGATATCACCGTACCGCTGGGTACCCCGCAACGGGTCACCCAGTTGTTCGCGTACCCGAACAATTGCAGCGTCATCTGTTTTCGTCCCTGGACGCTGGAACAGACCGTCGAGCACTACCTGAACCAGAGCCTGCAACGCGACGGTTACAGCCGGGGCAAAGTCAGCGTCAAAACCGAGCATGACCAGGTGCTGGCCACGTTCAGCGGCGTGCCAGACGGTTATGGCCAGCCGTTGACCACCTTGCTCGATACCGCCGACCTGGCTTACCAGGGCGCCAGCAAACTCAATGGTGATGGCAAATGGCAGTTCAACTGGTACCTGTTCCTGCCGCTGGGCATGGCCCTGGAAAACCGCAAGAGCATCGAGCTGCTGCACTTCCCGCCGGATTATTCCCTGACCCACTTCCAGGACTACCTGGAGTCGGCCACCACCGACCGCTGGGCGACCTTGCTCACGGCCAACGGCATCCCGGCGACCCAGACGCCGGAATACCAGACCATCATCGACATCGCCCCGATCGCCGCCCCAGCCACGGCGGGCAAGGACCTGGAAGGCGTCTACGGTTACTTCACCGACTACCAGACCCGGATGGTCAAGGAGCTGAGCCAGCACGCGGGCGGCGCGTTGCCGATGGTGGCCTTCGGCGCGCCGGTGCGCAGCTGGATCAAGCAGCAATACGGGCAAACCGTTGCCGTACTGGGCCTGGCGCAAATCAGCCCGGCCGTCGGGAGCCAGGTCGCCGTACTGGGCGCCAATCACCCGAGCTACATCTGGTATGCCGCCAACCCCGACACCTACGACGGTGACGAGCAAAAGGCCGACGAGGCCGGTTTGAAGGTGATGGGCCAGGACTTGAGCGCCGCCTGCTGGCAGGCCTCGATGGGCCAGAAGCCCGCCAGCGATCCGAATGTGCAGCTCAAAGGCTGCATGAACACCTGGCAGGTAACGCGCAAGGAGCAGACCTGCGAACTGTTCTACACCTCTATCCGCGAGCTGACGCCCGATCAAGCGAACGCCAAGTGTGCCCAGCCGGCGATCAAAACCCAGCTGAGGCAATTGAAAAGCGCAGTGCCAGAACCGGCGATTGAAGCACCGGCGCTCTGAAGCAGGCTGCCAGAAGGGCGTTTTCCTACATAAAAGATAGCCAATTTCTACTGTCAGATTTGACAGTAGAAATTGGCTCCCACTTAAGCGAGTCTTGAGCCGCGCCCATCCGCTGCAAGACTGGCAGTCAAGACACCACCGGCAGGTCGATGCAGCCCCTCCTGGAGAGTCATGAAAACTCAAGCCATGGACAAGGCTAAAACCGCTGTGAGCAAGTGTCTTTACCCGTTCGCGACCGCCCTCGCCGAACACGGCTACCCCCGCGCTCGCGACTATGAAGTGGTGCGTACCCGAGACGGTTCAGGCGACGGAATCAAGACCCGCGTCGCCTTTGACAGCCGCCTGTGTATCGCCAGGGTGTCCGGCTACGCATTGAATGAGCGGCGCCTGCATACGGTGCAGATGTCCTCGCGTATCCACTTGTACGACCCTTGGTTCAGCGGCCTGCTTTCGCATTCATGCAACCCGAACGCGTTTCTCGACATGACGTACCTGGAACTGTGGTCCGTTCAGCCCATTCCCGCTGGTGCCCTGCTGACCATGGATTACGCCCACACCGAGGACGTATTGTTCCGACAGTTTCGCTGCCAGTGCGGCGAGCTCAACTGTCGGGGCTGGATCACCGGCATGAAGGAGCCGTTGAATCCCGAGGGTCAGCAATTCATGGAGCAGTGGCGCGAACGCAAAAGCCCTTAGACCGCACCCAGCGGGCGCAGGCGGTATTGCGGCGGCAATTGCTCGAAGCCACTGATGGTGGTGTTCAGGCTTTTCCAGCGGCCGTCCTTGATCCCGTAAATGCAGCCATGAACCGACAGGCTCTGCCCGCGGTGCCAGGCATTCTGCACGATGCTGGTGTGGCCGACGTTGGCCACCTGCTGGATCACGTTCAGTTCGCACAGGCGGTCTACGCGTTCCTCTTCCGTGGGCAACTGGGCCAGCACGTCGCGGTTTTCGTAGTACAGGTCACGGATGGTGCGCAGCCAGCCGTCGATCAGGCCCAACTGGTTGTCCTGCATCGAAGCTCGTACGCCACCGCAGCCATAGTGGCCGGTCACCAGGATGTGTTTGACCTTGAGCACGTCGACTGCGTACTGGATCACCGACAGGCAATTGAGGTCGGTGTGCAATACCACGTTGGCCACGTTGCGGTGCACAAACAGGTCGCCAGGCAGCATGCCGACGATCTCGTTGGCCGGTACCCGGGCGTCGGAACAGCCGATCCACAGGTATTCCGGGGTTTGCTGGCGGGCGAGCTTGGCGAAGAATTCGGGATCTTCCTGTTTGATCGCATCCGCCCAGCGTTCGTTGTTATCAAGCAAGTCTTGTAGTTCGTTCATCAGGGAAAGCCTCAGGAATGATGCGCAGTTTTGACACTCGACCGCCCGTCCGGGTCACGCCAACAATAAAGATAGCCGGCGGCAATTTCTTGAATCTTGGGGAGCCATGCCTGTCCACACACTATAAGCCCCACAGTATGAGGAATCGCCATGACTGAATCACGACGTCCCTACGGCGCTACACAGCCGGAACCGATTGATGACAACGAAGATCGCATGGGCGAAATGCGCGAGCTGGATTTTGACAAGGAGGAGCCGACTGCGGAAATCGGCGACGAAATTCCGCCTCGGGAGCGTGAGCACCTGATGCCCGACGAACGGGTGCGCGAAGCCGGGATGACCGGTGCTTCCACTGACGATCATGATTCAACCGATGATGACATGAGCCCGGAAACGCTGATCCATGAGGATGGTGCGCGGGATGCGCAGGAAGCAGGTGAAGACCATCCGGCGGATTACGATTTGAGTATCGTCGATGAAGACGAGATCGGCGGCGGCAATGGCCTGGATGAGGCCGAGTTGGCCGATATCGATCCAGTAGACGGCAACCGCTGACACCCTGCCGAACTGAATGTGGGAGCGGGCTTGCTCGCTCCCACCAAGCCCGCTCCCACATTGGGCCCTGTGTTTAGTCGACCAGGGTGCAGGCCATCACGACCGCATCTTCGCGGCCACCGACGGCGGGGTAATAATCCCGCCGACGGCCAATTTCGTTGAAACCATAACGCTCGTACAGCCGGAACGCGCCGGTGTTGCTGTCGCGCACTTCCAGGAAACATTCCCGCGCCTTGGCCTCGTAGGCCCGGGACATCAGGTGCTCCAGCAAGCTCAAGCCCAGGCCACGGCCCTGGTTTTCCGGCTTGACGGTGATGTTCAGCAAATGCGCTTCATCGAGGATGATCTGCACCACCCCGTGACCCACCTGCTGCTCACCTTCGAACATCAGCCAGATTTGGTATTTGCCCAGCCCGTCGAGAAAAATCCCGCGGGTCCAGGGGTGGCTGAACGCTGCGTATTCGATCTTCAGTACAGCGTCGAGGTCCGCCTCGGTCATCGGGCGGAAGGATAAAGCTTCACTCATCGGTACTTTTCCAGCGCGCCATCAGCCGGCGCATGGCTTGCCAGACATCAGCCTTACGCTGTGGCTCTTCCATTAATAGTTCCAGGCCCGGCAGGGCCCAGACGGAGCCCAGGCCTTCGACCTGCAGTTCGCGGTACCAGGCCTCGGCATTCGCTTCGCCGGCAAAACGCACGGCGGGCAGGCCGATCAGCCACAGGCACACGCAGGGTTCGTCTTCCAGGCGCGCCGAGACAAAACCTTGCACAAAATCCCGTGCAGCTTCCGGGCCCTGGTCCATGGTGCCCCGGGCCAGCAGCGGCCAGCGCACCGGCTCGCCAACGATTTGCGGACTGTCGGGCAGGCCGGCGGCGCGCAACATGTCCTTGAGCAGCAGATAGGCCGGGTCGCGGGCCTGGAAGCGCTCGCCTGTGGGTAACTCCACCAGCAGCAGGCAACGCCCGGCCCGCAGCAGTTGCAGGGCAAAGCGTGGCGGCGGCACGACCGGAGCCTTGACCACGGCAGGCGCCTCTTCGGCGACGACCGGCTTGGCCACCGGCGACGGGCGCGGCACTTCGACCTTTGGCCGGACCACCGGGGTTTCTGCCACGGGCTTGACCAGCGGCACCGGCGCAGCCGCCTCCTCACCCGAAGGCTCGAAAGCCTCGAACGGTTCCGGGGCCTCCAGCAGCTCGGGCCGCGAAGGGGCGGCGAACGGTAATTCAGTGCGCGGCAGCCAGTTGACCACCTGCATGGCGGTCAAGTAAGCGCGACGTCGGGACTCGATAAGCAAAGGTCGGCCACTTGTGGATAACTAAAGAACAGGGATTCTACCGCCCTTCGACGAAGATCGCCCGCAGTTGATCGTTCCGGTGAGCGCCTCACGACCGGCTGTGGATAAATCCCGGCACCGATGCAGTACAATCGCTGCTTTTAATCGCTAACCAGCCGGCCATTCCGATGATCGAACCCAAGCGCGTCTTGCGCGCCCTCGCCGAACACTGGGCCCTGCTTGAGCCACTGTGCGAACACTTCGACCAAGGCACCCTGAGCCTCAGCGAACTGCGCGCCCAGTTGGCCGCCCAACAACTGGACAGCACGCCACAGGACATCACCAGCCTGCTGGACGTGTGGATTCGCCTGGATATCCTGGTGCCTGTCGCCAAGAGCCCGAACCGTTTCGAGCTCAACGCACAGATCCACGACTTCCTGGCGTATCTTCGCAAGGAGCACCGGCTAGGCCTGTGCCTGGAAATCGAAGCCTACCTGCGCCACCTTGAGCGCCTGGCGGGTTATATCCAGGACGCCTTCGACATCCGCGACGGCCATGACCTGGCGCGCCAATTGCGCCTGCTGGACATGCGCGTGCGCGACGTGCTGAAAAAACTCGCCAACGACGAACAGGCCCTCGCTGCCGTGGCCGATCGCGCCAAGACCAGCGACCGGCAGATCCCGTTGCGCCAGCGCTACGCCGAAGTACTGGCGACCTGGGACGAATACGTCGAGCCGATGATTCAACTGGTGAACGCCGACGGCGCCTTCGAACAGGGCGTGCGCAAGGTGGAAAACGTACTGTTGCGCATGCTTACCGAGCAGCAGCGCCTCGGCCACCTGGTGGATGACGACATGCTGCTGCGCACCCACGCGCGCATCCTCGAAATGCAGACCAGCGCCCAACTGACCTTGCGTCACGCCCGGGAACTGCTGCTGCCGTTGCGGGAAGAAGCGCGCCGGCACAACGCCGTGACCCGTGGCGCGGCGCTGGCCTTGTCGGCGATTCGCCGCAAGGGCCTGGACGCGGTGCCGCAAGCGGCGATGCCGATGTTCACCCGGCCGCAAAGCACCTTTCTTGGCAGTGCCAGCCAGGTCGAAGCCTACGTGTACGCCCTGGCCAACTTCGAACCGAAGCCGGCGCGTTTCCCCAAGGCGCATAAATCCCACAAGGGCGAAGCCCCTCGCGCACCGCGCACGGTCAAGGAAATGCTCGAGCGCTGTGAAGACGCGCTGCCGATGCCGGACCTGATGACCTGGCTGCTGGAGCAGGAACCGGACGGCGCAACCGACGAGTTGCTGTACTGGTTCTCACGCCTGTCGCGGGAAAAACGCTTCAAGCGTGAACGTCTGGAACGACGGGATTACCACACTCACGAGCACCAGGTCAGCCTGCGCTCATTCGCCCTGCTTCCAGCCAGTATTGATACGGCCGGGAATTCTGCGAGCACCCCTCATGCATCTTGATCTATCCGAACTGTCCCAGCTGGCGCCGATCTTTCGCGAGCTGTTCAAGGGTTACCACGTCAGCCGCCGCGACCCGGAGCTGTACGCCCAACTGTCGAACTTCCAGGACCAGTACCGCACGTTGTTCAAGGCCCTGGGCTTTGAGTTGGTGTGCGACACGCGGGGTTTCTACTACTTCGTGCCGGACTCGGCCGTGGCCGCCGCGCAGGTCAACAAGACCGCCCAGCGCCTGGCGTTGTTCACCTTCATCATCGTCGAGCACCTGGCCGACCAGGGCCGCGACCCGATCGCCGTGCTCGACGGTGGCAGCCTGGGCCGTGACGAACTACCGTCGTTGCTGGAAAAGTACCGCGACCTGTTTATCCAGGCCGAAGTGCAGACCGTCGAGGAACTGGAAGAAAAAATCATGCGCCGCATGACCCAGCTGGGTTTTGCCGGTGAAGAGAACGGCATCTACCGCTTCCTGCCGCCGATGCACCGCTTCCTCGATGTGTGCCTCTCGGTCCAGCAAGACCGCGACCTGGCCGCGAGCATCCACAGCGTATTGCCGTTGCCGGCCCCGGTGATCATCGACGAAGACAGCGATGAAAAACTGCTGAAGACCGATGACCCGCTGGACTTGAGTGACTTTGCAGAAGAAAGCGAAGAAGACGCCCTGGCCCGCGCCATTGCCGAAGAACAGGAGACCGACGCATGAGCAAGGAACGCTACGGCATTCGCCGCTTCGCCCTTTTGAACACCGCCGGTTACAGCTTGGGCCTGTTCCCGCTGGAAGAACCGCTGTCGGTGTACGGCGCGAACAACCTTGGCAAATCGGCGTCGATCAACGCCTTGCAGTTCCCGATTCTGGCGCGCATGTCGGACATGAGTTTCGGCAAGTACACCCTGGAGCAATCCCGGCGTTTCTACTTTGCCACCGACACCAGCTACATCCTCGTGGAAGTCTCGCTTCCCCATGGCCCGCACGTGATCGGCGTGGTCGGTCGCGGCCCGGGCGGTGGTTTCGGTCACCAGTTCTTTGCCTACGCCGGCAAGCTGGACCTGGCGCACTACCAGAAGAACGACACCTGCCTGCGCCAGAAAGAGCTGTTCACCAACCTTGAGCGCGAAGGCCTGAAAGCCTATGAGCTCAAGCCCGATGAGCTGCGGCGTTTGCTGGTGGGCGGCCATACGTCGATCCCGCTGGACCTGACCCTGATTCCGCTGCGCTCCACCAGCGAGCAGAGCCTGAAGACCTTCCGCGCGCTGTTTATCAATTTGCTGCACATGCGGGAAATCACCGCGGCCAAGTTGAAGCAGCTGTTTCTGGATGCGTTCGAACACAGCCTGCGTTCCGGCAGTGTCGATTACATCGCGGCGTGCGAAGAAGCCTTCCGCGATGTACGACGCATGGAGCAGGACTACAACTCGCTGGTGGCTGCCGGCCCCCTGGTAGAAGCCTTGGCCAACGGCGTGAAGCAGCGGGACATTCTGCGGGGCAAGCTGCATCGCCTGTCACCGCTGCTGGATTCGTTGCTGGGCACCTGGTCGGACTACGCCAGTGCGCGCAAGGAAGAACTGACGATCCAGGCCGAGCATTACCGCAACGAGCAGGATTCGCTGCAGAACGACCAGCGCGGCGGCACTCAGGAGCTGATGCGCCTGGAGCGGGAAATCAGCGGGATTCAGCGCTGGCTGGGTGAGCTGTCAGTGCTCAAGCACCGCTTCGCGCTGGTGGATGACGTCAAGGTGCTGGAGCAGCAACTGCTGGCCGCCAAGGATGCTCACGATGAACTGGCCGGGGCCTTGGCGCAGTCGCGTCAGTTCAGCGCCGAGGATCTGGACGAACGTCTGCGGGACCTGGAAAAACGCCTGAAGTCGGTGAAGCAGCAACTCGATCACGCCGACAACAACAGCTACGCCAAGCTGCGGGAAGAATTCTCGCAGCAGGATGTCGAGCGTCTGATGCGCCTGTTCAACAGTTCGCTGTTCAGCTTGCCGCTGGGTGAGCATGGCATCACGCTGGACGAGGACGGCCTGTGGGTGAAATCCCTGGAGCAGATCCTTGATGGCTTCAAGGGCGAGCGTTTTGAAGTGCCGGGGCTGGCCATCGACATCTCGCACATCGAGCCACCGGCGTTGCAGGCACTGGCTGACCGCGCCGCGTTGCGCGACCAGAAAGAGCGTCTGGAAAAAGAACTCAAGCAACTGAAAACCCAGCAAGCCGTGGCGGCCGACCGCGCGGCGAGCAAGACCCAGACTGAAGCGCTGTACCAACAGGTACTGGACGCGCAGAAGGCGCTGGAAGATTTCCGCCGTGCACAAACCCTGAGCGCCGAGGAAGGCGAGAAGCTGGAAAGCCTGGCGCAGATGGAAGCGGCCCAGGACGAATTGAAACGCTCCAGCGATGCGTTTACCGAGCGCGTCCAGCAACTGTCGGCCAAGCTGCAATTGGTAGGCCGGCAGATTGGTGATATGGAAGCCAAGCAGCGCACCCTGGATGACGCATTGCGTCGTCGCCAGTTGCTGCCGGCAGACTTGCCGTTTGGTACGCCGTTCATGGACCCGGTCGACGATTCCATGGACAACCTGCTGCCGCTGCTCAATGACTACCAGGACAGCTGGCAAGGCCTGCTGCGCGCTGATGGCCAGATCGACGCGCTGTACGCACAGGTGCGCCTCAAGGGCGTGGCCAAGTTCGACAGTGAAGACGATATGGAGCGCCGCCTGCACCTGCTGATCAACGCTTACGCGCACCGTACCGATGAAGCCCTGACCCTGGGCAAGGCCCGGCGGGCGGCGGTCACGGATATCGCGCGCACCTTGCGCAATATCCGCAGCGACTACGACAGCCTTGAGCACCAGTTGGCGTTGTTCAACCGTGAGATCAACAAGCGCCAGGTGTCCAACCTGCAGAGCTTCCGCATCGTGCTCGCGCCGAACAAGGAAGCCCTCAAGCATATCGACCAGATCATCCACAGTGCCGGTCAGTATGAAGAAGGCGAAACCCTGTCGGTGTTCGATCTGGGCCAGAGCGCCGAGCAGGACAACAAGAACGAGGAAGCCAAGGAATACCTGGCGCGCCTGGTTGCGGCCAACCATAACCAGTTGGGCCTCAAGGACTTGTTCGAACTGGCGTTCGAGATCACCAAGGTCAACGGCCAGCCGATCATTCACACCGACATCGATGGCGCCGCCTCCAACGGCACCACCATGACCATCAAGGCGCTGACCAACATGTATTTGTTGCTGCACTTGATGGACCGCGACCAGGCCGGTCGTGTGCGCCTGCCGTACTACCTCGATGAAGCCGCGGACATCGATGAGAAGAACCAGGCGGCATTGCTGGAGACCAGCTTGCAACTGGGCTTCGTGCCGATTCTGGCGAGTGTGAAGCCGCAGGTTTCCGCCCAGGTGGCGATCGACCTGGAAGGCGGCAGCGGGCCGAACGGGATCTACATTGATGAAGCGGACTGGAAGTACATCCGTCGTCACGATGTGGTGAAGGCGACGGTGAATGTGCAGGCGGATGAGCCGGAGCTGGATGAGGTTTAATCAGTTGCGCTGAAATGCAAAAAGGCCGCGATCTTCTGGATCGCGGCCTTTTTTTGGTGTTTTTGAGGGCCTCTTCGCGAGCAAGCCCGCTCCCACATTCAATCGGGTTCCTTCAATGGGAACTGGGTCAAATGTGGGAGCGGGCTTGCTCGCGAAGGCCGCGCCTCGGTCTATTTGCCGAGTGGGATTTTAGGCGCCCAGGTCAGCCATTCATCTTCAAACTTGTCGAACAGCGGGAAGGTCTGCTGGGGCCGTGCAGCGTTGCCCATACGCTCGCCGTCCGGCGTGGCAAAGGCGATGCCGCCGGCGACCAGGGTCTCCAGGGACTCCGTGCGAACAGTCGCGCCCTTGAACAAGCCGAAGTCGAGCCCGAAGCCGCTGGTGTTCCAGAACCGGCTGCCACTGCGCACCAGAGGCGCGTACTTGGGCTCGATCAGGATGTGAACCAGCACACGGTCGGCGGTCTGGCCCAGCTCGTAGCCGGTAACTTTGCCTACGGTGACTTCGCGGTAAGTGACCGGAACGCCTTCCTTCAACGAGCCACGGCGTGCGGCGCTGAGTACCAGGCTCAGGCCCTCCTCCTGATGAACGGCTTCTGGCGGCTTGTCCAGCGCGACGAAACTCTTCTGTGGGCCGATGCTTTTGGTCGCTGGCTGTACTTCGATGTACTGGCCGGTCACCAGGGTTTCCAGGTTCGACGTTTTCATCAGGCCCAGTTCAGGCTTGACCACCCAGAACTGACTGCCGGCCCGTGCGATGCGGTCGGCCACCTGGGTGATACGCGCGCTGAGCAGCACCGATTGCATGTCGGCGCTCAGGTCGACACTTTCGATCTTGCCTACGTCCAGGCCCTTGAAGCGCACTGGCGTACCCGGGCGCAGGCCATCGGCGCGGTCGACCTTGATGGTCACCAACGTACCGTGCTGGTTGGCGGCTTCGCGATCCGGGAACAGACGGAAACGCGGGATGCGCTTTTTCAGCGGCACATTCGGCTCCGGGGTTTCGAAGGCGATACCGCCCGCCATCAGGCTGGCCAGGGATTCGCTTTTCACCTGGATGCCGCCGGTAAGCCCACCGGTCAGGGTCACGCCGCTGGCATTCCAGAAACGGGTCGAGCCATTGACCAGGCCTTCGTATTCTTTCTCGATATGGACGCCGATCACCAGTTGCTTGTTCTTGCGGGAGAACTGGTAGCTCTGCACGGAACCGACCTTGACCTGCTTGTAGAGGATCGGGCTGCCGACATCCAGGGAACCGAGGTTGTCGGTGAAGAGCACCATGTGCAGGCCGGGGGAACGCAGGTCCAGTGGCGGCGCCTTGGCCCGGGCGACGTACTCCCGTTGTGGCGCGGTGCCCTTGTCGCCGGGACGGATGGCGATGTAGTTACCTTTGACCAACGCTTCCAGCCCGGTGATGCCCGCCAGGGAGATAGACGGCTTGACCACCCAGAATTGGGTGTCCTGGACGAGGTAGTCTTCGGCCAGTGGGTCGAGGGTCAACTCGGCATTGGCGCTGGACAGGTCCGGGTCGATCTTCAGGGTCTTCAGGCTGCCGACCTGGATGCCTTTGTACATCACCGGGGTGCGGCCCGCCTGGAGGCCTTCGAAGTCGGTGAGTTTGACTTTGACCTTGATGCCCGCCGCGGCCGCATCGAAATCTTCGTAAAGGCGGAACGGCAGGCTCGGGTCCGTCGGTGGGCTGTCCTTGCGGTTCTCCGGCGTGGCGAAGGCGATACCGCCGGCAACGATGCTGGCCAGGGATTCACTGCGGACTTTTACGCCGGAAAGGTTGGCGTCGATGCTGATGCCGCTGGCGTTCCAGAAACGCGTGTGTTTGCGCACCAGGCTGGCGTAGGTCGGCTCGATGTAAACCTTGATTTCAACGGTGGTCTGGTCTTCGGAGAGCAGGTAGCTTTTGACCTGGCCGACCTGGATCTGCTTGTAGAACACCGGGCTGCCACGGTTCAGCGAGCCGAGTCGATCAGCTTTGATCGTCAGGTGCAGGCCGGGCTTGGCGTCGGATAAAGGCGGTTCTTCGGACAGGGCCTTGAACTTGCGCGTCGGCTCACCATCGCCTGGGCTGGCGGCGATGTAGTTACCCGAGACCAGGGTTTCCAGGCCGGTGATCCCGGCCAGGCTGACACTTGGTTTTACCAGCCAGAAGCGGGTGTTGGTCTTGAGGTATTGCTCCACATCCTTGTTCATCTCGATGGTAGCAATCACCCCGCGATTGTTACCTTCGTCATCCAGGGCCAGGGTCTTGACCTTACCCACGGGCATGCCTTTGTAGACCACTTCGGTCTTGTTGGCCTGGATGCCTTCGCCGCTTTCAAAGCGTACCTGAATCTCGATGCCTTGCTGGTTGTACGCACGCCATCCCAACCAGCCACCGATGATCAGGGCAATCAGGGGCAGCACCCAAATGGCCGACCAGTTTGAAGCTGGGCGGGTTTTAGCCTTAGGCAAATCACTCATGGTCGTCGTCCGACTCCGTGTTATCCCAAATCAGTCGGGGATCAAAAGTTACTGCGGCAAGCATCGTCAAGATCACCACACTGGCGAACGCTACGGCACCGAGATTGGCCTCGACACTGGCAAGTCGCCCAAAGTTTACGACTGCCACCAGGATGGCAATCACGAAGATATCCAGCATGGACCAGCGGCCAATGAACTCGATAAAGCGGTACATGATAATGCGTTGTTGCGCGGAAAGTGGCTGGTGACGCTGCACCGAAAACAGTAACAAGCCGATGCCCACCAGCTTGAAGGTGGGCACCAGAATGCTGGCGATGAACACTACAGCGGCGATCGGGAACATGCCGTGCTGCATCAACTGGATCACGCCGGACATGATGGTGCTCGGATCGCCTTGGCCCAGGGAGCTTACGGTCATGATCGGCAACAAATTGGCCGGGATGTACAAGATGGCTGCCGTGATCAGCAGCGCCCAGGTGCGCGTCAGGCTGTTCGGACGACGGGCGTGGACCAGCGCGCCGCAACGGGTGCAGGTTTGCTCGTCGGTGTCCGGGTCTTGTTTGTTTAGTTCGTGGCATTCGGTACAGATCAGAATGCCCGCATCAATCGCCCGCATGAGCATCCTCTCCTGACAGCGCTTCCCAGATCTGGTGAGGTGACATGACCACCTCCAGCAGTATCTGGACCATTAACAGACTTACGAAGCAGGCCAGGCCCAGCCCAACGGTGATGGTGGCCATGTCGGCCAGCTTTACGATCGCCACCAGCACGCCCATCAGGTAGACCTCGAGCATCCCCCAGTCTTTCAGATGATGGTAGATGCGATAAAACAGCAGACCGTAGCTACGGCCGATGTTCCAGCGGATGCTCAGCAATACCGCCAGTTGGCACAGGAGCTTGAGCAATGGAATGCCCATGCTGCAGAGGAACACCACCACGGCGACTCCCTGCATGCCGGTGTCGAACAGGCCGACGACGCCGGTCCATACGGTGTCCTGCGAGGACTGCCCGAGTAGATTGAGCTGCATGATGGGTAAAAAGTTCGCGGGGACGTACAACAATAGCGCCGCAAGCACTAACGCCAGGCTTCGTTCAACGACGTTGTGGCGGTGAGCGTACAGCTCGTAGCCGCAGCGCGGGCATTGGGCCTTCTCACCGCGGGCAAGCTCCGGCTTGCGCATCAACAAGTCGCACTCATGGCATGCCACGAGTTCGTCCAGCGGTAAGTCTGACGCCTCAAGGGCATCAACCGGGTCGGGCATATAGGGCTCGGACTCTAAAAAAGATTAGGTGCCTATTCTAGTGTTCTGGTTCAGAAATAACTGTGCAAATTTGTCGGGGTGCCGCTGTATATCGAGCATGTCGGTAAAGTTTCCGACCGCCCAAAACAAAACCCCTGACTGCATAAGCAATCAGGGGTTCTGGAATTTAATCTTGACGATGACCTACTCTCACATGGGGAAACCCCACACTACCAT
>NZ_JBIUVK010000043.1:0-56823 GCF_044742865.1 Pseudomonas sp. NPDC087814 | reverse complement strand
ATGGCCCGTCGCGGCGGCCCGCGGAACCGGGCCGGAGTGCGGGCATGCCGAGCCTAAGCGAGGCACCGAGTGGTGGGGCAGAGACCTTTTGGTTAATTTTGGCTGGGCCGGCATTCCGGGCGTTTGCCAAAAGTGACCCGCTGTAAGAGCGGAACCATAGGCGGCCGTTACCTAAATAATGGATATGTACCCCGAACAAAAACCTCAGAGCACCAAGCTAAAATCCAACCGCCCATCACGCACCGGCGGACACCAGTAATACCCCCCAGTCAACGGCTTGCTAATGCGATACAACCCATCAACAATCCCATCCTCAAGCCCACTCATCCGCCGCAGTTGGGCTTCAAACGCATCAAACGAATGCCCAAACGCCAGGAACATCAACCCCGCCTGACCATTCTCGGCCCATGGCATCGACCGCCGCACCACAAACGCCTCCGGGGTAAAACTCTCCTGAGCCGTACGCTTGGTGTGCGCCGACTCCGGCGCGTCCTCCAGCTCCTCGTTATCACCATGGCGCCGACCAATAATGTGGTCCCGCTCCAGAGCAGGCAACGCCGCAAACCCATCCAGATCATGCTGCCACTGCTGGATCGCCGCAAAACTCGCACCACCCTGCGCCACCGCAGCCTCCACCGCCGCATCATCATGCGGATTCTCAGTGCCATCCTCATAGTCGGTCAGATCAAACCCGGTCTTGTAGCGAAACCCCTCGGTCATCTGCACCAGACCAAACCCCGGCGCCAGGGCCTTCTCGAACGCCCGGCTGCGCAACAGCAACTCACCGCGATCCACACCGTGCAACCAGACCCACAGCGCCTGCTGGGTCGACGGATTCTCCGCCCCCGGCCCGCTCACATGAGGGAACGCCCGCAACCCGTCAATCCGGGCGCCAAGGGCATTGACCAGCGGCTCACCAAAACCGACCACCGCACTGGCGTCCACCAACTGCACCAGCGCATCCAGTGCGGCAGGCACGGCATCCAGCGACTCAATGGCAAAAAACAGATGGCGTGCCTGCAACGGCACCGGTGCGGCAAGAATGCCCGGCTGGTACTGACTCATGTGAACTCCTTCAAGAAAGCCGCGCAGTTTACCCGGCGAGCTCACGGTTGTGCTCAAGGTTTTCCAAGGTTCGCGGGTTAATGCGTCTAGCCCTTGCCACACGGGCCGTTGATGGGTGAATCTCTAGTCACGTTTTGCAACCATTCCAGGGGTAGCGACATGACCACCGACAACCTGCTCGCCCAGCTGTTTCCCACTGCCGCCGAGATTCCCGAGCAATTCCGGCTCGCGGCGCCCATCGAACAACGTGATTACCTGGTCGGCGGCCAGTTGCATGTTTGGAACGGCCCCTTGGCCGAAGTGCGCAGCCCGGTGCAGTTGCGCGGCACCGACGGTGACACGCCGGTGATCATCGGCAGCACCCCGCTGCTGGACGCCGACACCGCCTTGACCGCCCTCGACGCTGCCGTGGCCGCCTACGACCGTGGCCAGGGCGCGTGGCCGACCATGCGCGTGGTGGATCGCATCCAGCATGTCGAAGCGTTTTTGCGGCGTATGCGCGAACAGCGTGACGCAGTGGTCAAGCTGCTGATGTGGGAGATTGGCAAGAACCTCAAGGACTCGCAGAAAGAGTTCGACCGCACTTGCGACTACATCACCGACACCATCAACGCCCTCAAGGAACTCGACCGCCGCTCCAGCCGCTTCGAGCTGGAACAGGACACCCTGGGGCAGATCCGCCGGGTGCCGCTGGGCGTGGCACTGTGCATGGGCCCCTACAACTACCCGCTGAACGAGACCTTCACCACGCTGATCCCGGCGCTGATCATGGGCAACACCGTGGTGTTCAAGCCCGCCAAGCTCGGCGTGCTGCTGATTCGCCCGTTGCTGGAGGCGTTCCGCGACAGCTTCCCGGCCGGCGTGATCAACGTGATCTACGGCAGCGGTCGCGAGACGGTCAGCGCGCTGATGGCCAGCGGCAAGATCGATATTTTTGCGTTTATCGGCACCAACAAGGCCGCCAGTGATTTGAAGAAACTGCACCCGAAACCGCACCGCCTACGCGCGGCGTTGGGCCTGGATGCAAAGAATCCCGGGATCGTGCTGCCGCAGGTCGACCTGGACAATGCGGTCAACGAAGCCGTCACCGGTTCGCTCTCGTTCAACGGCCAGCGTTGCACCGCGTTGAAGATCCTGTTTGTGCATGAGGATGTGGTCGACAGCTTTATCGAGAAATTCAACCGCAAGCTGGCGACCCTCAAGCCTGGCATGCCGTGGGAAGACGGTGTGTCGCTGACGCCACTGCCCGAGCAGGGCAAGGTGGATTACCTCGGCGGCCTGGTGACCGACGCACTGGCCCATGGCGCCAAGGTGGTGAACGAGAATGGCGGCGCCAGCCGTGGCTCGTTTTTCTACCCGGCGGTGCTGTACCCGGTGAACCCGCAGATGCGCGTGTACCACGAGGAGCAGTTCGGCCCGGTGGTGCCGATCGTGCCTTACCGCGACCTGGAGACGGTGATCGACTACGTGCTGGAGTCGGACTTCGGCCAGCAACTGAGTATCTTCGGCACCAGCCCGAGGGAAGTCGGGCGCCTGGTGGACGCGTTCGCCAACCAGGTGGGCCGGATCAACATCAATGCCCAGTGCCAGCGCGGGCCGGACAGTTTCCCGTTCAACGGGCGCAAGAACTCGGCCGAGGGCACGCTGTCGGTACATGATGCGTTGCGGGTGTTTTCGATCCGTACCCTGGTGGCGACCAAGTTCCAGGCGAGCAACAAGGAACTGGTCAGTGACATCCTGCAGGAACGCACGTCGAGCTTTCTGACCACTGACTATATTTTCTGAGCCCGACACCGATCTAAAAATGTGGGAGTGGGCTTGCTCGCGAAAGCGGTGGTTCAGTCACCGGATGTATTGACTGACACGCCGCCTTCGCGAGCAAGCCCGCTCCCACATTGGAACTGAGTGAAGCCTGAACAACGAGGTTACCCTGATACCAATGAATCTCCCTCTCTTCGCCCGCCGCTTGCTGCGTCCGTTGCTGGACCCGTACCGGCGCTACCGTCACGCCAAGTTGATCCACGCGGTGCGGGTTTCCATTGGGTTGCTCGCAACGATCCTGCTCACCACCGGCATCAACCTGCCCCATGGTGAGTGGGCCTCGGTGACGATGCTGATCGTGATCGGCGGTTTGCAGCACCACGGCAATATCGGCAAGAAAGCCGTCGAGCGCGCCTACGGCACGTTGATCGGCGCCAGCGTCGGTTTGCTGCTGGTGCTGCAACAGGCGTATCTGGGGCAGCCACTTTTGACCTATTTGCTGATGTCGGTGGTGTGCGGGTTCTTTTCCTATCACGCCATCGGCAAGGGCGGATACATCGCGTTGCTGTCGGCCATCACCGTATTTATCGTTGCGGGCCATGGCGATAATCCGATATCGGACGGGTTGTGGCGCACGGTCGACATCCTGATCGGCATCGTCCTGGCCCTGGCGTTTTCCTTCGCCCTGCCGCTGTATGCGGTGTATTCCTGGCGCTACAACCTGGCCAGTGCCTTGCGCGATTGCGCGGCGATTTATAGCCGGATCATCAGCGGCCAATCGGTCACCGATGATGAACACCTCAAGCTGCTGAATCGCCTGAACGCCGCGATGCTGCAACTACGCTCGCTGATGCCATCGGTGTCCAAGGAAGTGCGGATTTCCATGACCGAGCTGGACACCCTGCAGCGGCATTTGCGGATGTGCATCAGCACCCTGGAGATCCTCGGCAACACCCGCCCCGACCCACGGGACAAGGAAGCCCTGGCGCGCATGCAGGTGGCGTTGAAAGCCGAGCACCGGCAGATTCGGGTGCAGTTGATCGGGATGGCGCGGGCGTTGCAATCCGGGGCCACCGACCGGCTGGAACGTCCGAGCACCACGCCGACCCACGAACAGACCTTTGAAGTGCCGGTGGTCAACGCGTTGGACGGTTACCGGTTATTGACCCTGCAACTGGCAGCCAATATTGACGCCATGCGCCAGCGCCTGGCCAAGATCGCCAGCCACTGGAAAATCTGATCAGCCCCGGTGCAGCGCCTGTATCAACAGCTGCTGCAACGCCTGTAACCGAGGCGCGGGGCTGTCCTCGGCAAAGCGCAACACGTTCGCCACTTCGGGCAGCGGCATCCGCTGGTCGAAGGGGCGATACACTTCCACGCGCTTGTCGAGATGGTCACTGCTGAGCAGGCCGATGCCCAACCCGGCGGCGATGGCCGATACCACACCCTCCACCGACCCACATTCCACCACCACCTGCCAGCGAATGCCCAAGGCGCTCAGGCGTTCCTGGGCCAGTTGCCGGTAAAAACAGCCGGGGCCGAAGGTGATCAGCCGCACGCATTCGTCAGGCGCAGGCTGCCAGCCTGGCCGGGCGCACCAGTGCACCTGTTCGGTCCACAGCAATTGGTCCCGCGCTTCGATACGCGGGATGAAATCCTGGTGCAGCGCCAGGTCCAGCTCACGGTCCACCAGGGCCTGGCGAAGCACGTGGCTCTGCTCCACCACAATTCGCACATCCAGCTGGCGGTGTTGCCGGGAAAACTGGCCGAGCAAGTTCGACAACTCGGCCATCGGCACCTGTTCGGTGGCGCCCAGGCGGATGGAACCTTGTAACTGCACCGGATTGAAATGCAGCGCCGCGTCGTGGGCGCCTGCGCAACGACATCCGTGGGGCCGTGCTGCAGGTGGTGCAAAACGCCGGGCACTTTCTGATGGAGGATGCGCCGGAACGGGTGAGTGAGTACCTTGTAGACTTTATCGGCCAGGTTCACAGTAAACGCTGACTGCCATTTGTCGGGATTACACAAGCCAATAGACTTCACACTTTCTCTTACATATTTTTCACGTTTTATTCACATCCAGAGACGTAGGGTAAAGCCTCATCCGTTACAAACGTTGTAGTTAAAAACCCGCCGCCCCAGCGGGTTTTTTTTGCCCGGGATTTGAGTGGCCACACGGTTTCTGGGGAGAGGAGTCGAAGCAAACCGGCTCATTGCGAGCCGGTCTTGATGGGTCAACGAGCCACCTTGTTGACAGGCGACGCCGCTTGCTCACGTATCGCGCGCTGGGTATCGAGCACCCGCGCCAGGGCCGTTTCGGCTTCAGGACTTTGCTGCGGCACACGAATCGCCGCCGACACCAGGGTAATCAGCTTGGCCATGACCTCGGCATCCGTGGCCGGGCGTCCCAGGCTCATGGAGTTCATCAGCAAACGCAGCTCGGTACCGGCCATCACCCCGGAGATCGCCTTGAGGGCAAATTGCAGGCGTACCCCCAGCTCGTTGCGCGGCAAGTCCGGAAGCGCCAGTGCGAAGGCTTCGAAGAAGCGCTGGAACACCGGCTGGTAATGCACCTTGAGGTATTCCTGGATAAACGGCGACGTGTCGCTGTACACCCGCCCCAGGAACCGGATGAATGAACGCCCTTCCCCGCTGGCCGGGTCGCTGCGTTCCAGGCCCATGGCCGGGGCGAACAGCACCCCGAGCAAGGTGTCGCAATCCAGCGGGCCGTCGGATTCGGCTTCGCACCGGGCGAGCAACTCCAGGCGCTGCTCGTTGAGCGGCTCCAGGCGCTGCATCAGCAGGGTTTTCATCAGGGAGTCCTTGTCCCCGAAGTGGTAATTCACCGCAGCGAGATTGACCTGGGCCCTCTCGGTTATCTGCCGCAACAAAACAGCGTCATAGCCGTATTTGATGAAAAGAGCCTCTGTCGCATCCAGCAATCG
Source organism: Pseudomonas sp. NPDC087814 (assembly GCF_044742865.1). Lineage (NCBI taxonomy): Bacteria > Pseudomonadati > Pseudomonadota > Gammaproteobacteria > Pseudomonadales > Pseudomonadaceae > Pseudomonas > Pseudomonas sp. NPDC087814. Next base: position 51,052 of record NZ_JBIUVK010000043.1, on the reverse strand, counting down.
GGTCTTGGTAACGTTTGGAGCGCTGAGTTTCTTCGCGACCATAGGGATTGGGGTTCCACTGCGGAAATATTGTTTTAAAAATTAATTTGATTTTTTATACCGGGGCCGCTGCCTGAAAGCAAGTAGTGACACAGCGCCATACTATTCAAAGCCAACAGCAACGGGCTCATTGAGGGTAGCTGATGGATTTTTTCAGCGCCGGAAACGTCCCTTTGAAGAATCGTTTCAAAGGGTAAAACCGCTCTATATCCATGGCTGGCGGAACGGCTGGATCGCGGTTAGTATTCAAACAATATTTTAAAAACAAGAAATAAAACCAGTCCGTGACGTGTACCAGGCAGCTCCTGAACTTGTTACAAGGATTTTCGGGGGAAGCACGGCGCTGTCGAGGCTGCAGGCGTAGTCATGATGACAGATACCCCCGCGCACCCAGGCTTTATCTCCTTGCAAGGCATCGGCAAAAGCTATCAGCTGGCCGGTCAACACCTGTCGATTCTCAATGATGTATGCCTGGCCATCGAAACCGGTGACAGCTGCGGCATCCTCGGCGCCTCCGGCTCCGGCAAAAGTACCCTGCTCAATATTCTCGGCCTGCTGGATTTGCCCGACTGCGGCCAGTACCGCTTTGCCGGCCATGACATCTTCAGCGCCAGCCCCGATCAACTGGCGGCGATCCGCAATCAGCAGATCGGTTTCGTCTTCCAGAGTTTCAACCTGCTGCCACGCCTCAGTGCCCTGGACAACGTCGCCCTGCCCCTGAGCTACCGCGGCGTGTCACGCCACGACTCGGTGGAACAGGCCCTGCGCATGCTCGACCAGGTGGGCCTGGCCGAGCGCGCCCACCATCGCCCGGCCGACCTTTCCGGCGGCCAGCGCCAACGGGTCGCCATCGCCCGGGCATTGGTCGGCAACCCGTCGGTGATCCTCGCCGACGAACCCACCGGCAACCTCGACAGCACCACCGCCCAGGAGATCATGGACCTGTTGCTGGCGCTCAATCGCGAGCAGCAGGTGACGCTGATCATCGTCACCCACGACCCGCACATTGCCGAACGCCTGAATCGCAAGATCCTGGTGCGCAATGGCGTGGTGCAAGAGGCCGGGCGCCTATGAGCCTGCGGGTCGAACAAAGCCTGAGCCAATTGCTGCACGAGGCGTTTGTCAGCCTGCGCACCCTGGGCAAGCGCTCGATCCTGGCCTTGCTGGGCATCGTCATCGGCAGTTCCTCGGTGGTGGCGCTGATCAATATCGGGCACAACGCCGCCGAAGACGCGGCGATGATTTTCAAGGACATGGGCACCGACACCCTGGTGGCGCAATTCCCGCCCAGGGGTGCCAGCAGTGCGCAAATGCCCGCCAGCCTGGACTTGGAAGCCGTGCGCCGCAGCGTTCCCGGCATTGCCCATATCGGTGCGGTCTCGCTGTTCAGCGGGCCAGTGGTGTTCCATGGCCGTACCTGGAACGCAAGCCTCGTCGGCAGTACGCCAGACCTCAAGGATGCCATGCGCCTGTCGGTGCGCGACGGGCGCTTCCTGTCGAGTTTCGATGCTGGGGAAACCTATGCGGTCGTCGGTGACCAGGTCGTCCAGGCCTTGAGCGTGCCCGGCGACCCGCTGCAACTGGGCGACCGGGTACGTATCAACGATTACCTGTTCCTGATCGTGGGCATTCTGCACAGCCAGCCCCGGGCAATGCTGATTCCCGTACAGGCCAACGAATCGCTGTTCGTCCCCGCCCCGGGCATGCGCCGGATCTACGCCAGCCCGCAAATCGGCAACGTGATCATCCGTGCCACCCCCGGCCAGGATATGGAACGCCTCGCCCAGGACTCAGCCGTGGCACTGCGAGCCCAGCTCTCCGACCACGATGTCGACATTCAGGTGCCCCAGCAAATGATCGATGGCATGACCCGCCAAAGCCGGACCTTCGCCTACCTGCTGCTGGCCCTGGGCGCGATCTCCCTGGTGGGCGGCGGCGTCGGCGTGATGAACGTGATGCTGATGAACGTCTCGGAGCGGCGCCGGGAAATCGGGATTCGCATGGCCCTCGGGGCGCGCCAGCGCGACATTCGCAACCTGTTCCTGCTGGAAGCCGTGACCCTGACCGCCGTGGGTGCGGTATGCGGCGCGGTACTGGGCATGACCGCCGCGTACCTGTATGCCAGGCTGTCCGGCTGGCAGTTTTCCCTGGCGGTGGCCGCGCTGCCGCTCGGGGTCGGCAGCACGTTGCTGGTGGGGCTGTTTTTCGGGATCTATCCGGCGGTGTCGGCCTCGCGGCTGCAGCCGGTGGAGGCCCTGCGCGATGAATAAACGGCTGCTGTTGTTGACCGCCTTGGTAAGCCTGCACAGCGTGGCCGCCGACGTGGTGATTCGCCCCTCCGCGCCCAGTACCACCCGCAGTGGCTATGAACGCAGCGTGTCGCTGAATGCCCAGTCCACCACCCTGACCCTGGGGGATGCGGTGTACCTGGGCCTGCGCAACAACCCGGCGATTCGCAGCGCGTACCTGCAACGGGTGGCGCAGAAATTCGACCTGCGGGTAGCTGAAGACACGTTCAACCCCAAGCTGACCCTGAACAGCTACTACCGCACGACTAAAGGCACTGAAGACAGCTCCCGCAACGCTAACCTCGCGCCTAATGCCACCTTGCTCGGTGAGTACGGCACGCGCCTGAGCATGAACTGGACCCAACAACTGAACAACGCCGATCGCGCCGGACGCTACCGCAGCGACGGCCTCGACCTGTCACTGATCCAACCGCTGATGCGCGGTGCCGGCTGGGACGCCACCACCGCCCCGCTGCGCCTGTCACGCCTGTCGGAACAGGCCAACCGCCTGAACCTCAAGGCCAACGTGGCGCAAACCATCAGCAACATCATCGCCACCTACCGCGAGTTGCTGCGGGCCCAGGAACAACTGAGCATCGTGCAGGACGCCCTCAAGCGCTCCGGCACCTTGCTTGAAGTGAACAAGGCACTGATCAGTGCCGGGCGCATGGCCGAGTTCGAGATTGTGCAGACCGAAGCCGATATCGCCACCCAGCAACTGGGGGTGGAAGAAGCCCAGAACCAACTGGACACCAGCCGCCTGGCCCTGCTGCGCCTGCTGGCCCTCGACCTGTCGACACCGATCCGCGCCACCGAGGCCCTTGAAGCCAGGCCCATGGACATCGATAAACGCCAGGCTTTCGTGCTGGCGCAGAACCAGCAGCCGGAATACCTCGCCACCCTGCTCGGCAGCCAGCAGGCCGACCTCAACCTGGTGATCGCCAAGGACTCCGGCCGCTGGCAAGTGGACCTGGTGGCCGGTGCCAACCAGATTCGGGCCGCCACCAATGACGATAACGGCTACAACAGCAACCGGCGCTGGGACAGCTACGCGGGCGTGCAGGTGCAGATTCCCATCGGCGACATTAGCACTCGCCAGGCCGAGGTGCACGCGCGGGTCGATGTGGAAAACCAGGAGATCATCATCGCCGACGCCCGCCAGCAACTGGAGCGCGACGTCAACGATGTGGTGCGCGACCTGGGCACTCGCTGGCGCCAGTATGAAATTTCCCAGCGGGCGGTAGAGTTGTCCAAGCGCAAGATCGAAATCGAACGGGAAAAACTCAGCGCCGGGCGCTCCACGAACTTCCAGGTATTGAGTTTCGAAACCGACCTGCGCAACGCCGAGAACTCGCGGCTCAATGCGCTGATTGCCTATTTGAACGCCCAGACTCAGCTCGACTTGACCTTGGGCATGACGCTGGAAAGTTGGGAAATCGCCCTCAATGACTACTAATAAGAAGCGCCTGTTGGGCGCCGTGTTGATTGTGCTGGTGGCTGGCGTCGGCATTTCGCTGCTCAGCCGTCAAAGCCCGGCCGCCAACCAGCCCGGCAACGCCGAGCAGTGGCTGGCGGTGAAGGTCGACCCGCTGGTGCATCAGATCGGCCTGGTGGGCAAGATCGAGCCTGACACCACCATCACCCTCACCGCGCCGTTCGACGGTAATGTGCAGGCCAACCTGGTGGAACAGGGCCAGCGGGTCGAGGCCGGGCAGGTGCTGCTGCGCATGGACCCGGCCACCCTCGAAGTGCAACTGCGCGACGCCCTCTCCGCCCAGCTCAAGGCCCGGCGCACGGTGCAGGAAATGCAGGACTGGGACAGCGGCCAGCAAGTCGGGCGCGCCCGCCGCACCCTGCGCACTGCCGAAATGACCGCCAGCAACACCCAGCGCAAACTCACCGAAAGCGAAAACCTGTTCAAGCGCGGCATCATCCCGCGCAACGAACTCGACGACCTGAAACAACAGGCCACCCAGCAACAACTCGACCTGACGGCCGCCCGCGCTGAGCTGCAACAGGCCGTTGAACAAGGCAAGGGCGAATACCGGCAGATCGCCGATATGGAGCTGACCAACGCCACCGTGAAATATGAAGCCCTGCGCACCCTGCTAGATGGCAAGGAAGTCAAGGCCCCGTTCTCCGGCATTGTGGTGCCGGCGCCGGGCAGTAATTCATCGACCCAGGGCGGCGGGGGCAATAACGCGCCGGTGCAGGCCGGGAGCAAGGTCAGCCAGGGCCAGGTGCTGTTTGGACTGGCGAATATCGAGAAACTGAAAATCGTCGCCAAGGTGTCGGAGCTGGACATCAACCAGTTGCACCAAGGGCAGGCGGTGGAGGTGATGGGCGACGGGTTTGATGGGGAACGGCTGACGGGATCGGTCAGCGTGGTCAGTGGCTTGGCGATTGCCAGCGACAGCCAGGGTAGCGCGCAGTTTCCGGTGACCCTGTCGATTCCCAAGCTGACCCCGCAACAGTTGCAACGGGTAAGGTTGGGGATGAGTGCGCGGTTGACCATTGTGACCTACAACAATGACCAGGCGATTGTCGTACCGGCCCAGGCGATCAGTCGCGGGGATGGGGTGATGACGGTGGAATATCGGGCAGCGATGGATAAACCGGTGGAGCGGGTGACGGTGACCACCGGGCAGTCGACGGCCCAGGGGGTTGAAGTGTTTGGGTTGAAGCCTGGGTTTGTGAAGGTCGGTCCATGAACCCGACCTGTAGGAGCTGGCTTGCCTGCGATAGCAATCTCTCAGCTGATAAAGATGCAGCTGACCCACCGCTATCGCAGGCAAGCCAGCTCCCACATTAGATTCAGAGGTGTGCCAACCTCGCGGCCAGCGCCTTGGCCTGAATCGCGACATCCGTCACTGCGGTACTTTCCCACCACATCCCGCGCAACGGCGGGCCCATGGCAAACAGCCGCCGGCTGACATTCCCGTGGGCATCCAGCACCGCCCCCGACACATCCGCCGCAATCCCCAACGCCAACGGCCCGGGCTGAATCAGCCCGCGCTTGAGCAACTGCCTGGGCAACGGCCGGGCCACGCGCCGCCAGTCATATTCAATCCCGCTGGAGTTGATCAGCGCTGCCCCTGACACCTGCACCACATCCTGCTCTCCACGATGACGCAGGCGGATCGTCACCTCACCTTGCGAAGGTACCAGCCCCTTGTACGAAGCCGCCCGGATCCGCAGCCGCCCTTCCCCATGCAACCGCGCCACCAACTCGGCACTCAACGGCGGCGAACGGTGGTGGTGGCTTTCCCACCAGGGCCGCACATGCCGCACGAACTGACGTTTCTCGCCCTCGCTGGCCTGGCTCCACAACCGCCCGATGTTGGCACGCACGGTGTCCAGCGGCGCTTGCCAGTCAATCCCCTGCTCCAGCGCGAGCCGGCATTGGCGCCGCACCTCCCGCAGCAATTGCCGGGGGCTGCGCAGGCTGTGGTCTTCTCCCAGGAAGTCGACCCAGGCCGGCGGCTGCCGACGGACATGGGGCAACAGGCCGTGGCGCGAAAAAATCTCGATGGGCCCGCGATGGCCGGCCTGTTCCAGGGACACCACGGCGTCCACCATGGTCAGCCCGGAACCGATGATCAGCACGGTGGATTGGGGGTCCAGTTGGGTCATGGCCGGTACATCCCACGGATCGACGGCAGCGGCATTCAAGCCGCTGGATTCGGTCTGTGGCGTGCGTGCCGCCGGGAACATGCCGGTGGCCAATACCGCACAGGCACCGCGCAGTTGCTGGCCGTCGCTCAAGGTCAGCCGTGTGGCGTGTTCATCCACCTCAAGGTCTGTCACCTCGGCGCGAATGTGCTCGACGGTCGACGCGGAAATCGCCTTGGCCTCGGCCAGCCGCTGCTGCGCGTACAGGCCAAAAATCCCGCGGGGCGGAAACAGTTCGCTGATGGGCACGTGCTGCTGGTCCGACTCGGGCCAGCCGCCGCCGGCGATGTAGGCGGTCAGCCACTGGGTCAGGTCATCGGCGTTGTCCGGGTCGACGCTCATGCGCGCGGCGTTGCCGTTCAAGGTGTGCCCAAGCTCTACCGCACTGTAGGCCTCGCCGCGCCCCAGTTCCTGGCGCGGCTCGATCACCAGGATCTGCCGCGTGCCCGGCAGGCGCAGCAACTGCACCGCCAGCATCGTCCCGCTCAGGCCGCCGCCGACAATCAGCACATCGGCGTTGCGAATGGCGCTCGTCGCCTGTCCGCGTTCGGTTTCACTCATGAAATTGCGCCCTTACTGTCTGCCTGAATGGTTGTGGTAAAAATCGCCCCGTGCAGTATCCAGCACATCCACCCGGGACGCCTAGTTCAGCCCGACTGCGGGAAGCCCAGGCTCTGGCCGCTAATCAGCCATTGCTCCAGCACCGTCGCCAGGCCGCCTTGCCAATGGGTGCTTTCCCCGCTCCACAATTCGGTCTTGCCCGAAGGCTGCCACCAGCGACAGAGCCGTTGTGAGGTGTCCACAGGGTCGATCCGTCGCACCATCGCCAACGTCTGGAACCCAGGGGCATACGCGTGGGTAGGCCGGATGCGCCACACTTGTTGCTGCAGGGCAGCGGGCTCGAGGTCATCCGCCAGGGTCAGGATCTGGCCACCGATCACCTGGGCGGCCAGGGCCAGCAGCAATAGGCCGGGTTCGAAGGCACCGCTGAGGGCCAGCCGCGACTGCTCGGTAAAGCCCTGCTGACGCAAGCCATCAGCCAGGCGCTCGACATCCCGCAACGCATCGATCCAGCGCCAGGCATACCACTGGCCGTCACGCTTGTGGCGCAGGGCGCTGTGCAACGGGGTCACCTGTGCCCAATGGCGCAACTGCGCCAACGCCTCGGGCAACACCGTAACCCGTTCGGCGGGCCATTCCACATCCAGCGCAAGTTCAAGTTCATGCACGCTCATAGGGTGATGCTCCTATTGGTGAAACAAGCATGCGGTGGTCCGCTGGCCGGATTTATGTGGGCGGCGGTGGGACGGCTCGACTCGCTCGCGAAAACGGTGCTTCAGGCAACATCAATGCTGAATGTCAGTCCGCATTCGCGAGCAAGCCCGCTCCCACATTTGTTTTATGTACACCCGACAAATCACGATAGCTGGCCCCCGGATGGTTGTCCGCCAACCGCGCGCCGTCCCCAAACAATTTCTCCCGCAGGGTGCCCTGGGCATATTCGGTCTTGTACACGCCGCGCTTCTGCAACTCCGGCACCAGTAACTCGACCGCGTCGATAAAGGTCTCGTGGGTCAGTGCATAGGCCAGGTTGAAGCCGTCCACATCGGTCTCTTCAACCCATTCCTGCAACAGATCGGCCACGGTTTCCGGGCCGCCGACGAACAACGGGCCGAAGCCGCCGATGCCGACCCAGTCTGCCAGTTCATTCGGGGTCCAGACCTTGTTCGGGTCGGCAGTGGAGAAGGCTTCCACCGCCGATTGAATGGCGTTGGTATGCACATGCTTGAGGGGTTCATCGGGCTTGAACTGGCTGAAGTCGATGCCGGTCCAGCCGGAGATCAGGGCCATCGCGCCTTCGTAGCTGACATAGGATTTGTATTCGTCGAACTTGGCCTTGGCCTTGGCATCGGTCTCGCCAACGATCACGGTCTGCAAGTTGAAGATCAGGATTTTCTTCGGGTCACGCCCCGCCTCGGCCGCACGGCGGCGGATATCGGCAACGGTTTTCTTCAGCAGCACTTTCGACGGTGCGGCAACGAACACGCATTCGGCCTGTTCGGCGGCGAACTGTTTGCCACGGCTCGACGCCCCGGCCTGGTACAGCACCGGCGTGCGTTGTGGCGACGGTTCGCACAGGTGAATGCCGGGCACCTGAAAGTGTTTGCCGACGTGGCGGATCTCGTGGATCTTGCTCGGGTCGCTGAAGATCCGCCGTTCGCGGTCGCGTAACACCGCGCCCTCTTCCCAGCTGCCTTCCCAGAGCTTGTAGCAAACCTCCAGGTATTCCTCGGCGTAGTCGTAGCGCGCATCGTGTTCGGTCTGGGCTTTCTGGCCGAGGTTCTTCGCGCCGCTTTCCAGGTACGAGGTGACGATGTTCCAGCCGACGCGGCCCTTGGTCAGGTGGTCGAGGGTGGAAAGGCGCCGGGCGAACGGGTACGGGTGTTCGAAGGACAGTGAAGCGGTGAGGCCAAAACCCAGGTGTTCGGTGACCAGCGCCATGGGTGCGATCAGCGACAGCGGGTCGTTGACCGGCACCTGGGTCGCCTGGCGAATCGCTGCGTCACCGTTGCCGTTATAGACGTCGTAGATGCCCAGCACGTCGGCGATGAACAGGCCGTCGAACTTGCCGCGCTCGAGAATTTTTGCCAGGTCGGTCCAATATTCCAGGTCCTTGTACTGCCATGAGCGGTCACGCGGGTGGGCCCACAGGCCCGGCGACTGGTGGCCGACACAGTTCATGTCGAAGGCATTCAAACGGATTTCACGAGGCATTAAACGTTACTCCGGGGGGCGACACCGTTGAGGTGGTAGTTGCCGACAATCTGGTATTTCCAGCGCAGGGGATCATCAAGGGTCGGCGGCAGCGCAGTACGCTGGCCGGTGAGTTCGAATTCGGCGTTGCTGACAGCGATGAGGGCCTCGGCAGCCGCTATCTGGGCTTCTGTGAGGGCCACCGGGCCTGGGTGGGTTTCGGCACGCTCAAACAAAGCAGCCGCTACCTCCACGCGAATCTGCAAATCGCCAAAGCGGCTGATCACGTAGGGGTCATCACTTTTCTCGACAAAGCGCCGGGTGCTTTCCAGCAGTTGGCGCGCCTGATTCAGTGCGGTCATGGATGCAGCTCCTCAGTTCCAGGCATGGCGTGCGGGCTTGACGCCGTTGAGCACGAAGTTGCCGATCAGGTGGTATTTCCAGCGGGCCGGGTCGTGCAGGGTGTGGGTACGTGCGTTGCGCCAGAAGCGGTCGAGGTTGTGCTTGCCGGACACCGAGCGGGTGCCGGCCAGTTCGAAGAGTTTGCTGCTGGCGAGCAAGGCGGTTTCCGCCGACAGCACTTTGGCCTGGGCGACGACCAACGAGGCATTGGCCACGGTGTCTTCGTTGGGGTTGGCCAGGGCCTGGTCGACGGCAATGCCGGCCTTGGCGAGGATCGCTTCGGTGCCGTGGACCCGCCATTCCAGGTCGCCGATGGCGGCGATGGTGAACGGGTCTTGCCAGCCGTGATCCTGCTGGCTGTCGATCCAGGGCCGGGCCTGGCGTGCATAAATCTTGGCTTGTTCCAGGGCCCCGAGGGCGATGCCGGTGTCGACGGCCGCCTGGATGATCTGCGAAATCGGGCCGTTGGCGGTGGGTTGGTCGAAGGCCTGGTGCGCGGGGATCACCGCACTCAGCGGCACCTTCACACCGTCGAGGGTCACGCCGCCGCTGGCGGTGGTGCGCTGGCCGAAGCCGTCCCAGCTGTCGATCACTTGCAGGCCCGGCGCGTCCCGTTCGACAAAGGCGATGAACGCCTGGTCCTTTTCGTTGACGCCCACCGTCGGCACGATATGGGCGAACAGTGCGCCGGTGCAGTAGAACTTCTCGCCGTTGATGTACGCACTGTCGCCGTCAAAGCGCACTTGTGTGTCAAACGTGCCGGCGTTCTTGCTCTTGGCTTCGGAGAAGGCATTGCCGAACCGATAGCCCTGCAGGACCTTGGCGAAGTAGTGCTGCTTTTGCTCCTCGCTGGCGGTTTGCAGGAGGATGTCGACGACGCCCAGGTGGTTCTGCGGAATCTGCCCCAGGGACGGGTCGGCAGCGGAGATCAGCTTGATCACCTCGGCCACCGTCACATAGGACACTCCCGCGCCGCCGTAGGCCTTGGGAATGGTGATGCCCCACAGGCCACTGGCAGAGAATTCGTCCAGCTCGGCCACCGGCAGGCGTCGCTCGCGGTCGCGCACGCCGGCGTCCACGGCAAAACGCTTGGCCAACTCGGTGGCAACCGCAATGGCCTCGGCGTCCGAACGGATGATGTGGGCAGGTTGTAGGGGTTGGGCTGACATGGGCCGACTCCAGGCTCCAGAGAGATACTGGAGTGATTGCAGGAGTCGTGCCCGAATGCAATGTGCAATGAAATCAGCGGGTTGCCGGTATATCAGGGAAGTCGTTGGCGGTTCAAAACAGCAAAGTGTCCAACCACTGTTGCGCTGCCAACAGTTGATCATCCGGGAGCAAGGCCCCGTGGTGGCTTTCAATACCGGCGACACTGACTTCGGTATTGAAAGCCAACTCACTACCACTCAGGCGTCGGTAGGACGGTCGTCCACGATATAAAAACTATGGTCAGAAAGGCGCTCGTCATGTCCATCTTGACGCACGCCATATTTTGCCTCCACCACCTCACGGCGGAAGACAATACCGTTCACAACATCTTTGTATTGGTGCTCCAGCGACTTTACCTCGATGTGACCAAACAGCAAGCCGTTCCCCCTGACCGTCCACCTGATTGTTTGCCCAATGGCCAGTCCCGGATACGCGGGAATAATGATCGAGGCTTGCCCACCCTGCATCTCGGGATAATTCACATGGTTCCCGTGAGAGGGATTAATGCGTGGACGGGGAAGCAAGTCACTACTCTTGATGTGCTTTGAGTCTTGCGCTGTCATCAGTGTGCTCTCCATTTAGTGAAGCCAACTGCCCCTTCCGCCCGCGCTCCGATTGAGCCAGTTCTCTGAGCAGTAACTCCCACACTAGATTCAATCCAACGCTGATGTAAGCTGTGAAATCTGACAGTTGACAACACTCAAAGCCAAGAGTCTTAAATCACCACGTTGCGCACAAACCGCACCGCCACGTCGCCGTCATTGCGATAGGCGTGAAGGTAGCGGCTGGCGAACATCAGGAACTCACCGGTGGCGACGTTTTTTTCCTCATCCCCCAGCACCAGCGTCAGGGTGCCTTCGAACACAAACAACTGCACGCTCCAACCCTCGGGGTCCGGTTCAGGCATGTAGCGATCGCCGGGCTCCAGGCGCATCTCCCATAGTTCCACTTCGCGACGCGCGGTGGCCTTGGCCAGCAGCACGGCTTTGCTGCCGGGGATGTCACCGGCCCAGGCCAGTTCGTTGATACGGCTGTGATCAGCGGCATCCGGGGCCTGGATCAAGTCGCTGAAGGCCACGTCCAGGGCTTCGGCCACCCGGTCGAGGGTCGACAGGCTGACGTTTTTCTCCCCCGCCTCGATTGCCACCAGCATGCGCCGGCTGACGCCGGATTTTTCGGACAGCGCCGTCTGGCTCAACTCAGCCGCATGGCGCAGGCGCCGAACGTTCTGGCTGACGTGTTGCAGGACCGAGGCCCGTTGCGGATTTTCTTTGTGCACTATATTGCTCACAGGGTGGGGTTGCGCAGTATACTGCCCAGCTTGCGGCGCATTGTGCGGTCCGCGCCCTTCCTGTGCAAGACCGAGCCGCCATGACCACCTCCCCGTTGTTTTCCCGTTTCAGCAAAGCCGAATGTGTATTGGTGGTGATCACCATGTTTTGGGGCGGCACCTTTTTGCTGGTGCAGCACGCCATGGCGGTCAGCGGCCCGATGTTTTTCGTCGGCCTGCGTTTTGCTGCAGCGGCGCTCATCGTCGGGGCGTTCTCATTCCGCAGCCTGCGGAACCTGACGCTGTTTGAATTGAAGGCTGGCTGCTTTATCGGTGTGGCGATCATGTTCGGCTACGGTTTGCAGACCATTGGCTTGCAGACGATCCTGAGCAGCCAGTCGGCATTTATTACTGCGCTGTATGTGCCATTCGTGCCGCTGCTGCAATGGCTGGTACTGGGACGGCGGCCGGGGTTGATGCCGAGCATCGGCATCATGCTCGCGTTTACCGGGCTGATGCTGCTGACCGGCCCGGCCGGGGCATCATTGAATTTCAGCCCCGGTGAAATCGCCACGTTGATCGGTGCGGTAGCAATTGCCGCCGAGATCATCCTGATCAGCGCCTTTGCCGGGCAGGTGGATGTACGCCGGGTAACGGTGGTGCAACTGGCCACGGCGTCGGTGCTGTCGTTCCTGATGGTGGTGCCGATGGGCGAGGCGCTGCCGGGGTTTTCCTGGTTGCTGCTGTTCAGCGCGGTGGGCCTGGGGCTGACCAGCGCGGTGATTCAGGTGGCGATGAACTGGGCGCAGAAAAGCGTCTCGCCGACTCGCGCCACGCTGATTTATGCCGGGGAGCCGGTGTGGGCCGGCGTAGTCGGGCGGATTGCCGGGGAGCGCTTCCCGCCGATTGCCATGGTGGGCGCGGCGTTGATCGTGGCGGCGGTGATTGTCAGTGAGATGAAAACCCGCCGGCAGCGGCTCGCCGAGCCCCAGGCCGAACTGGAACATGAAAACCAGGGTTAAGCGGCCTCAGAGGCGCAACTCACCGTCCAGGTTGATGGCCTGCAGGAACGCCTCGTCATGGGACACCACGATCAGCGCGCCCTGGTACTGATTGAGCATTTGCTCCAGGGCAATCCGGCTGGGCAAGTCCAGATGGTTGTCGGGTTCGTCCAGCAACAACAATTGCGGCGGATGCTCGGCGTAGAGCTGTGCGGCCAGGGCAATTTTCAGACGCTCGCCGCCGCTCAGTTGGCGCGTATCGAGGACCGCCCGGTCGGCATCGATGCCCATTTGCGCCAGCCGGGTACGCGCTTCGCTTTCCGCCAGTAGCGGATTACTTTCGTAAAGCCATTGCACCGCCGTGCGCTCGGGGTGCTCCAGCCCGGCGTGTTGGTCCAGCCAGCCGATATGGCAACTGCGCGCCAACTCACCGGCAGCCACCGGCAACTGGCCGGCAATCACCCGCAGCAGGGTCGACTTGCCACTGCCATTGGCTCCCAGGATCGACATGCGCATCGGGCCGGTCAGGGTCAGATTGATCGGTGCCGGGCTGCCAAACGGCAACACCACGTCGTTCAACTGCAGCACCAGCTTGCCCTGGGGCACCACGCTTTCCGGCGACAGCATCATGCGCTGGATCTCGGGCGCACACCGCGCACGCGCCTCGGCGATCCGTTGCTGTTGCTGCTCACGCGCCAGCTGCTGGTTGAGGCGCAACTTGCCCTGGCTGTTTTCACTGCGCTCTTTCTGGGCGTTGGTGATCAGTTTGGTCTGGTTGCCATCCCGGGCCTGGCGGTCGCCCCGGGCATTGCGGCGCTGCTGACGCTCCATCTGGATGACCGCTTCACGCTGCTCACGTTTGGCGTGCGCGCGCTCCCCCTGCAACGCCGACTGGAACGCCTGCTGCTCCTGCTCCCGTGTCGCCGCATAGTGGCTGTAATTACCGCCGTAGACCGCCAAGCCCTTGGGCGACAGTTCGACAATCTCGTCCATGTGCTCCAGCAGCCCGCGATCATGGCTGATCAGCACCAGGCCGCCGGGCCAGCGATCAATCTGCTGGGCAAGCTTGTGCTGCTGATCAATGTCCAGGTGGTTGCTGGGCTCATCGAGGATCAACCAGTCTGCCCTCGACAACCAGGCGCCCAGCAAAGCGACGCGCTGGCGTTCGCCGCCACTGAGGGCCGCGGTTGGCGAGTCGGCAGTCAAGTGCCCCAGGCCGATTTGCTCCAGGGCCGCCGCCAGTCGAGGCGCGCAATCCCATTGATCAACAGCCAGTGCATGGTCCTGTTCGTCCACGCTGCCCTCGGCGATGCGCGCCAACGCTGCCAGCACTTGGTCGACACCTGCCAGCGCCGCCACGCTGGGATAGCGTTCGGGCTCCAACAGTTGCGTCACCGCGTACACACTACCCTCGCGGCGCACATGCCCGCGGGTGGGCTGCAGGGTGCCTGCGAGCATTGCGCCCAACAAGGACTTGCCAGTCCCGTTGGCCCCCACGAGGCCGGTCGCCCGGGCGCTGAAGGCATGGTTCAGGTTGTCGAACAGGCTGCGTCCATCCGGCAGGCTGCAGGCGACATGGTCAAGGTGGAGCAATCGCTGGGTCATCACACGTCCTTATGCAACAGGCTGAAAAAAACCTCTGAACAGCATACCTGCCCTGGATACGGGCATTGAAACAATGCCAAACAGCCTTTTTCAGCCTACCTTGTAGGATCCTGCCACATCTTGCCGTTTGGTGATCAAGATTCCGGCACGTATGATGCATCCCAAACTCCCGCAGATTAGAAGCCTATGTCCCTGATAGTTCTACTGCTTCTGCCTTTTATCGGCAGCTGTCTGGCGGCCTTGCTGCCGCACAACGCACGCAACACAGAGTCCCTGCTGGCCGGCCTTGTGGCCCTGGTCGGGACGGTTCAAGTCGCCCTGCTCTACCCCCAGATCGCCCATGGTGGCGTGATACGTGAAGAATTCATGTGGTTGCCCAGCCTCGGGCTGAACTTCGTATTGCGCATGGACGGTTTTGCCTGGTTGTTCTCGATGCTGGTGCTGGGCATCGGGACCCTGGTGTCGCTGTACGCCCGGTATTACATGTCGCCGGAAGACCCGGTGCCGCGCTTCTTCGCGTTTTTCCTGGCCTTCATGGGTGCGATGCTCGGCCTGGTGATCTCCGGCAACCTGATCCAGATCGTGTTTTTCTGGGAGCTCACCAGCCTGTTCTCGTTCCTGCTGATCGGCTACTGGCACCACCGCGCCGATGCCCGGCGTGGAGCCTATATGGCGCTGATGGTCACCGGCGCGGGCGGCTTGTGCCTGCTGGCGGGGGTGATGCTGCTCGGGCATATCGTCGGCAGCTACGACCTGGACCAGGTCCTGGCTGCCGGTGATCAGATCCGTGCCCATTCGTTGTACCCGATCATGCTCGCCCTGGTGCTGATCGGCGCCCTGAGCAAAAGCGCGCAATTCCCCTTCCACTTCTGGCTGCCCCACGCCATGGCTGCACCGACGCCGGTGTCGGCCTACCTGCACTCGGCAACGATGGTGAAGGCCGGCGTGTTCCTGCTGGCCCGCCTGTGGCCGTCGCTGTCCGGCAGCGAAGAGTGGTTCTGGATTGTCGGCGGTGCCGGTGCCATTACCCTGCTGCTCGGCGCTTATTGCGCCATGTTCCAGAACGATCTCAAGGGCCTGCTGGCCTACTCCACCATCAGCCACCTCGGGCTGATCACCTTGCTGCTGGGCCTCAACAGCCCGCTGGCCGCTGTCGCCGCCGTATTCCATATCCTTAACCACGCCACTTTCAAGGCGTCGCTGTTCATGGCGGCGGGGATCATCGACCACGAAAGCGGCACCCGTGACATCCGCAAGCTCAGCGGCCTGTTCAAGCTGATTCCGTTTACCGCCACCCTGGCGATGGTCGCCAGTGCGTCCATGGCCGGCGTGCCGCTGCTCAACGGTTTCCTGTCCAAGGAAATGTTCTTCGCCGAGACCGTGTTCATCTCCGCCACCGCCTGGGTGGAAATCGCCCTGCCGGTCATCGCCACCATCGCCGGTACCTTCAGCGTGGCCTATGCCCTGCGCTTTACCGTGGATGTGTTCTTCGGCCCTAAAGCCACCAACTTGCCTCACACCCCGCACGAGCCGCCACGCTGGATGCGCGCGCCGGTGGAGTTGCTGGTGTTTACCTGCCTGCTGGTGGGGATTTTCCCCGCCCAGGTGGTCGGTTCGATCCTCGCCGCAGCGGCCCTGCCAGTAGTCGGCGGCGAACTGCCGGAATACAGCCTCGCCATCTGGCACGGCTGGAACGCGCCGATGATCATGAGCCTGGTGGCCATGTCCGGCGGCGTGGTGCTCTATCTGCTGCTGCGCAAGCAACTCAAGTTGGGCCGCTTCAAATACCCGCCGATCATCAGCTACTTCAACGGCAAGCGCGGCTTCGAGCGCTGCCTGGTGGTGATGATGCGCGGGGTGCGCAAGATCGAAAAACGCATCAGCACCAAACGCCTGCAAACCCAGCTGTTCCTGCTGGTGCTGGCGGCGGTGATCGCCGGGTTGATCCCGATGCTCTACAGCGGCATCAGTTGGGGCGACCGGCCGAAGATCCCGGGCTCCATCGTGTTCGTCACCCTGTGGCTGCTGGCAATCGCCTGCGCCCTGGGCGCCGCCTGGCAAGCCAAGTACCACCGGCTGGCAGCCCTGACCATGGTCAGCGTGTGCGGGATGGTGACCTGCGTGACCTTCGTCTGGTTCTCGGCGCCAGACCTGGCGCTGACGCAACTGGTGGTGGAAGTGGTCACCACCGTGCTGATCCTGCTGGGCCTGCGCTGGCTGCCACGGCGGATCGAAGAAGTTTCCCCACTGCCCAGCTCGCTGCGCAAGGCACGCATCCGCCGCCTGCGGGACTTCCTGCTGTCCACCGTGGTCGGTGGCGGCATGGCGCTGCTCTCCTACGCGATGCTGACCCGCCAGACGCCCAACGACATCTCCTCCTTCTACCTCAGCCGTGCCCTGCCAGAAGGCGGTGGCAGCAATGTGGTGAACGTGATGCTGGTGGACTTCCGGGGCTTCGACACCCTGGGAGAAATCACCGTGCTCGGCGCCGTGGCGCTGACCGTCTACGCCCTGCTGCGCCGCTTCCGCCCGTCGAAGGAAAGCATGGAACTGCCCGCGCAACAGCGCCAACTGGCACCCGACGTGGCCACCGACCTGATCAACCCGCGCCAGGCCAGCGACACCGCCCTGGGCTTCATGATGGTGCCGGCGGTGCTGGTGCGCCTGCTGCTGCCGATTGCGCTGGTTGTCTCGTTCTACCTGTTCATGCGTGGGCACAACCAACCGGGCGGCGGGTTTGTCGCCGGCCTGGTGATGTCCGTCGCGTTCATCCTGCAATACATGGTCGCCGGTACCCAGTGGGTCGAGGCGCAGATGAGCCTGCGGCCGATGCGCTGGATGGGTTTTGGCTTGTTGTCGGCAACCCTGACCGGGCTGGGCGCACTGCTCGCCGGCTACCCGTTCCTCACCACGCACACCTGGCACTTTAGCCTGCCGGTGCTGGGGGACATCCACGTCGCCAGCGCGCTGTTCTTCGACGTCGGTGTGTACGCCATGGTGGTCGGCTCGACCTTGCTGATGCTCACCGCCCTCGGCCACCAATCGGTGCGCGCCCATAAACCCAGTAACCAGGCGAAAGCCGTTGCCAGCCCAGGAGGAGCCGCCTGATGGAAGAAGTCATCGCAATTGCCATTGGGGTCCTGGCGGCCTCCGGCGTCTGGCTGATCCTGCGGCCACGGACGTTCCAGGTGGTGATGGGCCTGTGCCTGCTCTCCTACGGGGTCAACCTGTTCATCTTCAGCATGGGCAGCCTGTTCATCGGCAAGGAGCCGATCATCAAGGATGGCGTGCCGCAAGACTTGCTCAACTACACCGATCCGCTGCCCCAGGCCCTGGTGCTGACGGCAATCGTGATCAGCTTCGCCATGACCGCACTGTTCCTGGTGGTGCTGCTGGCATCCCGGGGCCTGACCGGCACTGACCATGTGGACGGCCGGGAGCCCAAGGAATGACCTGGATGAATCAACTGATCATCGCGCCGATCCTGCTGCCGTTGCTGACCGCCGCGCTGATGCTGATGCTCGGCGAGAAGCACCGCCCGCTCAAGGCGCGGATCAACCTGTTCTCCAGCATGGTGGGCCTGGGCATCGCCGTGCTGTTGCTGTACTGGACCCAGAAAGGCGGCCCCGGCTCCATCGGTGTGTACCTGCCGGGCAACTGGCAGGTGCCGTTCGGCATCGTGCTGGTGGTGGACCAACTCTCGGCGATGATGCTGGTGCTCACCGGGATCATCGGCGTCAGCGCGCTGTTGTTTGCCATGGCCCGTTGGGACCGCGCCGGCACCAGCTTCCATGCACTGTTCCAGATTCAGTTGATGGGCCTGTATGGCGCCTTTCTGACCGCCGACCTGTTCAACCTGTTCGTGTTTTTCGAAGTGCTGCTGGCGGCGTCCTACGGCCTGATGCTCCACGGTTCCGGCCGGGCGCGGGTGTCGGCGGGGCTGCATTACATCTCGATCAACCTGCTGGCCTCGACCTTGTTCCTGATTGGCGCGGCGCTGATCTATGGCGTCACCGGTACCCTGAACTTTGCCGATCTGGCACTGAAAATCCCCCTGGTGCCGGAAGCCGATCGCGGCCTGCTGCATGCCGGTGCGGGCATCCTCGCCGTCGCCTTCCTGGCCAAGGCCGGGATGTGGCCGCTGAACTTCTGGCTGGCGCCTGCCTACTCCTCGGCCAGTGCGCCAGTGGCGGCGATGTTTGCGATCATGACCAAGGTCGGCGTGTACACCGTGCTGCGCCTGTGGAACCTGCTGTTCTCCGGCCAGGCGGGTGCCTCGGCACTGTTTGGCGGCGACTGGCTGATCTACGGCGGCATGGCAACCATCGTCTGCGCGGCGCTGGCGATGATTGCGGCGCAACGCCTGGAACGCATGGCCAGCCTGAGCATTCTGGTGTCCGCCGGGATCCTGCTGTCGGCGGTGGGGTTTGCCCAGCCAAGCCTGACGGCCGGGGCGCTGTTTTATCTGGTCAGCTCCACCCTGGCGCTGAGCGCGCTGTTCCTGCTGGCCGAATTGATCGAACGTTCGCGCTCGGCCAACGACATGCCCCTGGACGATGAAATCGAAGCCCTGCCCAAGGCCATGGAATCCCTGCATCCGCCGCCCGGCACCAACCTCGACGACGAACAGAAAGCCGTGGTCGGCCAGGTGATTCCCTGGACGGTGGCGTTCCTCGGCCTGAGCTTTATCGCCTGCGCCCTGCTGATCATCGGCATGCCGCCGCTGTCCGGGTTTATCGGCAAGCTCAGCCTGCTCAGCGCCTTGATCAACCCGATGGGCCTGGGCAATGCCATCGACGAACCGGTGCGTCCGGCCGCCTGGGGCCTGGTGGCACTGCTGATCTTCTCCGGCCTGGCTTCGCTGATCGCCTTCGCCCGCCTCGGCATCCAGCGTTTCTGGACCCCGGAAGAACGTCCATCGCCGCTGCTGCGCCGCTTCGAATGCGTGCCGATTTTCTTCCTGCTGGGCCTGAGCATCGCCCTGACGTTCAAGGCCGAGCCGCTGATGCGCTATACCCAGGCGGCCGCCGAGAGCCTGAACAACCCGGAACACTATGTGATGGCGGTCATGGCGACGCGTCCGGTGCCGAGCCCTGAAGCCAAGGCCGCCGCATTGGAGATGCAGCCATGAAGCGCCTGTTCCCTGCCCCGTGGCTGTCATTGGCATTGTGGTTGTTGTGGCTGGTGCTGAACCTGTCCGTCAGCCCCGGCAACCTGCTGCTGGGGGCGATCCTCGGCTTTGCGG
Organism: Pseudomonas sp. NPDC087814; assembly: GCF_044742865.1. NCBI lineage: Bacteria > Pseudomonadati > Pseudomonadota > Gammaproteobacteria > Pseudomonadales > Pseudomonadaceae > Pseudomonas > Pseudomonas sp. NPDC087814. The sequence goes on along the minus strand of NZ_JBIUVK010000043.1, from coordinate 31,567 downwards.
CACCGCTGATGATGGCGCCGTTGCGCCCGCTGCCGATCCGCATCCGCCGCCCGGGGGTGATCATCCGTTTGTTCTTCCTGGTGGGGCGTGACGTGATCATCTCCAACCTCGCCGTGGCCTGGGGCATCCTGACCTGCGGCTCGCGCCCACCGCGTTCGCGCTTTATCAAGATCCCCCTGGACCTGCGGGATGCCAACGGCCTGGCCGTGCTTGCGATGATCACCAGCGTGACGCCGGGCACCGTATGGTCGGAACTGGCCCTGGACCGCAGCGTCCTGCTGATCCACGTGTTCGACCTGGATGACGAAGCGCAGTTTATCGAGCACTTCAAACACGCCTACGAACGGCCCCTGATGGAGATCTTCGAATGAGCGCCCTGCTCTCCAATGCGATCCTGTTCAGCCTGTTCCTGTTCTCCCTGGCCATGGTGCTAACCCTGGTGCGCCTGTTCAAAGGCCCGTCGGCCCAGGACCGGGTCCTGGCGCTGGATTACCTGTACATCCTGGCCATGCTGATGATGCTGGTGCTGGGTATTCGGTATGCCAGTGACACGTATTTTGAAGCGGCGTTGTTGATTGCGCTGTTTGGCTTTGTGGGGTCGTTTGCCCTGGCGAAATTCCTGCTGCGTGGGGAGGTGATCGAATGATCAATGTCGATGTGTTGCCGCTGTGGGTTGAAGTGATCGTCGCGGTATTGTTGGTGCTTAGCAGCCTGTTTGCGCTGATTGGGGCGATTGGGTTGTTGCGGATGAAAGACTTCTTCCAGCGCATGCACCCGCCGGCGTTGGCTTCGACCTTGGGCGCCTGGTGTGTGGCGCTGGCCTCGATCATCTACTTTTCGGTGCTCAAGTCCGGGCCGGTGTTGCACGGTTGGTTGATCCCGATCCTGCTGTCGATCACAGTGCCGGTGACCACGTTATTGCTGGCACGCACCGCGTTGTTCCGCAAGCGCATGGCCGGGGATGATGTGCCGGCTGAAGTCAGCAGCCGTCGCACTGACAGCGGCAGCTGATCCCCACAGGCGCCGCAGTGGTGAAATTCGTTCTCCAATAGAATCCATAAAATAGAACCTCAATCGCTAATCCCGGTATCGGGATCACTTTATGAGGTTCTCCCCCATGTCATTCACTCCCATTGTCCAGGCCCATCTCGACGCGTGGGTTGCCTGCGCCGCTGACTTCGGCCCATTTCTCACGGGCCAGGAAACCACCCTCACCCTCAATGAGCAGCGCAAGGCTTATGAGCAGGTGCTTTGTTCCCATCCGATTCCCGCCGGTGTCAGCTTTTGTGACGTCGATATGGGTGGCGTACCGGGCATGATGGTCGTGCCTGATGGGTTTGAGGGTGACCGGGTGCTGCTTTACATCCACGGCGGTGGTTATGTCGGCGGCAGCCCGCGGGGCTACCTGGGCCTTGCTGGCCACTTCGCAAAACTGCTGGGTGCAAAAGTCTACCTGCCCGACTACCGCCTGGCGCCCGAGCATCCGTTCCCCGTACCTATTGATGACACGTTGCAGGCTTATCGCTGGCTGCTCGACCAGGGCAATGACCCCAGGTCCATAGTGTTCTCGGGCGATTCGGCCGGCGGCGCAATGGTGGTGTCGGTGATGGTCAAGGCCCGCAACGCAGGCCTGCCACTGCCCGCCGGGGGCGCCGCCTTGTCGCCGTGGGCCAACCTGGAACACACCGGCGCCTCCATCGACAACCGTGACGGCCTCGACCCGCAAGCCTCCCGCCTGGGGCTGACGCTGCTTGCAAAAGCGTTTCTCAACGGCGCGCTGCCGAATGATCCCGATGCATCGCCGGTGTTCGCGGACGTCCGGGGATTGCCGCCCATTCTGGTGCAGATCGGCGAAAACGAAGTCATGCTCAGCGACGCCATGCGCCTGGCCACCCACCTGGGGGAAAACCGGGTACGCGTGTCGCTGGAGGTTTGGCCCGGGATGTTTCATGTCTGGCATTTGTTTGCGGCAATCTTGCCCGAAGGCATGCAGGCCGTGGCGAATGCGGCGTTGTTTCTGGACCAGGCAATACGTGGCAGCCGTAGCGCTTGAGGGGTTGCCCAGAGCGCGGGAAAGGCGGCGCTCCTGCCGATAACTATCTGTCACCTGGGGCCCCACCGCCCCACCTACCTTTATCGGACAACGTATCCCGATACAGGTAATGATCATGTATACCCATTCCGATGCACTGACCACGCTGTTTGATTTGCTCAACGCGCTGAACGCGCTGATTTCACATTTGACGAGCCAGCAACAGGCAGCCAAGCAGCGGGGTCTCGAGTTGTATCAACTCGGTGAATTCGAAGAGTGCGAAATCCACCTGACCATCTCCGCCTCGGCCGGCGATGCGCCGTCCCAATACGCCCTGGGCGAAGCCATCCGGCGCCGGGTCGGCAGTGTCGACCCCGAGGCCCAGGCGTGGTACCGCCTGGCCGCTGCCCAGGATCATGTGTACGCCCTGATGCGCCTGGGTGGCGAAACCAACCTGGCCAAGGCGAAGACCCTCGCCCAGGCAGGTGCCGATGCTGGCGACGGCGCAGCGATGCTGCAGCTGTATGAACTGACCAAAGATCGCTCGTGGCTGAGAAAGGCAGGTGATGCCGGCTGCGCCGAGGCCTATTACATTGCGGCGCTGTTGTACGACAAAAACCCGGAGGCCAGTGACAACCGCGACTCCATGCTCAGGTATGCAGCCTTCAAGGGCTTCCCGCCAGCGATGAAGTGGCTGGCCAACATGCAGACCTACTACCGCAACCTCTCCTACCAGCGCATACACCTGGAAAAACGGCTGGCGCTGAATGACCTTGATGGCGTCATGACCTATGCCGGTGCGCTCGGCGGGTTCGATATCGATGAAAGTGGCACCAACCGCTATCACTACCCCGAGAACAAAATCCACGCCTATGGGCTCTACTGGCTGGTCATGGACAGTACCCGGCAAAACCCACGGCACGCCGATGCCGCAGGCTACCTGCAACAACTGGCCAGCGCGCTGACTGCCGAAGAAATGGAAACAGCCAAGGCGTATGGCCGCCAGTGGAAAACCGAGCACCCGGCGCTGTCGGAGTTCAGGTTGACCTACAGCGACCTGAAATGACCGGCGTCTGATGAAGGATTCGAGAGCACATCCGGCAGTTAAAGATTAATTAATCCAAAAACAGCTTGGCTAAGTATTTCCAGGCTGGTACGGTTTAGTGGATTATTTAATCCACTAAACCTCAGGCCTCCCCCATGACAGCTCACACCCCTCGCTTCAACCACAAAGTCGCCCTGGTCACCGGCGGTTCCCGCGGTATCGGCGAAGCGATTGTCCGCCGGCTTGCAGCTGAAGGTGCAGCGGTCGCGTTTACCTATTCCTCCTCTGCCGACAAGGCGCAAGCGCTGGTTGGCCTGATCGAAAGCAAGGGCGGAAAAGCCTTGGCGATTCAGGCCGACAGCGCCGATGTGGCGGCAATAGAACGGGCGGTCGCGGCCACTGTCGAGCATTTCGGCGCCTTGAATATCCTGGTCAACAACGCCGGGATCCTGCTGATGGGCACCGTCGACACCTTCAGCCTGGAAGACTTCGACCGAATGTTTGCGGTCAATGTGCGGGCCACGTTTGCGGCGGCCAAGGCCAGCTCGGCGGTGATGCACACGGGTGACCGAATAATCACCGTCGGCAGCGTGGTCGCCCAACGTTCGGGCTTCCCGGGCTCCAGCGTCTATAGCATGACGAAGTCGGCGATCGCCGGTATGATCCGCGGCCTGGCGATTGATTTCGCCCCGCGCGGCATCACCGTCAACAACGTGCAGCCGGGCCCCACCAGCACCGACATGAACCCGGCAGACGGGCCCCATGCGGACATGATCAAAAGCCTGATCCCCTTGGGCCGCGTGGGCACCGCCGACGATGTTGCCGGCATGGTTGCTTATCTCGCGTCCGAAGAAGCGGCATTTGTCACCGGCGCCAGCATGACCATCGACGGCGGCTACCTGGCCTGAGCCTTCATCTGCAATTTCCTCCGAGGTAACCATGGCAAGACCCAGAGCATTCGACCGCGACCAGGTGCTGCGCGAGGCCATCCGGGTTTTCTGCGACAAGGGTTTTGCCGCGGCCTCGACTGAAGAACTGATGCAGGCCATGGGACTGAGCCGCCAGAGCATGTACAACACCTTTGGCGACAAACGTCAGTTGTACCTGCTGGCGATGGCCGAGTATCAGCGCACCGGCGTCGATGACTTGATCGAGCGCCTGAACCAGGGCCCGACCCCGCTGCAGGCACTGCACGACACCCTGCAATCCTTCGCCACCCGCGCCCTGCGGGAAGGGACGGCGGGTTGCATGGGCGTCAATGCCATCTGCGAGTTCGGCCTGGAAGATGATGAGATCAATCAACTCACCGCCCACAGCGCCGAACGCTTGCGCAATGCATTCGAACAGACGCTGGAGCGTGCGCAGGAACAAGGCGAATTGACCGTCGGCACCGATCGCTCGGGCGCGTGTGATTTTCTGATGGCCACCCTCAGCGGCATGAAAGTCGCCAGCAAGGGCGGCGCCACCACTGAGCAGCTGGAGCGCATTGCGGGTTTTGCACTGCGGGCGCTCAGCGCAAACGCGTGATCAGCCCACTACAGGATCGGCGCGCCAAATCGACCCAATCGTGGCATCCAATGGTCCAGGATCTGCGCTGACGCCAGGATATGGTGCGCATGCCCGATCAACAGCCGACGCGGCACAAACCCGATATAGCGGGAGTCATCGCTGTTATCGCGATTGTCGCCCAGCATGAAGTAACTGTCGGCAGGCACCACCACCGGGCCGAAATCGCGCAGCGCCCGTACTGTCGGCATGAACTGCACCGTGCGCTGGCTGCTGTTCGCACGCTCCGTCACCTTGATCCCCGGAACTGTTTGGCCAGGCGCGATAGGCTCGCTGATGTCCTGCCCATTACTGTAGGTGGCCGGCGTACCGTTGACCCACAACACCTCGTCGCGCATTTCCAGGGTATCGCCGGGGATACCGACAATGCGTTTGATCAAGCGCGTGCCGTCCTTGGGCGAGGAGAACGTGACGACATCTCCGCGCTGGGGGTTATCCAGTCTCGCCAGGGAAATATCAGTGAGGGGCAATTTGAGGTCGTACGCGACGCGGTTGACCAGCACCACATCGCCCTCAAGTAACGTCGGGCGCATGGAACCGGACGGGATGGGATTCCAGTCAGCCAGGGAGGTGCGGAAAACCCCGAAGCACAGCCAGAAAATGATCGCGTAACGGTAGCGGATTAACCAACGGCGCATAGATCCTCGCAATACGAAAAGGCACACCGGCCTGCGCCGGGTACCCACGGTGATTTTTGGCAATGCTCGCTTATTGCATCGGAAGATTAAATTAACATTAGCGTTGCCGACCCATGACAGTCGATATTTTCAAGCACACAGAAAAGGAGTTTCACGCCCCATGGATAGCAAATGTTCGGTCTTTATCGCAGCCAGCGTCGACGGCTTTATTGCCAGGCCAGACGGTGATATCGAGTGGCTTCATCGCCCTGAGTACGAAGGCGCCGAATTGAACGGCGTGACCTATGAACACTTCATCGCCAGCGTGGATGCGCTGGTGATGGGCCGCAAGACCCTGGAAAAAGTGTTGTCCTTTCCGGAGTGGCCCTATGAGGGTTTTCCGGTGTTTGCGCTCTCTCATCAGCCGCTTGAGCTACCTGCACATTTGAAGGGCAAGGTTGAGGTCGTGAGCCAGGATGTGAACGCCCTCGTGGCCGAGTTAGCCGAGCGCGGGATGAAACACCTGTATATCGACGGCGGCCAGACGATTCAGGCGTTTCTTGAGGCGGGTTTGATCGACGAGATGATCATCACGCGTATTCCGGTTGTGCTGGGCCAGGGGATCCCCTTGTTCAGCCAGTTGGGTGGCGAGCATGAGCTTCGGCATATCGGCACGTATGCGTCGGATAACGGGTTTGTTCAAAGCCGGTATGAGGTGAGTGGCAAGCGCTGATGGTCGCGGGTTAACACCCGGAAATTTCCGACAGCTTTTTAGGGTTGTCGCTCAGAAGATGGCTCCCTACTCTTCGGTGGTCGCTGCAAATTCAGCGACCGGGTTTCGCAGCCCGGGTAAACTCTAGACGCACAGCGTCCACCACAAGATAGCGGGCGCTTTTTTATGCCTGATGTTATGGCGGCTGTGCGCGGGATACCTTCGGGTATGCCGGGTGCCTAGAGTCCCGGTCTGCGAACCTGCGTACAGCTGCCACCCGATTGTCGTTTCGCAGCGATGGGTGGCGGCTCCATTACTCTAGGAGCGTCGTCATGATCAAAGACAGTCCAAACCCGCCACTCGATTCACCCTCGCTTCACGCGGCTGCTCATCGGGCGATTAATCATTATCTGAATCCCTCTTCTGAACCTGATTCGCCTGACGAGAGCTCCAGGCTCTTTGTCGTGCGTGAAGGGTTGGACGCGGAGACGTTGTTGGTCAATGCATCGGAGGACTTGGCGTCGGTGCAGGTGTTAGCTACGAATCTGGCATTTGAAATCGATGGGCCGTCCCGGAGTGTGGCGTTGGGGATTTGCCGGATGTTGGAGGGGATTCAGTTATTGGTCGATAGCACCCTTGATCAATACGGCGCAACACACAACCAACTACGTTAAAGAGGAAAAACACAACGGGGTGGATCTATTCGATTTCAACTAGACCCGCCCCTCCATTAGAGAAAAATCCTACATATTGCTCACACACTTCAAAGAGAATCTTCCGATATTTCCTATTTGCCATTTTTTGTATTCTGAAAACCAATAGATCAGGATGCTTCTTTATGGCTAACCACGGTTACATGACTATCAACGGAAAAACCCAGGGTCTTATTTCCGCAGGCTGCTCTACACAAGACTCTATCGGTAACAAATGCCAGGAAGGGCATCGCGACGAAATAATGGTGATGTCCTATAACCACAACATGCTCAATGAAGGGAATGTCAGAGCTGCGACTCATGGGCCAGTGGTCATTACAAAAAACGTCGATAAAGCTTCACCTCTGTTGGCGATGGCACTTTCCAAAAGAGAAGAGCTTAACTGCATCATCCATTTCTACCGTATTTCTCAGTTTGGCCAACACCAGAAGTACTACACCGTCGACCTACGGGGTTGCATCATCGCGGACCTTTCCCTTGACGTGCCCCACGCAGTACTGATGCACGATATAGATGCACAAGAGCATCTCTCCATCCGGTATCGGGAAATCATCTGGACTCACCATCTGGCCGGTACCAGTGGCTACAGTTCATGGCCCGAGACCGATCTATGAAACTAAATCAAGAACCATCGACGCCAACGTTTCATGAACTGTGGGAAGTTAGTCAAGCCGCAGCAAAGCTGACGAATCACGCCTGTGCGATCAGTGCGCGGCATCTCAAGGATGGAATAACACGGTCCATATTCAACCGGGAGGTTGCTTATTACGCGCGCAGTATTGTCAGGGATGTTGAACAAGGTAAGAAGACTATTGCGCAAGGGGTATCACTCGGCGTTATCTGCGATGGGATATGGCGAGCGTGAAGCGAATATGGCATATGGCTCTGTTGATATTGGGCTTTCTGCCTACAGCGTTACAAGGCACGTGTTAAAACCAGATGCCTGGCGTTTATTTAGGTATCTCAATACGGACAAAATACGAGCATACAAGACCATGGGGCCAACTTCATTGGCATTTGAAGCAGGCGCAGACGTCTTAACGCTAAAGAATTTGTATCAAGAGACAAAAAATTGATTATTTTAGCTTTCTTGATTTTTTCGGTATTCGGCATTCTATTTGCGTACAGCCTCAAAGTGATCCTTTCCAGCAAAAATATTGGTTACACCAAGCTCCTGCTAGGCCTGGGGGTAAACATGCTTTTTATGAGCGTACACATGGACATCGTTAAATTTGATAATTTCTTGTACTTCGGGCATCACCCGGAAATCATTAATAACTACGAGTCGGTTGGTTGGCTCGCATTTATCTGTCTTTTCCTGCATGCGTTAGCACTTCCTGTCAAACGTGACTTGAAGTGGTGGTGGCAGCGCTTACCCGGAAAGTCCCAAAGATGATCACCTGGACGTTTGATTGTTCCCATGCTCTGCGTAGGAATGCATACCGTGACACCCCGCATCAACTCGTGCAGAACTTCAACCTCACATTGGCGGCGGGACGCAGAGCGTCCGGGGCGGCATTCCCACGCGGAACATGGGAACAATCGATAACGCTCTTGCCCCACCACTCGGCACCTCGCTTAGGCTCGGCGTGCCCTCACTACGGCCAGCGTGGTTTAACGGGGCGCCTAAGATCAAGATCAAAAGCAGATCAAGAGCACAGCGGCCTACCGGCCGGCTTGAGTGTGGTGAAGCAACAGCAAAATCAGAAGCAGGCACGGTTTAAATGTGGGAGCGGGCTTGCTCGCGAAGGTCGTTAACGATGACGTGGGCGTCCTGATTCAACGCGGCGCCCTCATGTTCTTCGCGAGCAAGCCCGCTCCCACATTAAGCAGCTCTGCGTTTGATCTTGAGATGGCTTGCTCGCCCCTCGATGCGTCAACCATGTCCCCGCACAGGTGTCCCGTCCAAGACATGCTGTAAGAACCGCCACCCGAATAACGGATAGATAGGCCAAAAAAAACGCCCCGAACCAGTCGGGGCGTTTTTTATTCAGCAATCACCGATCAAGCCTGATCAGCCAACCGCCACGTCGTACCGCCCTTCCCGTCTTCCAACACCACACCCATCGCGGTCAGTTGGTCACGGATACGGTCAGACTCCGCCCAGTCCTTGTTGGCCCGGGCAGTCAAACGTGCCTGGATCAGCGCATCAACTTCAGCGGCATCCACACGCCCTTCAGCGCCCGCCTGCAGGAAGTCATCGGCTTCCATCTGCAATACGCCCAGCACGCTCGCCAGCTCTTTCAAACGTGCGGCAAGCCCCGCCGCTGCGTCGAGATCGCTCTCGCGCAGGCGGTTGATCTCACGCACCATTTCAAACAGCACCGCGCAGGCTTCAGGCGTACCGAAGTCGTCGTTCATCACTTCGGTGAACCGCGCAACAAACGCTTCGCCGCCCGCAGGCGCCACGGAGGGCAGGCCTTTCAACGCGTGGTAGAAACGCTCCAGGGCGCCCTTGGCGTCCTTGAGGTTGTCTTCCGAGTAGTTGATCGCGCTGCGGTAATGGCTCGACACCAACAGGTAGCGCACCACTTCCGGGTGGTACTTTTCCAGCACGTCGCGAATGGTGAAGAAGTTGTTCAAGGACTTGGACATCTTCTCGCCATTGATGCGAATCATGCCGCAGTGCATCCACGCGTTGGCGTAGGTCTTGCCGGTGGCCGCTTCGCTTTGGGCGATTTCGTTTTCGTGGTGCGGGAACTCAAGGTCGCTGCCGCCGCCATGAATGTCGAAGGTCTCCCCCAGGCAGCAGGTGGACATCACCGAGCATTCGATGTGCCAGCCCGGGCGCCCGGCGCCCCATGGCGACTCCCAGCTCGGCTCGCCGGGCTTGGTGCCTTTCCACAGCACGAAGTCCAGCGGGTCTTGCTTGGCTTCGTCGACTTCGATCCGCGCACCGATGCGCAGGTCTTCGATTTTCTTGCGCGACAGCTTGCCGTAGCCCATGAACTTGGCGACGCGGTAGTACACGTCGCCATTGCCCGGAGCGTAGGCGTAACCCTTGTCGATCAGGGTCTGGATCATCGCGTGCATGCCCGGGATATGGTCCGTGGCGCGCGGTTCCATGTCCGGCTTGAGGATGTTGAGGCGTGCCTCGTCCTCGTGCATCGCAGCAATCATGCGCTCGGTCAGCGCGTCGAACGACTCGCCGTTTTCGTTGGCGCGATTGATGATCTTGTCGTCGATGTCGGTGATGTTGCGCACATACGTCAGGTCATAACCGCTGAAACGCAACCAGCGGGTCACCAGGTCGAAGGCAACCATGCTGCGGCCGTGGCCGATGTGGCAGTAGTCGTACACGGTCATGCCGCACACGTACATGCGCACCTTGTTGCCATCCAGCGGCTTGAAGACTTCTTTGGTCTTGCTGAGTGTGTTGTAGATCGTTAGCACGACAGTTCCTTAAAACAGAATCACTGGCCCCACGAATCACGCAAGGTCACGGTACGGTTGAATACCGGAGCACCGGGTTTCGAGTCCTTGATATCCGCGCAGAAGTAACCTTCGCGCTCGAACTGGAAACGGTCTTCCGGCTGTGCGTCGCCAAGCGATGGCTCGGCACGACAACCCGTGAGAACTTGCAGCGAGTCAGGGTTGATGTTGTCCAGGAAACTGGCACTGTCTTCGGCCTTCTCGGGATTCGGCGAGCGGAACAGGCGATCGTACAGGCGCACTTCGCACTCGACGCTGGCCGCCGCCGGCACCCAGTGCACCACACCTTTGACCTTGCGGCCTTCCGGGTTCTTGCCCAGGGTGTCCGGGTCGTAGGAGCAACGCAGTTCGACGATGTTGCCATCGGCGTCCTTGATCGCTTCGTCGGCACGGATCACGTAGCTGCCGCGCAGGCGCACTTCGCCGTTCGGCTCCAGGCGCTTGTAGCCTTTTGGCGGCTCTTCCATGAAGTCATCGCGGTCGATGTAGATTTCACGGGCGAACGGCAGCTTGCGCACGCCGAGTTCTTCTTTCTGCGGATGACGTGGCAGTTCGAGGTTTTCGACCTGGCCTTCCGGGTAGTTGGTGATCACCACCTTCAACGGACGCAGCACGCACATGGCGCGCGGGGCGTTCGCGTCGAGGTCCTGACGGATGCTGAATTCGAGCATGCCGTAATCGACCACGCCGTCGGAGCGGTTGGTGCCGACCATTTCGCAGAAATTGCGGATCGATGCCGGGGTGTAGCCACGGCGGCGGAAGCCCGACAGCGTCGACATGCGCGGGTCGTCCCAGCCAAACACGTGCTTTTCATCGACCAGTTGCTTGAGCTTGCGCTTGCTGGTGATGGTGTAGTTCAGGTTCAGGCGGCTGAACTCGTACTGACGCGGGTGCGCCGGTACCGGCAGGCTGTCGAGGAACCATTCGTACAGAGGACGGTGGCTTTCGAACTCCAGGGTGCAGATGGAGTGGGTGATGCCTTCGATGGCGTCCGACTGACCGTGGGTGAAGTCGTAGTTCGGGTAGATGCACCACTTGTCACCGGTCTGGTGGTGATGGGCGTGGCGGATGCGGTACATGATCGGGTCGCGCAGGTTCATGTTCGGCGAGGCCATGTCGATCTTGGCACGCAGTACGCGGGCGCCGTCCGGGAACTCGCCGGCGCGCATGCGGTTGAACCAGTCCAGGTTCTCTTCCACCGAACGGTCGCGGAACGGGCTGTTCTTGCCCGGCTCGGTCAGGGTGCCACGGTATTCCTTGGCTTGCTCCGGGGTCAGGTCGTCAACGTAGGCCTTGCCGGCCTTGATCAACTCGACGGCCCAGTCGAACAGCTGGTCGAAATACTTGGAGGCATAGCGCACTTCACCGGACCATTCGAAGCCCAGCCACTTGATGTCGCTCTCGATGGCGTCGATTTATTAAAGGTCATCCTTCGCCGGGTTGGTGTCGTCGAAACGCAGGTGCGTGACGCCACCGAACTCCTGGGCCAGGCCGAAGTTCACACAGATCGATTTGGCGTGGCCGATGTGCAGGTAACCGTTGGGCTCAGGCGGGAAGCGGGTGACGATCTGCGTGTGCTTGCCCGAATCCAGGTCCGCCTGGATGATCGGGCGCAGGAAATTGACCGGGACGGCAGGTCCGGCCTTGGAATTCGAGGTAGGGTCGACAGTGGGCTTGCTCATAGGATCCTTGAACAGACGAAGTACTTGGCCGGGTGAGGCCGACAAACAAAGGGCTTATCATAGCCGATGCTGTCAAGGCCCTGACAGAGCGTGGCCAAAAACTGCTGCATTTATTGCACGGGCGGTAAAAAACCACCTCGAAATTCCCGCAGGTCACGCTAAACTGCGCGCCTTGGCTGCCGTTTTTGCCAAGCAGGTAAGGCGCAAAACGCCCAAACCCACGAATTCCTTGAAAGAGTAGTGAACATGACTCAAGTCAAACTGACCACCAACCACGGTGACATCGTCATCGAGCTGAACGCCGAGAAAGCGCCGATCACCGTCGCCAACTTCATCGAGTACGTTAAAGCCGGCCACTACGAAAACACTGTTTTCCACCGTGTCATCGGCAACTTCATGGTCCAGGGCGGCGGTTTCGAGCCTGGCATGAAAGAAAAGAAAGACAAGCGTCCAAGCATCCAGAACGAAGCGGACAACGGCCTTTCCAACGACAAGTACACCGTCGCCATGGCCCGTACCATGGAGCCGCATTCGGCCTCCGCGCAGTTCTTCATCAACGTCGCCGACAACACCTTCCTGAACCACAGCGGCAAGAACGTGCAGGGCTGGGGCTACGCGGTATTCGGTAAAGTCACCGAAGGCCAGGACGTTGTCGACAAGATCAAGGGTGTGCAAACCACCGGCAAGGCAGGTCACCAGGACGTTCCGGTAGAAGACGTTATCGTCGAGAAAGCCGAGATCGTTGAGTGATATTGCTGATTTCAGATTTGCATCTGGAAGAGGAGCGCCCGGACATAACCCGGGCGTTTCTGGATTTACTGCACGGCCGCGCCCGTTCTGCCCAGGCGTTGTACATTCTGGGGGACTTCTTCGAAGCCTGGATTGGCGACGATGGGATGACGCCCTTCCAGCGTTCGATTTGCCTGGCCCTGCGCGAGCTGAGCGACAGCGGCACCCAGATTTTCATCATGCATGGCAACCGGGATTTCCTGATCGGCAAGGCGTTCTGCAAAGCCGCAGGCGCAACCTTGCTCAAGGACCCGAGTGTGGTGCAACTCGCAGGCGAGCCCGTGCTGTTGATGCACGGCGACAGCCTGTGTACCCGCGACCTTGGCTATATGAAGCTGCGGCGCATCCTGCGTAACCCCATCACGCTGTTCATCCTGCGCCACCTGCCCTTGCGCACGCGGCACAAGCTGGCGCGCAAGCTGCGCAGTGAAAGCCGCGCGCAGACGCGGATGAAGACCAACGACATTGTCGATGTAACGCCCGAGGAAGTGCCGAGGGTGATGCAGCAGTTCGGCGTGCGTACGTTGGTGCATGGCCACACCCACCGCCCGGCGATTCACAAGTTGCAGATTGGCGAGCAAGCGGCCAAGCGCATTGTGCTGGGGGATTGGGACAAGCAAGGGTGGGCATTGCAGGTGGATGAGCAAGGGTTTCAACTGGCGGCGTTTGACTTCGTCAACCCGCAGTTGGCACTGCCCGGCGCTTGACCCAGATCGTTCCCACGCTCTGCGCGGGAATGCATCCTGTGACGCTCTGCGTCACGACCTTCAAAAGCGGACGCAGAGCGTCCAAAGCGGCGTTCCCACGCAGAGCGTGGGAACGATCATCAAAGCGGCATTCCCACGCGGAGCGTGGGAATGATCATGGATTGAGGCTTAGTGGCCAGAAGCCTCCGGCCCCGCCTTCGCTGCAAACGGCGGTTTCGCCAGCCATACAATCACGATCAACGCCATGAACATCCACCCCAGCAACGTGAAGTAATCCACGGTGGACATCATGTACGCCTGGCTCGTCAGTATCTGGTCCAACTGCGCATACGCCTTGTGCCCTGCCCCGCCGAGCGCCTGCAAGGCGTCCCGGGTGGCCGAGTCGTAGGTGGTCATGTTTTCGCTCATGTAGGCATGGTGCTGGTCCGCCCGGCGAATCCAGATCCAGGTGGTCAACGAGGCCGCAAAGCTGCCGCCCAGGGTCCGCAGGAAGGTCGCCAGGCCAGCGCCGTCGGCGATTTGCGCCGGCGGCAGGTCGGACATCAGGATGCTCAAGGTCGGCATGAAGAACAGCGCTACGCCGATCCCCATGAACAACTGCACCAGGGCGATGTGCGTGAAGTCCACTTCATTGGTAAACCCGGCGCGCATGAAGCAACTCAAGCCAATCGCCAGGAACGCCAGCCCGGCCAGCAGGCGCAGGTCGAACTTGTGCGCATATTTGCCCACGAACGGCGACATCAACACCGGCAGAATCCCGATCGGCGCCACCGCCAGGCCCGCCCAGGTGGCGGTGTAGCCCATCTGGGTTTGCAGCCATTGCGGCAGGATCAGGTTGATCCCGAAGAAACCCGCGTACCCGAGTACCAACACAATCGTGCCGATGCGAAAGTTGCGATAGGCGAACAGCCGCAGGTTGACCACCGGGTGCTCGTCGGTCATTTCCCAGATCACGAACACCGCCAGGGCGACAGCCGAGATCACCGCGCCGATGATGATGAAGTTCGACTCGAACCAGTCCAGGTCGTTGCCCTTGTCGAGGATGATCTGCAAGGCGCCGACGCCGACGATCAGGCTCAGCAAGCCGACGTAGTCCATCGGTTGGTAGCTGGTGACCACCGGGCGTTTCTTCAGTTGCGAGCGCACCACCATCACGGCAAAGATGCCGATGGGTACGTTGATAAAGAAGATCCACGGCCAGCTGTAGCTGTCGGTAATCCAGCCGCCGAGGATCGGCCCGGCAATCGGCGCCACCACCGTGACCATCGCCAGCAACGCTAGGGCCATGCCACGCCTGGCGGGGGGATAGACCGCGATGAGCAGCGTCTGGGTCATCGGGTACAACGGGCCGGCAACCAGGCCTTGCAATACCCGAAAGCCGATCAGCTCGGGCATCGAGGTGGAAATACCGCAGAGAAACGAGGCCAGCACAAACAGGATGGTGGCCCACAGAAACAGCTTCACCTCGCCGAAGCGACGGCTCAGCCAGCCGGTGAGCGGCAGCGCGATGGCGTTGCTCACGGCAAACGAGGTGATGACCCAGGTGCCCTGCTCCGAACTCACGCCGAGGTTGCCGGAAATCGTCGGCAGCGCCACGTTGGCGATGGTGGTGTCGAGCACCTGCATGAAGGTCGCCAGGGACAGGCCGATGGTGGCCATCAGCAAGCTGGGCGGCGTGAAGGAGGCGTTAGCGTTACTCATCGCGAATCCTGTGCAACATGATTGGCGCTACGGCCGCCGGGGCCGCAGCTGATGGATTGGCGAATCAGCGCTGGGCAGCCTTGGGAGCGGCGACGCTGTTGTCATGGATCAGTTGGGTGATCATCGCGTCGGCTTCGGCCAACTGGCGGTCGTAAACGTTGGTGGTGAACGACGCCTTCTGCGGCGCCTGCTGGGCCAGTACCGGGCCGCTCTGGTCGTGCAGGTCGACGTTGACCACGGTGGACAAGCCCACCCGCAGCGGGTGCTTGGCCAACTCATCGGCGTTCACATGGATACGCACCGGCACCCGTTGCACGATCTTGATCCAGTTACCGGTGGCGTTCTGCGCCGGCAGCAAGGCAAATGCACTGCCGGTCCCCGCGCCGAGGCTGTCGACGGTGCCGCTGAATTTCACGTCGCTGCCGTAGATGTCGGATTCGATATCCACCGGCTGGCCGATACGCATATTGCGCAGCTGGGTTTCCTTGAAGTTGGCGTCGATCCACAGTTGATCCAGCGGAATCACGGCCATCAGTGCAGTACCCGGCTGGACCCGCTGGCCCAGTTGCACGGTACGCTTGGCCACATAGCCGGTCACCGGTGCGATCAGGGTGCTACGGGCGTTGGTCAGGTAAGCCTGGCGCAACTGTGCGGCGGCAGCCTGCACGTCCGGGTGGGACGAAATCACGGTGTCATCCACCAGGGCGCTGCTGGTCTTGAACTGTTGCTGCACGTTGGCCAAGGCGTTTTGCGCCGAGGTCAGGTCGTCACGGGCGTGGGACAGTTCTTCCTGGGAAATCGCCCCGCCGGCAGCGAGGTTCTTGCGTCGGTTGTAGTTGTCCTGGGCCTTTTGCACGTTGGCTTGTTGCGCCAGCACCTGGGCTTTCATGCCATCGACGTTGCTGTACAAACCACGCACCTGGCGCACGGTGCGGGCCAGGTTGGCCTGGGCACTTTGCAGGCCGACGGCCGCGTCGTTGGGGTCGAAGTTGATCAGCACCTGGCCTTCATGCACCAGGTCGCCGTCGTCGGCGCCGATGCTCACCACGGTGCCGGTCACCAGCGGGGTGATTTCCACCACGTTGCCATTGACGTAGGCGTCGTCGGTGCTTTCGCTGAAGCGGCCATACAATTCGTACCAACCCCACACGCCCAGGGCGCCGAGGATGACGATCAGCGCCAGCACAAACAGCATGACTTTGCGTTTGCGCGGGTTGCTGTTGTTGGGTTGTTCAGCCTTGTTTGTTTCAGGAGCGTTGTTGCTGGTTTCGGCAGTGGCCATGACAAGTACCTTGAATTATTCAGTGCGCGTGGCTGGGGTGGTCGAGGCCACGTTATCGGCGTGGAAACCGCCGCCCAGGGCCTGCATCAGTTGAATCGAAAGATCGATTTGCTCGGCATTCAGGGTGGCCAACTGACGCTGGGCCTGGAGCAGTTGCTGTTCGATGCTGAGCACGTCCAGGTAATTGCCGATACCTGAGCTGTAACGCTGGACGCCGGTGTCGTAGGACTGCTGGGCAATGTCAGCGGCGTGTTGCTGGGCCTGGATCTGCCGGCCGGTCTCGCGCAATTGCGAGAGTGTGTTGCCGATATCGCCCAAGGCTTGCACCAGGGTTTTGTTGTACTGGGCCACGGCCAGGTCGTAGTCGGCGTCGCGAGCGTCGAGGTCGGCGCGCAGGCGGCCGCCGTCGAAGATCGGCAGCGAGACGGTCGGCGCAATGCTGAAGAAGCGGCTGGCCGAACCAAACATCGCATCCCCCAGCAACGACTCGGCCCCGGCGCTCGCGCTCAGGTTGAGGTTGGGGTAGAAACGGGTCTTGCTGGCCGCGATGTTCTTGCTCGCCGCCTCCACCCGCCAGCGTGCGGCGATCAGGTCCGGGCGACGGCCCACCAGCTCGGCAGGCAACACCGAAGGCACCGCAACCGCGCTCGGCTTGAGCACGTTGGGGCGTACCAGTTCGCTGCCACGGTCCGGGCCTTTGCCGAGCAACACCGCGAGGGCGATCTTCGCGCTCTGCAGTTGTTTTTCCGCATCGATCAGTTGCGACTGGGAGCTGGCTTCCAGGCTTTCGGTTTGCTGGTACTGGTACTGGCTGTCGATCCCGGAGTTCAGGCGACGCTGGCCCAGGTCGAGCATCTGCCGGGTGCGCTTGAGGTCATCATTGGCCAGGTCACGTACGATATGGGCCTGGCCCAGGTCGCTGTAGGCCTTGGCGACGTTGGCCGCGAGGGTCAGGCGCGCGGCCTGTTGGTCGACTTCGGCAGCGCGGGCCTGGCCCAGCGCGGCTTCCCAGGCGGCGCGCTGGCCACCCCACAGGTCGAAGTTGTAATTGAAGCTGGCACCGATGTTACGCACGGTGGCGTAGGCATCGCCCTGGCCCAACGGGTCCTGGTCCTTGGCCAGGCGCGAACGGCTGACACCGGCGCTGGCATCCAGGGTTGGCATGCGCTCGGCGTCGGCGGCATAGGCAGCGGCTTCGGCCTGGTGGGCACGGGCGCTGGCCACTTGCATGTCGGGGCTGTTCTGCAGGGCTTCCTGGATCAGGCCGTCGAGCTGTGGGTCGCCAAGGCCTTTCCACCAGTCGGCGGTGGGCCAGGCAGCGGTGGACAGGGTCACGCCGCTGAGGGATTTGCCGGTTTGCAGGTTATTGGCTTCGAGGCGTTTGCCTTCTGTGTCCAAGCCGCTGAAATTGGCACAACCGGCCATAGTCATGGCCACCAGCACAAGGCTGAGGCCGGCACGCAAGGAGCGATTGTTCATGCACTACCTACCCGCTGGATGGTGATGGGGTCACCCGCAGCTATCAGAATTTTCTTCAGGATTTTTTCCAGGGTTTGCAATTCACCCGGCTCCAGGGCGCCCGCCAACTGGTTCAAGGCCTGGGCACCGATGTGCGGCAGCATGTCGGCCACGCGCTGGCCTTCGGCGGTCAGCACCAACTGCACCTGGCGCCGGTCCTGCTCGGAACGCTTGCGCGCCAGCAGGTCCTTTTGTTCCAGGCGGTCGAGCATGCGGGTCATGGAGCCGCTGTCCAACGACAGGTTGCGGCACAGCTCGGCCGGGGTGTCGACGCCGTACTGGGCCATGATGATCAACACCTTGAACTGCGCGGCCGTGATGCCGTGGGGTTCCATGTGGGTGTCGATGATCTTGTCTTTGAGCAGCGCAGCCCGGCCCAGCAGCAGGCCGAGGTGGCAGTTGTGGAAGTTTTCGGGGGTGAAGTGCTTCATCGTGACCAGCCTATTAACTGCCTAAGCAGTGAATGTGTGACACGATGTTACTGCCTAGGCAGCGAATGTCAAACGAATAGTTAGGTTGCTTGCTAATTAGCGGATAAATGGTGGGAGCCAGGCTCCCACCATTACCGTGGACGGATCAGAAATCGCGCTTGTAGAAAATATCCAGGGAGCTGGCCACGCCGCTGGCCACTTCCAGGTACACCTTCTTGCTCAGCAAATAGCGCAAGGCGATGGTGTTGGCCGGCTCGAACACCCCCACGCCATAACGCAGGCTGAGCTTCTCGGAGATCTTGCCGCTGGCCACCACGGCGGTGTTGTTGCCACTGCCCTGGGTGTCCAGTTCAAAGTCCTGGATGCCCAGGTTCTTGGCGATGTCCGACGTGACCCCGGCACTGCCCATCAACCCAAGACCCAGTGCCGCTTCGGCCAGCATGTTGTTGTCCTCACCGTTGGTGGTGCGCGAACGCCCCAACACCAGGTACGACAATGCATCCTCTTGGGCCATGGCCGGCTCCGAGAAAATTTGCGTAGTCGGTTGCTCGGCACTGCCGCTCAGACGAATACCGGCGGTGACGGTCCGGGACGGCTCGGTGGTGATCCGCACGGCCTCGATATCCAGGAACGGCTGGTCGATCGGCCCGGCAAACAGCAATCGCGCGCGGCGCACAGTCAGGCGTTGGCCGTAGGCCCGGTAGCGGCCGTCGTTGAGCCACAGTTCACCACGGGTGTCCATGTTGTCGCCGATGTGCACATGGCCTTGCAGGTTGGCGGTAAAGCCAAACCCGGCGAAGCTCAGCTTGTCCTTGCCTACCTCCACATCGATGTCCATCGCCATGGCCATCGGCGGCTTGCCCTCTTCGGTCTGGCTGCCGACGATCACCGTGTCATCCGAGACCTTGACCGTCGATGGGGGCAATTCCCGCACGGTGATCTCGCCCTTGGGAATCTGCACCTTGCCGGAGATCGCCAGCTTGTCGTTCTTCATGCTGATCTTCAGGTCAGGCGCCACCTCCAGGGCCGCGTACGGTTCCACGGTGACCGGCAGTTGCGTGCCTTGCAGCGCGATATCCACCGCCAGGGCCTGGCCCCAGTCGATCTGCCCCTTGATAGTGCCCTGCCCGGCCTTGCCGCTGCGCCAGCCGCCATTGAGCTGCACGCTTTCGCCGGCAATCAACGCCTGGATATTCAGGCCTTCAATGCTGGTGGGCAGTTCCGGGCCGGAGATTTCACCCCCCACCAGGTTGATGCTGCCGTTGACCTGAGGCGCCAGCAGGCTGCCGCCAATTCGCCCGTTACCGTTGAGCTTGCCGTTGAGCTTCTCGACCATGGGTACAAAGGGGCGGGCCACCGCGAGGTCGAGGCCGGTCAGGGTGAAGTTGCCGGTGATCGGCTTGTTCTTTGCCAGCGGATTGAGCTGCGCCTGCAACAGCAACTCGCCGAGCTTGCCGCCACGGAAATTGAGCTGGGTGTCGATGCGCGTGGGGTTGAGGGTGGTTTCCAGCTTCAGCGTGTCGTAGGGGAAATCCAGCCACTGGTCCTTGTCCTTGACCCGCAGGGTACCGCCGCTGGCGTCCACCGAGACCACGCCTTTGGGGCCGCTGGCCGGCAGGTCGAGCTGCACGTCGGCATTGAGCTTGCCCTGCCAGGCGAAATCCTTGGGCAACCACTGCGCCAAGCTATCGATCGGGAACTGCTTGAGGTGGTAACGCAGCTTCGGCTCGGGCATCAGGCGCTGGTCTTCGCCGCACAGGCTCGCCGGGCCGGAGACCCAGCAGTGCGCCGCAAAGGTCAGCTTGCCATCGGCCAGGCGCTCGATCTTCGCCGGCGCTTGCAGCTTCCAGTCCTGGCCACCGGCTTGCACATCGCCGCTGGCCAGGCGCCCGCGCCAGTTGTCTTTGTCGAGGTTGCCGTCCAGGGCCAGGGCCAGCTTGAGCAACGGGCCGGCCAGGTCGAGCTGGACTTTCTGGCTTTTGATATCGCCCTGGGCGCTGGCACTGAAGGTGCCGAGCTGGGTTTCACCGGCCTGGATGCCACTGCCTTTCAGGTCGACTTTGGCGCGCTGGGCATTATCCAGGTTCGCGTCCAGGGTCAGGTTTTGCAGGCGGTTATCTTCAAACGCCAGTTGCTGGCCAACCAGGTTGAGCTTGCCTTGCGGCGCTTTCAGGGTGCCGGCGACGTCGAGGCGACCATTCATCTGCCCGCGCAGTTGCGGCCAGAGCTGGGCGAGGCGCGTCAGCTTGATGTCGATCTGCCCGGCAAGGCGCTGTTGCAGGCTGCCGCTGCCATAGATGCGGTTGTCGCCGAGGCGAATGTCCAGGGTGCCGAGGGTCCATTGCTCGCCTGCGCCTTCGGCCTTGGCCTGGAGCACGGCAGGTTGGCCACGCAGACGGCCCTTGAGGTCGAGGTCGGCATTGAGCTTGAGTTGCTCGTTCTTCATTTCACCCTTGCTGCGCAACGGGCCCGCGAGGGTGCCGGGCAACTCCGCGACCCAATACGCCGGGTTGATCGCCGACAGGTCCAGCGCCGTGTCCCAGGCGATGCCATCGGCAAATTGCAGGTTCAGGTGGCCTTCGGCCTTGCCCTGACCAGCCGCGAGTTTCAACTCGGGGAGGAACACTTGCTTGAGGTCGCCACTGAACGGGCTGGCCAGGCTGAACTTGCCCGCAGGGCCGTCGAGGTCGGCCTTGAAGTTGCCCAGATAGTTGCCGTCCTTGTAGGAAACTTCACCATTGAAGGTACGCAAGGCCACCTGGGGTTCGTCGATCACGGGGTACAGGCGATGCCACGGGAAATCCAGCCAGTCGATTTTCGCGTCGGCGCTGAAGCCTTGCTGCCAGTCCAGATTGGCACTGAGCTTGAGGCTTTGCTTGTCACCGGCATTCAAATCCAGCCCGGCGATCTGCGCGCCCTTGGCGTCGACCTTGCCTTGCAGCAGCAGGTCCACCGGGCCTTTTTCCGCGGGCAGTACGGCTTTGCCCAGCAACTGGTAACCGTTGCTCAGGTCGCCCTTGGCGGTCAGGTCCAGCTGATTGAGTTGCAGGGTATCGGGCAAATCGGCGCTGGGTTTGAAGCCGTCGGCGGTGATGTGCAACTGCGCCGGCAGGTTTTCCACCAGCGGTTGCAATTCGCCGCTGAGCTTGGCCGGCAGGTAGCCGCTGCTGTCGGCGTCGAGCTTGAGGGTCTTGAGCAAATCGCCATCGACCTTGAGCGCCAGCGTCCAGGGCGCACCGCCCGGCGCGTAAGGCAGGCTCAGGTTGCCGCTGGCGGCCAGCGGCCAATTGCCGGTGGGTTGCAGCAGGCCGGACAGGTCAAGGACCAAACCGTCCCGTTGCAGGTGCACCGAATCGATCTGCATCCCGGCGGCAGTCCAGTGCGCCGCCAGCTGCAGGCCCTGGAGCTCTTCGCTGCCATTGAACAGCAGGCTGCCAACGCGGATGTCACCCAACTGAAGGGCGACCGGCAGTTTCAGGTCCGGCAGGGTAATCGGGCCGCTGCTTTCTTCGGTGCCGGGTGGAAATTGCAGGCTCACCTGCTCCACATCCAGTTGGTTGATGCACAAGGTCATGCGCATCAAACACGCGGGCGACCAGTCGAACTTCGGCGCCTGAAGCTCCACGCGGCTGCTGTCCTGCTGCCATAACAGATGGTCGGCACTCCACTGCCCGCCCAGGCGACCCTGGAAATTTTCCACGGTCAAACCCGGCACCTGGCCCAGCACCCACCGGCTGCCGACCTGGGTACCCAGCACCGTCCACAGTGCCAGCACTATCACCGCGAGGACCGCCAGAATGGCCAGCCCCGCTATTTTCAAACCACGCATCACAGCTCAGGCCCCATGGAAAAGTGCAAACGAATGCCGCCCGGATCTTCGAGGGCATGGGCCAGGTCGAGGCGGATCGGGCCAACCGGCGACACCCAGCGCACACCCACACCCACGCCGGTTTTCAGGCTCGGCATTTCCAGGGTGTTGAACGAGTTGCCTTGGTCGATAAAGGTCGCGATCCGCCATTTTTCGGCGATGGAATATTGGTACTCGGCGCTCAGGGCCACCATGTAGCGGCCGCCGATGCGGTCGCCACGATCGTTTTCCGGGGACAGGGTCTGGTACTCGTAACCCCGTACGCTCTGGTCGCCACCGGCAAAAAAGCGCAACGACGGCGGCACGGATTTGTAGCCATTGGTGGCACTGCCGCCAAACTGCGCCCGTGCCAGGAAACGGTGGTTGTCCCACAGGGTGGTCAAGCCCTTGATGGTCGCCGTGCCGTAAAGCAGGTTGGTGTCGGAACCCAGGCCTTCCTTGGCGACCTTGGCGTCGAACAGCAGGCGATAGCCATTGTGCGGGTCGATGCGGTTGTCGCTGCGCAGGTAGGAATAACTGATGCCGGGCATCAGCAGCGTACTCAGGCCCGAGTCGTTGCCCAGGCGATATTCTTCGCGCTGCCATTTGAGCGAGATCACCCGCGTCCAGCCGCTGGGCAACTTGCTGTGCCACTCGGGGCCGAGGGTGAGCAGTTTACTCAGGGTGTCGGTGTTGGCGATTTCTTCATTCTGGTAGCCGCCGGCAAAGCGCAATTTGTCGGTCAGTGGCGGGTCCATGGGAATGTCGTACCACAACCCGACGTTCTGCCGAGGCGCGGAAAGCTCGGCTTCCCAGCCATAACTGTGGCCCTGGGGGTTGACCCAGTGGCGCGTCCAGTTGGCCTTGCCCCGCGGGCCGACATCGGTCGAGTAACCGAGGCCCAGGCCCATGGTGCGCGGCTTGCGGGTTTCCAGTTGCACGGCCACCGGGATCACGTCATTGGTCGAGGCCGCCGGGGCGGCGTCCACGCGCACGCCTTCGAAAAAGCCGCTGGATTGCAGGTTCTGGTTGAGTTCGGCGATCAGTTCGGAGTCGTAAGGCGCGCCGCTCTTGAACGGCACCATGCGTTGCAGCAGGTCTTCATCAAACGGCGTGTCGCCGGCAAAGCTGACCTTGCCCAAGGTGTAGCGTGGGCCACTGTCGTAAATGAGTTCGATATCGGCCACCCCCGCCTTGGGGTCGACCGAGAGTTTCTGGCTGGTAAAGCGCCCGCTGAAAAAGCCGTAGCGTGACGCCTGGTTCTGGATGACGCGCTTGGCGTCTTCGTAGTTGCCGTGGTTGAGCACGGCGCCGGATTTGAGTTGGTCGCTGGCGGGCACGCGAAAGGCTTTGAGGTCGGCGGCCTGGCCATCGACCCGAATCGTCACATTGCGCAAATGCACCGGTTCGCCGGGGTCGATGGTGAGGATCAGGCGCGGGTTCTTGCCGCCCTTCACATCGCTGGCAATCTGCGGTTGATAGTAGCCCAACGCCTGGGCAGCCTTGCGGGCCTGCTCCTCGGCGCCACGGCTGAACCGCAGCAGGGCTTCTTCGTCACGATCGCCGACCCCGCCGATATAGCCTTCGATGTTGGCTTTCAACGCGTCGTTTGAAGGCTTGATGCGCACATCCAATTCGCTTTGCGCCAAGGCGCCGCAGCTCGTGAACAGCAGAATCAAGCCGCTGGTAAATCTTCCTGGAAACTTCATAGGCCGGGATGCTACACGAGCTTGGGAGCGAGTTAGAACCCGGATTTGTCTGAATAATTCTGTCTTAAACCGTTGCAGCCTGTAACACCTGCGGATTTGCGTGAAAGAACACGTGTTCCAGTACCGGTCCTACAGCGACCTCGCCGATCTCTTCATAGCCCTGGCGCTTATAGAATTCCAGATAGCGAGAATTCCCCGTGTCCAGCACCACGCCCGAGGAATGCGGGTCTTCGGCGCACCAGTTGTGCACCGCTTCCAGCAGTTGCTCACCGTAGTGCTTGCCCTGGAATTGCGGGTGAATCCCCAGCAACGGCAGCACATGCACCGAATCCGAGGGCAGGCACGCCAGCACTGCCTGATGGTATTCCAGGTAACGCCGGGTACCGCGCACACCGGTACTCAGCCACATGCGCAACTGCCAGGCCCAGCTTTCGGTGATGCCCAGGCGGCGGGTCGGTGGCGCGATCAGGGCGATGCCGATCAGCCGGTCGTTGACCAATAGGCCAATCGCCGGGAGTTTCTGGAAGAAGTGCTGCTTGACCAGTTCACGCACCGTGGCGCGCACCCGCTGTTCGTAACCGGGACGTTCGGCTTCGAAGATGTAGGCGAACGTCGGCTCATGGCGATAGGCCTGGTACAACAGCGAACGGGCTTCGCGGGAATAGCCGCTGTCGAGCATGTGGATCTGGGCGATGGCAGTCGAGGTGTCAGGCATAACAGTGAATCTCCCCTGGGCGCTGACTCAAAAGGTCGCGCTCTTGTTATTACGAACGTCTGCGGCACTGTTTCGTTCAGTGTAGCCACCGGACGCCGCTTCGTAGCCCAACGCAGCCTTGTGCCTCGGCAGCTGCTACAAGGCTGGCTCCCGTCCTACATTGTCGGCTAGCATCGCCCTTTTGCCAGACTGGACCGCCGACCATGAAAATCGTGTCTTTCAATATCAACGGGCTGCGCGCCCGCCCTCATCAGCTGGCGGCACTGATCGAGAAACACCAGCCGGACGTGATCGGCCTGCAGGAAACCAAGGTCCACGACGACCAGTTCCCGCTGGATGAGATCAAGGCCCTCGGCTATCACGTGTATTACCACGGGCAGAAAGGCCACTACGGTGTTGCCCTGCTCTCGCGCCAGGAACCGCTGGCGCTGCACAAAGGCTTTGCCAGTGACGAAGAAGACGCCCAGCGCCGGTTTATCTGGGGCACCTTCGCCGACGCCAACGGCAACCCGATTACCATCATGAACGGCTATTTCCCACAGGGCGAAAGCCGCGACCACCCCACCAAGTTCCCGGCCAAGCAGCGCTTCTACGAGGACCTGCAAACCCTCCTGGAGTCGCAGTTCAGCAATGAACAGGCCGTGGTGGTAATGGGGGATGTGAATATTTCCCCGGAAGACTGCGACATCGGCATCGGTGCCGACAACGCCAAGCGCTGGCTGAAGACCGGCAAGTGCAGCTTCCTCCCGGAAGAACGCGAGTGGATGGCCCGCCTGAAGAACTGGGGCCTGGTGGACAGCTTCCGCCACCTCAACCCGGATGTGGCAGACCGCTTCAGCTGGTTCGATTACCGCAGCCGTGGTTTTGAAGACGAGCCAAAGCGCGGGCTGCGAATCGACGTGATCCTGGCTTCCCAAGGCTTGTTGCCCCGGGTGAAGGATGCCGGTGTGGACTACGACCTGCGCGGCATGGAAAAACCCTCCGATCATGCACCGATATGGCTGGAATTGAGCTGATTTCTTAACAGCAGCGCCGTTAAATGTGGGAGCGGGCTTGCTCGCGAATACGGTGTGTCAGTCACCGGATACGTCGACTGACACACCGTATTCGCGAGCAAGCCCGCTCCCACACTTTTTGACGGCGTGATGCCGGTCATATTGCTGAAACCTCTCTGACTTAATCTCGCGGCACTCCCTTTGGCTTGAGAAGGTGCCGGCATGATGCTGCGCGTTCTATCCCTGCTGGCCCTGCTCAGCGCATTTCCCCTCGCCGCTTTTTCCACCCCTCTGCCCTTCCCCGAACATGGCCCGGCCTTGCGCATCCAGGGTTCCAACACCATCGGCGCGGCACTTGGCCCGGCGCTGGTCAAGGGGCTGATGGAGCAACAGGGGTTGCAAGCGGTGCACAGCGAGCCATCTGACCAGGCCAACGAACAGCACATCGTCGGCAAGACTCGCCAGGGCCAGAAGGTGACGGTGGAAGTGGCGGCCCATGGTTCCAGCACCGGGTTCGCAGCCCTGAAAAACGCCAGCGCCGACCTCGCAGCGTCTTCCCGGCCGATCAAGGACAGCGAACTGGTGGACCTCGAAGCCCTCGGCGACCTGAAAAGCCCCGACGCCGAACAGGTCATCGCCATTGACGGGCTGGCGATCATCCTCAACCCACGCAACCCGCTGGGGACGCTGAACACCGCGCAACTGGCGCAGATCTTCAGCGGCGAAGTCTCGACCTGGGAACAACTGGGCGGCATCGGTGGCCAGATTCACCTGTACGCGCGGGATGATCAATCCGGCACCTATGACACCTTCAAGGAACTGGTGCTCAGCCGGCGCGGCAAGTCGTTGGATGGCAGCGCCAAGCGCTTCGAATCCAGCGAGCAGTTGTCGGATGCTGTCAGCCATGACCCCCAGGGCATCGGTTTTATCGGATTGCCCTATGTGCGCCAGGCCAAGGCGGTGGCCATCGTCGATGGCGACTCGCAGCCAATGCTGCCGCTGAACAGTTTGATCGCCACCGAGGACTACCCACTGTCACGCCGGTTGTTCTTCTACCTGCCACCTGTTGCACAAAACCCCTGGGCCAAGGCCCTGGTGGACTTTGCGCAAAGCAGCAAAGGCCAGGCGATCGTCGCCGCCAACGGTTTTATCGCACAGCAGGTGCAGGCCATGGCGGTGGAACCACGGGCGCCGATGCCCGGGGATTACCAGGCGATTGCCCGACAAGCGCAGCGCCTGACGGTGAATTTCCGGTTTGAGGAAGGCAGTGCCAGCCTCGACAACAAGGCGCGCCAGGACCTGATGCGGGTAGTGGCTTATATAAAGAGCCACGGCAAGCTGGACAAGCAGGTGACGCTGGTGGGGTTTGGGGATGCCAAGAGTGATGCGCAGCGGGCGGCGCTATTGTCGAAGTTGCGGGCGATGGCGGTGCGCCGGGAATTGGTTAAAAGCGGCGTGGTGCTGAGGGACATTCAGGGGTTCGGTGCCGAGATGCCGGTGGCGGCAAATACGGCAGATGAGGGACGGATCAAGAATCGGCGGGTAGAGGTTTGGGTGTATTGAGGACGCGGAGCGTCCGGGGCAGCATTCCCACGCAGAGCGTGGGAACGATCAACTGGCCTCATCGCGGCAAGCCCGGCTCCCACAGTTGACTGCATTCCCCTGTGGGAGCTGGCTTGCCTGCGATGAAGACACCTCGGTTTTACTGCCCGCTGCGCATCATTTCCCGCGGCACATACTTGCCGATCTCGAACTTGCCGATTGCTGCGCGGTGCACTTCGTCCGGGCCATCGGCCAGGCGCAGGGTGCGCTGCATGGCGTACATGTAGGCCAGCGGGAAGTCATTGGATACGCCGGCGCCACCGTGGATCTGGATGGCGCGGTCGATCACCCTCAACGCCACGTTCGGCGCCACCACCTTGATCTGGGCGATTTCGCTTTTCGCGACCTTGTTACCCACGGTGTCCATCATGTAGGCAGCTTTCAGGGTCAGCAGGCGCGCCATGTCGATTTCCATCCGCGAGTCGGCGATCTTGTCGATATTGCCACCCAGGCGGGCCAGCGGCTTGCCGAAGGCGGTACGGCTGACGGAACGCTTGCACATCAGTTCCAGCGCGCGCTCGGCCATGCCGATGGAACGCATGCAGTGGTGAATACGGCCCGGACCAAGGCGCCCCTGGGCAATTTCAAAGCCCCGGCCTTCGCCCAGCAGGACGTTTTCGTACGGCACGCGGACGTTTTCAAACAGCACTTCGGCGTGGCCATGGGGTGCGTCGTCGTAGCCGAACACCGGCAGCGGGCGCACGATCTTCACACCGGGCGCATCCACCGGTACCAGGATCATCGAGTGCTGCTGGTGACGCGGCGCATCCGGGTTGCTCAGGCCCATGAAGATCAGGATCTTGCAGCGCGGGTCACAGGCGCCGGAGGTCCACCATTTTTTACCGTTGATCACCCACTCGTCGCCGTCGCGTTCTGCACGGGCGGCCATGTTGGTGGCGTCGGAGGAAGCCACGTCCGGCTCGGTCATGGCAAATGCCGAGCGGATTTCGCCGCGCAGCAGCGGTTCGAGCCAGCGCTGTTTTTGCTCTTCGTTGGCGTAGCGCACCAGCACTTCCATGTTGCCGGTATCCGGTGCCGAGCAATTGAACGGCTCCGGCCCCAGCAAGGAGCGGCCCATGATTTCGGCCAGGGGTGCGTATTCCAGGTTGGTGAGGCCGGCGCCCAATTCGGATTCCGGCAGGAACAGGTTCCACAGGCCTTCGGCTTTAGCCTTGAGCTTCAACTCTTCCATGATGGCGGTGGGCTGCCAGCGGTCACCTTCGGCAACCTGGCGTTCGAACACAGGCTCGGCCGGGTAGACGTAGGCATCCATGAACGCGGTGACGCGTTCACGCAGTTCCTGAACCTTGGGCGAATAGGCGAAATCCATGGGCAGCACCTTCTCAATGGAGGTTGTTGAGGTCATGAATCGATGCTAGAACAGCGTTGATAATTTACCTAGCCTATTCTCGGCGTGTATTAACATTCATCACCGATATATGATCGGCGTATGGACACCTAACAATAAGAGCGCAGCGAAATGAATCTGAGCAAGGTCGACCTCAACCTCTTCATCGTCTTTGACGCGATCTACACCGAAGCCAACCTGACCCGCGCCGGGCAGATTGTCGGGATTACTCAACCTGCGGTGTCGAACGCTCTGGCCCGCCTGCGGGAGACCTTCAACGACCCGCTGTTCGTGCGCACAGCCCAAGGCATGGTGCCCACACCCATGGCCCAGAACATCATTGGCCCGGTGCGTAACGCGCTGTCGCTGCTGCGGGTGTCGGTACAGGAAAGCCGGATCTTCAACCCGCAACAGGCGGCCAAGACCTACCGCATCAGCATGACCGACCTCACCGAAGCGGTGATTCTGCCGCCGCTGTTCCAGCGTCTGCGCCGCCTGGCACCTACGGTGGTAATCGAGAGCTTCCTGTCCAAGCGCCGGGAAACCACCAAGGAACTGGCGGCCGGTCGCCTGGACTTTGCCGTGGATGCGCCGCTTAACACCGACCCGCAAGTGCGCCACGTCAAGCTCATGGAAGACCGCTACGTGTGCGCCATGCGCAAGGGCCATCCGATGGCGGGCAAGGACAAACTGACGCTGGATGACTACCTGTCGCTGACCCACATTCATATCTCCAGCCGGCGCAACGGCCTGGGCCATGTCGACCTGGCGCTGGGCAAGATGGGCCTGCAACGCAAGATCGCCCTGCGCTCCCAGCACTACCTGATGGCCTCGCAGGTGCTGCAACAGACCGACATGGTAATGACCGTGCCGGAGCGCTTCGCACGGCGCCATGAACTGCACTGGTTCAACCTGCCGGTGAATGATGTGCCGATGGTGGAAACCCATCTGTACTGGCATGAAAGCACCGACCAGGATCCGGCCAACCGCTGGATGCGCGAGCAGATGATCGAGTTGTGCCAGCAGGTGACGGCCCATGAGAAGAAGCTGGACAAACTGTAGGAGCGAGCTTGACGTTAACGTCAACCAGCCATTAGCTTAACGCTCAAGACACTCCTTGAGCGCCCTCATGAGCACGACCTACAGCATCTCCGACCTCGCCCGCGAGCTCGACATCACCACCCGCGCCATTCGTTTCTATGAAGAACAAGGCCTGCTGTCCCCGGAACGCCGGGGCCAGGAGCGCATTTATTCGCCCCGCGACAAGGTCAGCCTGAAGCTGATCCTGCGGGGCAAGCGCATCGGTTTTTCCCTGGCCGAGTGCCGGGAACTGATCGAACTCTACGACCCTACCAGCGGCAACCAGAAACAGCTGCACAGCATGCTGGCGAAAATCGCCGAGCGCCGCGAGCAGCTGGAACAACAGTTGCTCGACATCGAACAGATGAAGCTCGAACTGGACACCGCCGAAGAGCGTTGCACCCAGGCGCTGGAACAGACCATTCAGGGCCAGGTTGGCCATTCATAAAAGGTAGCTGCCATGTCCCTCCCCTCTCATGTGCGCCTGGTGGAAGTGGGCCCCCGCGACGGCCTGCAGAATGAAGCGCAACCCATCAGCGTCGCCGACAAGGTGCAATTGGTGGACGCCCTGAGTGCCGCCGGCCTGGGTTACATCGAAGTCGGCAGTTTTGTGTCGCCCAAATGGGTACCGCAGATGGCCGGGTCGGCCGAGGTGTTTGCGCAGATCCAGCGCAAGCCGGGCGTGACCTATGGCGCGCTGGCGCCAAACCTGCGGGGTTTTGAAGATGCACTGGCGGCGGGCGTAAAAGAAGTGGCCGTATTTGCGGCGGCTTCCGAGGCGTTTTCCCAGCGCAATATCAACTGCTCCATCAGCGAAAGCCTGGAACGCTTCGTGCCGATCATGGACGCGGCCAGGCAGCACGGTGTGAGTGTGCGGGGTTATGTGTCGTGTGTGTTGGGTTGCCCTTATGAAGGTCAGGTCGCGCCGGAACAGGTCGCGGCAGTCGCTCGCGAGCTGTTCGCCATGGGCTGCTATGAGGTGTCCCTGGGCGACACGATTGGCACCGGCACTGCAGGCGCAACACGCCGGATGTTCGAGGTGGTCGGCGCGCAGGTGCCACGGGACAAGCTGGCCGGGCACTTCCATGACACCTATGGCCAGGCCATCGCCAATATCTACGCCAGCCTTGAGGAAGGTATCCAGGTGTTCGACAGCTCTATTGCGGGCCTCGGCGGGTGCCCCTATGCCAAGGGGGCCAGCGGTAACGTTGCCACTGAAGATGTGTTGTACCTGCTCAATGGCTTGGGCATCGAGACGGGTATCGACATGGACAAGCTGATTCTGGCGGGTCAGCAAATTTGTACGGTACTCGGCCGCCCAACCGGTTCGCGCGTGGCGAAGGCTCGCAGCGCCGGTTGAGTAGTGCGCTTGTGACGATGTGTTACCTCGCGGCTACACATCGGGTAACACGGGAACATATTTTGTCGCATTTCCTGAAGGAAATTTCTCGCCAAAAAATCAAGGCATTGATTTTAAAGGACTTTATAAAGTTGGCACGGCTTCTGCTATCTCTATTGCATAACAAGAATAAAAAGCACCAAACCTAATAAAAATAAGACGTAACGACTCTGACATAACAAAAACAACACGGCAGAGACGCAGCTAACAGATTTTTTTGGAGAAGATGTGCTTCGCAGGGTACGGCTTGTCGAAACCCGCAACCGGATAGAGAAGAACAAAAAACTACCTCAAGGTAGCTACCCACTGGTTGGATCGCGTGCGAAGAAGCAGATCAGCGCTCAAAAAAATACGTTTGCTCTTGACCCCGGATGGGGGTTGCCAAAAACTGCGGTAAAGGGCCACGGTTGCCAAAAACAACAATAGACCGCCCCTCAATAATAAAAAAAGAGCACGCAACGACAAAATTAAAGGGGACCTTCGGGTCCCCTTTGTGCGTTCTCGGGGAAGGTGATTTGCGTGTATATCCGTTTTTTGGGTGATGGCTGAGATTGGTTCCGCTCTTACAGCGGCTCACTTTTGAACAGCGCAAAAGTAAGCAAAACGCTCTTGCCCCACCACTCGGCACCTCGCCTAGGCTCGGTG